>NZ_JBHJVK010000031.1:0-92425 GCF_042264695.1 Kitasatospora sp. NPDC056138 | reverse complement strand
CACAACATCGGCTAACACATGACAGCCACGCCCAGCACCCCTGGGCGTCCCGATCTTACGAATGATCCGAACAACCCATGAAGAAGGGTATGGAACACATGACGAAGGACGGCACGTCCTCGACCGATTCGAACTGGACCGGCATGGTGCCGGTCGACGACACGGCCCTGGCCGTCACCGACACCGGCGGTCCCGGCATCCCCGTGGTCTACCTCAACGGCCAGTTCGCCACCCAGGGGTACTGGCGGCGGGTCGTCGCCGACCTGGGGACGGGGTGGCGGCACATCACCTACGACGAGCGGGCGCGCGGCACGAAGTCGAAGCGTTCGGCCGACTACTCCTTCGAGGCCGCCGTCCGGGACGTCGATGCCGTCCTCGCGGCCAGGGGCGTGGACCGGGCGCTGCTGGTGGGCTGGTCCTACGGAGCGTTCGTCGGGGCGCACTGGGCCCGCCGGAATCCGGACCGTACCCTGGGCGCGGTCCTGGTCGACGGCGCGTACCCGTACGACTGGCTCGACGAGGCCATGGAGCAGCGGATCCGGAAGCTGTTCCGGCGGATGGGCTGGTTCACGCCGCTGCTGCGCCCGACGGGCCTGACCCCGCGGATGACCGCCGAACAGCAGGCGGACAGCAACATCGAGCTCGGCAGACTCTCCCGCGAGCGCGAGCTGGGCCCCGTGCTGGACGGCATCACCGTCCCGGTGCGGTACGTGGTCGCTTCGGGGGCATCCCTCGGAAGCCGCGGCGACGAACAGGAACGGATACGCACCAGCCTCGCCGCGGTGACCGACCGCAACGCGAACATCCGGATCAGCGCGAAGGTCGCCAGCAACCACGGTGCGATCCTGCGCAAGGACTTCCCTGCCATCGCCGATGCCGTACGCGAGGTCGCCGCCCTCGACCTCCGGGGGTGCTGAAGGCGCGACGGGCGGACCGGCGACAACTGCACGTGCCGGCCCGGCGGTGCTTCCCGGCCGACCCTGAGCGGGTTTCGGCCAGTACCCCGGCGGACGTCGGGGGTGGCTCCGTCCTGCGGGGGAGCCGGGGCCCAGGTGCGCCGGGTAGACAGGAGCTGTCCGGGTGGACGGTCCGCCGCAGCTGAAGCGGCCGGGCCACGGCCGGTCGGTGAACCCGGCCGGGAACGGGAGGGATCATGTCTGGGGCACGGTCAGGAAACGGGCTGCGCCGCGCGGGCCTGCGGGTGGCGATCGGGGTGATGGCGGGAGCCACCGCCGTCGGGGCGGTCGTACCGGCGGCGTTCGCGGCGGCCCCCGCCCCCGCACCGCTGCGGGCGGCGGCGCTGCCCGCAGCACCGGCAACGTCGGGCTGGGACAAGGAACTTCAGGACGCGCTCGACGACACGGTCGCCAACCGGGGCAGCTCCGCCGCGCTGGCCTCGGTCCGGGTGGACGGCCGTACGGCATGGAAGGGCTCGGCGGGGGTCTCCGACCTGGCGAGCGGCGCGCCGGTGGACGCCGACGGCGCCTTCCGGATCGGCAGCGTCACCAAGACCTTCGTCTCGACGGTGGTGCTCCAACTGGTCGCCGAACACAAGGTGCGCCTGGACGACCCGATCGAGCACTACCTCCCCGGGGTGGTCCCGAACGGGCAGCACATCACGGTCCGCCAACTCCTCAACCACACCAGCGGGATCTACAACTACACCGAGGACCCGCAGTTCGAGCTGAAGACCGACGCCGACCTCCAGCAGTGGCTGCGGACCGGCCGCTGGAAGACCTATCGGCCGAGGGAACTGGTGGACATCGCCACCGCCCACGCCCCCGGCTTCGCGCCCGGCACCGAGTGGTCGTACTCCAACACCAACTACGTGCTGGCCGGGATGCTCATCCAGCAGGTCACCGGCCGCAGCTGGGCGGACCAGGTCGAACGCCGGATCATCCGTCCCCTCGGCCTGCGGCACACCTTCATGCCCACCGACTCGGCCGCGATCCCCGGGCCGAACGCGCACGGCTACCTGAAGATGCCGTCCGGGCCGGTGGACATCACCCTGTTCAACCCCTCGGTCGCCTCCTCGGCCGGTGCCGGGATCTCCACCACCGCCGATCTCACCCGGTTCAACGCCGCCCTGCTCGGCGGGCGGCTGCTGCGTCCGGCCGAACTCGTGGAGATGAAGACGACCGTCCCCGCCGGCCCCGGCCTCGACTACGGCCTGGGCCTGATGAAGCTCCAGGGCACCTGTGGCGACCTCTGGGGCCACAACGGCAGTACGCCCGGCTTCCTGACGTTCGTCCTCGGCGATGCGGAAGGCCACCGCCAGGTCGCCCTCTCCCGCAACCCGTACGACCCGGCGTACGCGGGGCCGAGCGCGCAGGCCGTCAACCGCCTGCTGAACTCCGGCGGTTGCGGCACCACGGCGTCCGCAGCCGCCGCCGAAGCCGCCGCGTCCGCCGCAGCGGCTGTGGCGGCGCCGGGCGCGTTCCTGCGGTTCTGATCCCGTCCGGACCGCCGTGAGCCCACTGCCCCGGGCGCGGGGCAGTGGCGGCCGGTGGTCGTGCCCCCGCGCACCGCTCGGCCCTCGGTGCCGTCGGTGCCCTCCGCGCCGCCGATGCCCTCCGCGCCGCCGATGCCTTCCGCGCCGCGGACGCCCTCGGTGCCGTCAGCGCCGCGCGGCCGCCGGCAGGACGAGCACCGCGCTGCCGACCGCGCGCTCGCCGCCCGGGTCGGAGGGGCGGCCGACCAGGCCGGTGCGGGCGGTGTACATGGCCGAGGAACCGCCGCCGTCCAGGTTCATCGCGTCGACCGCGCCGAGGGCGCGCAGCACCTTGGCCTCCTCGTCCAGCGACAGGCCCTGGCTGTAGCCGGGGCGGCGGCCGTCGGCCTGGAGCAGGATGATCCGGCCGTTGCGGTCGGTGCCGATCGCGGTGCGCGGGTTGCGGCGGACGCCCCAGCCGTAGAAGTAGGACGGATCGCCGGGGTGGACCAGGCCGTCCGCGACCGGGCGGATGTCCGGGACGCCCCGGGAGAGGAGCTCGGGGCCCCCGCCGACCGCGGAGTCGTCCGGGCCGAACCGAACCCTCTGCCCCCGGCTGTCCGTCACCGAGGTCTGCACGGTCACGTGCCCTCCCACCGGGAGGCTGTCGGTGAGCCACGCGGCCTCGGTGCCGATCGCCTGCACGCCCGTGTCACCGGCCGGGACGGGCCTGCCGTCGCGCGGGCCGACCGACACCACGGCACCGGCGGGGCCGACGACCGCCTGGGTGCCGGGTCCGGCCGGGGGCGCGGAGCCGTACTCGGGGGTGAGGACGACCATCTCGTCCGCCTTGGTGCAGGTGACGTCCATCAGCGGCGCGGTGCTGGGCCGGTCGCCGGGCTGGCCGCAGTTGGGAATCAGGCCGGGGGTGCGGTTGAGGCCCGCCACGGGGTGGACGCCGCTCGGCAGGCGGAGCCCGACGGCCGTGGTGAGCTCGGCGAACTCGACCCGCCTGCCGCCGTCCCGCAGGATGGCGCTGATCCGGCCGTTGGTCGCCTCGTGCAGCAGCTTCCCGTGTTCGACCACGGTGCCGATCGACTGGCCGGGCGTGCCGGCGGCCGGGTCGATGACGAAGTACCCGCCGTTGACCGCCGCCAACGCACCGCCGGAAAGCGCCAGTTGGGAGGTGGTCCGGCGTCCGGTCTGGCCGGCGCCGTGGGACTCCTCGATCCGGCCCTCGAAACGGCGCGGGTCGATCACCAGCTCGTGCAGGACCCAGGGCCCGTCGGTCTGGGTCCGCTCGCCGCCGGTGAACATGCCGACGCCCTTGAAGCCGAGCGGCTTCAGCTGCCTGGCAGCCGCGTTGGCCGCCTCCTGGTCGCCGAAGCTGCCGATCCGGACCGTGAAGCCCTGCGAGCCCGCCGGGAGGTCCCGGTAGGCCGGGTTCTTCTCCTCGACCACCGACGGCCGGTAGCCCGCCTTCGCCAGCCGGGCCGCGACGGCGGTGGCCCCGGCCCTGGTGCCGAGGACGGACGCCGGGGCGTCGGGATCGGGCGAGGGCGGCAGCTCGCCGGTGGGGATCGCCACGTCCACCGTCCAGTGGTCGCCCGGTGCGACCCGGCCCCGGACGATCGTGGTCAGCGTCACCCCGTCGGCCAGTGCCTGCGTGGTGCGGGTCTCCGGCAGTCCCGCGGACCCCAGCGGCAGGCCGGCCGCCGCCCGGTCGGCCTGCGCCGCGCCCATGGTGAACGGTGCGACGACCGCGAGCAGTCCGGCGAGCGCCGCTGCCCGCGGACGAGTCCGTACGGCCATGTCTTCCCCTCCGATGCCCCTGCCGACGCCGTTCTCACGGCCTGACCGAAGCCTGACAACCCGCCGTTCCGTCCACCACCGCGTGCGGGTGAACGGCGCACCAGCGTTCGGTGTCGGCCGTCCGTACGTCCTGTCCCGCCGGGGATCTGCGTGCCCGTCCGGTCCGGCGCGGGGGACGGCTACCCCCGGGTGACCTGCAGCGAGTGGCAGGTCCAGGAGAGCTCCCGCTGCTGTGGACCGGGACGTGGGTGGTACGTGCCGTCGCTCACCGAGAGGTTCACGATCAGGTACGCCTGCCAGGACGATCCGACACCGCGGCGGTCGGCGAAGACGAGCGTGTCGTCGACGTACCAGAGGACCGAGCTCGCACCGAGCACCACCCGCAGGTCCACGGTGGCCCCGGGGGCCACCGCCCCGGTGGGGTCGGTCCAGTAGCGGTTGCCGTTGCGGACGTGGTTGGAGAGCTCCAGCAGGCCGGGGTTGTCCGGGTGGTACTCGAAGACGTCCACCTCGTTGTCGCCGTTGCGCCAGGTCCAGATCGCGGGCCAGGCGCCCAGGTCGACGGGCAGGGTGACCTGGGCCCAGAGGGTGTCGCCGGTGCGCACCTGGAAGGACTCCGGGCTGCCCTCGGTGGTCAGCAGGTTGCAGTCCCAGAGGCCGTCGGGGCGCGGCGTCGCGGTGAACCGGCCGTCGGGGCAGTACCGGTTGGTCAGGTAGTCCAGCTTGTGGTCGCCGCGGTTGGTCGGGCCCATCCGGGGATAGGCGCTGGAGCGCCCGGCGACCCACTGCTGCGCCGAGCCGAAGTCGGCCTGGAACACCACTTGGTGCGTGGTGAGCCCGGCCTCGTCCGGTCCGGTCTGCCCGACCCGGTCACCCGCGCCGTCCTGTCCGGACCACCGGGACCGCCAACTCCGCCACCATGACTGAACGTTTCGCCAGATTCGCACGGCTGTCACCTTCCGTGTTCGGGGATTCACGGTGGGTGGTGTACCCGGTGGCGGTGCGGTCGATGCGGACTCCGTCGGTCCGGACGGCCGGGCAGGCGCTGCGGCGAAACGGCTGTGACGGGAGGTGGTGAGGTGGAGGGCGGTGCGGCGGCGAGGCGTTGGCCGGGCGGTTGCGCTCCGGTCGGCGCGGGCCACCGGTCCCTCGGTCCGTCGGTGGCCCGGGCCGCCCTGTCGCCGCCTTCCGGCCGGCCTCCGGGCCTCCCGGCGCGGCTCAGCGCCCCGCGCTGCCCGTCTCCCCGGGCGACCGCCGCGCCGTCACCTCGATCTCGATCTTCATCCGTGGATCGGCCAGGCCGCAGACCATCATCGTGGCGGCAGGCCGGATCTCGCCGAAGCAGCGGCGCAGGACCGGCCAGCAGGGCTCGAAGTCCGCGCGGTCGGGCAGCAGGTAGTGGACCCGGACGACGTCGGCGAAGGAGCAGTCGGCCTCGGCCAGCGCCGCGCCGATGGTGCGCAGGCACTGTTCGGCCTGCTCCACCACGTCGTCGGAGATGGTCATGGTGCCGTAGTCGAATCCGGTGGTGCCGGAGACGTGCACCCAGTCCCCGTCCACCACGGCCCTGGCGTAGCCGATCTGCTCCTCGAAGGTCGAACCGCTCAGGATCGCGCGTCGCTCTGTCATGCCGTGAACGCTAGGAGGCTCCGCTGTCATACGTCCAATACTTCGGATCTGCCGATGTGATATCCCTGGCGCTATGGACCGCCCCGAGCTCGCGCTCCACCAGCTGCACGCCTTCGCGGTGCTCGCCGAGGAGCTCCACTTCGGCCGCGCCGCCGCCCGCCTCGGCATCGCGCAGCCACCACTGAGCCAGCAGATCCGGCGGCTGGAGGAACGGGTCGGGCATCCGCTCTTCGCCCGGGGCCCGCGCGGAGTCTCCCTGACCCCGGCCGGCCGGGAGCTGCTGCCGGCGGCGCGCCGCGCACTCGACGAGCTCGCCGCCGGACTGGACGCCGCCCGACGGATCGGCAGCGGTACGGCCGGCCGGCTCCGGGTCGGTTTCGCCGCCTCGCTGGCACTGACCGTGCTGCCCGCGCTGCTGCGCAGCTACCGTGAGCGGTACCCTCAAGTGGACCTGGAGATCCGGGAGATGACCACGGCACCGCAGGTGGTCGCCCTGCATGAAGGGGCGATCGACGTCGGTCTGCTCCGGGAGCCGCCGGCCGACCCCGACCTGGACACGCGGGTGATCCTCTCCGAGGGCTTCGTCGCCGTACTGCCGTCCGGCCATCCGCTGACGGCCCAACGCGCCGTACGCATCGAGCAGTTGGCGAAGGAGCCGTTCGTGCTGCTGCCGCGCGCCATCGGGCCGACGGTCCACGACCGGATCGTCGGCCTCTGCCGGGCGGCGGGATTCGAGCCGGTGATCGCCCAGCGCGCGGTGGAGTGGCAGACGGTCGCCGCCCTGGTGGAGGCGGGCCTCGGCGTCTCGCTCGCGCCCGCGAGCATCCGCCGGATCCGCCTCGGCGGTGTGGCGTACCGCAGGGTCGAACCGGACACCGCACGGACCACGGTGGCGATCGGCTGGCGCCGTGACGACCCGAATCCGCTGCTGCTGCACTTCCTCGAGGTCGCCCACGACTGCTTCGGGACCGGTTGACCCGGCACTGCGCCGCCCGTCTCCGGGCTGCAGGCCACTGCGCCGCCCGTCTCCGGACCGCAGGCCACCGCGCCGCCCGTCTCCGGACCGTCGGCCACCGCGCCACCCGTCTCCGGACCACATCGGCCCGGGTGCGGGAGGCCGGGATCGCCTACCTCGGGTCCGTCCGGTCGGCGCGGTCGGTGCGGTCGGCGCGGTCCACCGTCTCCAGCGCCTCGATCAGCGCGGCAAGCCCCTCCTCGGCCTCGCCGTCGGTCAGCGTGAGCGGCGGCGCCATCCGCAGTGCGTTGCCGTGCAGACCGCCCTTGCCGATCAGCAGACGGTGCTTCCTGGCCTCCTCCAGCACGGTCGCCGCCAGTGCCGGGCTCGGCTGTCCGGTCTCCGGGTCGACCATGTCGACCGCGAACATCAGGCCCTTGCCGCGGACCGCCCCGACGGTCGGGAGCTTCTCGGCCGCCGCGCGCAGGCCCGCGATGAGCCGGCCGCCGATCCGGTGGGCGTTGGCCTGGAGCTCGTGGTCCAGCAGGTAGTCGATGGTGGCGTTGGCGGCCGCCGTCGCCAGCGGGTTCCCGCCGAAGGTGGAGATGCCGTTGGCCGGGAGTCCGTCCATGAGGTCGCCCCGCGCGACCACGCCGCCGATCGCCAGGCCGTTCCCCAGCCCCTTCGCGAAGGTCATGGCGTCCGGCGTCACACCGTGGGCGCCGATGCCCCAGAACGTCTCCCCGGTGCGCCCCCATCCGGTCTGGACCTCGTCCGAGATCAGCAGGATCCCGTGCTCGTCCAGGACCTGCTTGTACTCCCGCAGCAGCCCGTCGGGCACGGCCGTGAACCCGCCGACGCCCTGGATCGGCTCGACCAGCAGACAGGCGACGTCGGTGGCGGTGGCGGTGGCGAGGCAGCTGCGCAGGTCCTCGACACAGAACCGTGCGTACTCCTGGTCCGACAGCTGCGGGAACCGCTCGCGGTCGGTGCCGTGCAGGTAGTGCACGTTCAGTGGGGAGAGCGAGGAGTTCTTCCAGCTCCGGCTCCCGGTGACGGCGGTCGCGGCGTACGAGCGGCCGTGGTAGCTGTTGCGCAGCGCGAGCACCTGGTCGGAGCGGCGGGCGTGGGTGGCCAGCAGCAGGGCCGTCTCGTTCGCCTCCGTACCGGAGTTGGTGAAGAAGACCTTGGCGTCCGGGATGCCGGAGAGCCGCGCGACCTTCTCCGCCAGCTCCACCTGGGAGCGGATCAGGTAGAGCGTGGAGGTGTGGACGACCCCCGTCCTCAGCCGGCGCTCCACCGCTTCGCGCACCTCGGGGATGTCGTACCCGAGCATGTTCGTGAGGATCCCGCCGAAGAAGTCGAGGTAGCTCACCCCGTCGGCGTCCTGAACGCGGCGTCCCCTGCCGCTCACGATCTCCAGGGGGCTGTCGTAGTAGAGCGCCAGCCAGGCCGGCAGGACTGCGCGATGCCGTTCCAACAGTTCCGACATGTCAGCTCTCGCTCTCCTCTCGGGCAGGCGAACCGACCGGTCGCCGAGCCGTGCCGCGATGTTACCTGCATCACACCGCCGATGTTGAGGTCTTTGCGGGAGCCGAGCGTGCGGGAGTCGCCGTGCGGGAGCCGGGCGTGCGGGAGTCGAGCGTGCGGAGGTCAGCCGCGGTGGTGGCGCGGCACGGTGAAGTCCCGCAGCAGGGCCGCCCCCGGCGCCAACCGGGCCCAGGGTGCGTCGAGTTCCAGTACGGCCAGCGCACAGGTGGGGAACTTCTCGCGGACCCGCTCCAGGCTGTCACCGACTGCCGAACCTGCGAGCACCGACGTCAGCTCCTGCACGGCGGGCTGGTGTCCGACCAGCAACACGGTGTGTGCCGCTGCGGGTACTGCGCGCAGCACGTCGGCGAGTTCCCCGGCCTGCGCGCCGTACAGCCGCCCGTCGTACTCCGTGGCGGGCGCGGCCGCCCAGCGCGCCGCGACCAGTTCCCAGGTCTCGCGGGTGCGCCGGGCCGGCGAGCACAGCACCAGATCGGGCAGCAGGCCGAGCGCGCACAGCCGGTCGCCGACCTCGGCCGCGTTGCGGCGGCCGCGCGGCGCCAACGGCCGGTCGCCGTCCGGCACATCGGCGGGCCAGGCGGACTTGCCGTGCCGCAGCACGAGCAGCCGTGGTGGCCCGTGCTCACTCCCACCTCGTCCCGGCATCGGGCCGTACCTCCCGCGTGGACAGTGCCGTACCTTCATCGTCGGTCCGGCAGGGCGTGGATCCGTGCAACCGTCGGTCCGTGGAACAGCGCCGCGCTGCCACCACGGCACCGGGCCGCACCCCCATCCTGGGCCCCGGCCGGCCCGCACGGCCAGGCCCCGGCCCGGGTGCGCGTACGGTCACCCGCCGATCGCGGTGAGCGTCCCCCACAGTGCAACGGTGGCGGCGAGCACGGTGGCCGGCGTGGTGAGCAGCCCGAGGCGGGTGAAGTCGCCGAGGGTCGGGTCGGTGCCGTGGTCGCGCAGCACACGCCGCCAGAGCAGGGTCGCCAGCGAACCGACGTAGGTGAGGTTGGGACCGAGGTTGACCCCGATCAGCGCGGCCAGCACGGGCCCGGCCCCGCCGGGGGCGACGATCGGCAGCAGGGCCAGGATCGCGGGCAGGTTGTTGATCAGATTGGCCAGGACGGCGGCCAGTGCGGCGACGG
The DNA here is from genome assembly GCF_042264695.1 of Kitasatospora sp. NPDC056138. NCBI lineage: Bacteria > Bacillati > Actinomycetota > Actinomycetes > Kitasatosporales > Streptomycetaceae > Kitasatospora > Kitasatospora sp. NPDC056138. The sequence goes on along the minus strand of NZ_JBHJVK010000031.1, from coordinate 82,914 downwards.
CCAGCAGTGCGGGCAGGCCGTCCCCGCGCGGCACGAGACGACCGGCTCCGGCGGCCAGGCCGTTGTCGACCACGGCCCTGACCACGATGCCGAGCGCGAGGACGAACAGGCAGAACAGCGGACCGGCCGCGCCGAGGAGTCCGGGCACGGTCGTGCGCCGCTGCCCCAGCGCCCGTACGCCCAGGACCACCGCCCCGGCCAGCGCCGCCCAGGCCGGATTCACCCCGGCGAAGGAGGTCACCGCGAACCCGGCCAGAGTGGCCGTCAGTACCGCGAGGGTGAACACCGGCACCTCGGGGCGGTCGACGGCCTCCGGTGCGGCCGGTGCGGCGACCGCGAGATCGGCGCGGAAGTACCGGCGGAAGACCAGGTACTCGATCCCGATCGCCACCAGCCAGGCCGGGCCCATCAGCGCGGCGAAGCGGGTGAAGGTCAGGCCGCTGGCGGTGAACGCCAGCAGATTGGTGAGGTTCGAGACGGGTAGCAGCAGCGAGGCGGAGTTCGACAGGTGTGCGCAGGCGTACACGTGGGGCCGGGCCCGGACCCCGACCCGCGCGGCGGTGGCGAAGACCACCGGCGTCAGCAGGACGACGGTGGCGTCCAGGCTCAGTACCGCGGTGATCAGCGCGGCGATCAGGAAGACACCGCCCAGCAGGCGGGTCGGCTGCCCGCCGCACAGCCGCGCGACCGCGTCCCCGGCAGCGGTGAACAGCCCTTCGTCGGCGCACAGCTGCGCCAGCACCAGGACGGCGGCCAGGAAGCCGACGACCGGCAGCAGCTCCCGGGTCTGGTTCCAGGCCTCGGCGGGGGAGAGCGCGCCGGTCGCCACCACGACGGCGGCGGCCGGGACCGCGGCAGCGGCCTCGGGCCACCCGCGCGGCCTGGCGACGGCGAAGGTCAGCACTGCCAGCAGCAGCACGACGGAGAGGATCTCGGCGGCGACGGTGCTCAGAACTGCTCCCTGCGGACGGCGGTGGATCCCGTTGATCCTTGCAGAGCGGTCGGAGCTGTCGGTGGGTCACCGGGTCGCGGGGTGACGGCCTGCCATTCCTCGCGCTCCGCCGCCGTTACTTGTGCCCCGCCGTGACGGTTCGCCACTCGCTGTGTCCTGCCCCAAGATTGTGTCAGGATCTGGTCAATCGGGCATTTTGGGGAAAGTCATTAAACCTTCATATTTTCTCCTGTTTCCGGTTGTGTTCGCCCGTGTCGAGGATGAGTATGGATTGAAGGGGAAGGCTTCGAAAGAAGGTTTGATCATGGCATTCCTCGGACAATTCATCTCGTTCGGCCGTGACGGTGGCGGTGGCTACGGCGGTGGCGGCGGATACGGCGGCGGATACGGCGGAGGAGGATACGGCGGAGGATACGGTCGCGGAGACTACGGCGGTTATGGCGGCTACGGCCGTGGAGACGACTGGGGCGGCGACGACTGGGGCCACGGTGGCTACGGTCGCGGAGACTACGGCGGTTATGGCGGCTACGGCCGTGGAGACGGGTGCTGGTGAGTATCCGACTGTGTGAGTGCGGGCCGGGCATTCGTGCCCGGCCTTGCTGTTCCGGGCATCGCTGTTCCGGCGGCGTTCCGGGCGGTGGAGAACAATCGGGCTCGGGGACGAGCGAGAAGACCGTGTGAGATGACGAGGAAACGCACCGTGCGGTCGGTCGTGCGGCGGTTGCTCACCGTCGCCGACACGTCCGATGTGGTTGCCGCCGCGCCACCCGTTCCCCTTCGGGACATCTTCCGGCGTTTCTGGCCGTACACCAGGGGAGGCCGCCGCTGGCTGGCGGTGCTGCTGGCTCTGGTGGTGGCCGGTCCGGTGGTCGAGGCGGCCGAGATCTGGCTGTTCAAAATAGTGATCGACGACATGCTCATTCCGCACGATCTGAGCCTGTTCCCGCCGATCGCCCTTGCCTTCGCGGGATTGACCCTGATCTCCGGTGTGCTGGCCTTCTCCGGCAGAGTGATCTCCACCTGGGTCAGCGAGCGCTTCCTGCTGAGCCTGCGGTCGGACGTGTTCCGGCACATCCAGGGGCTGTCGCTGGGCTTCTTCGAACGCCGTCGGCTCGGCGACGTCCTGTCCCGGGTGACCGGTGACGTCGACGCGGTCGAGACCTTCCTGCTCTCCGGGATCGTCAGCGCCCTCGCCCAGGTGGCACGGCTGGGAATCTACGTCGGCCTGCTGCTCGTGCTGCGCTGGGACCTCACGCTGGTCGCGCTGATCGCCGCGCCGATGTTCTTCTTCACCGCCCGCCGCTTCGCACGGCTGATCAGGGACGCCTCCCGGGAACGCCGGCGGCGCAGCGGATCGATCAGCGCGGTCACCGAGGAGACGCTCGGCAACATCGCGCTGGTCCAGGCGTACAACCGGCAGGACTGGGAGCACGCCCGGTTCCAGCGCGAGAGCGTCGGCCGGTACCACGCGGCGATGGCCTCGACCCGGATCGGAGCGCTGTACGGACCGACCGTCGACTTCATCGAACTGACCGGCGGCATGGTGGTGATGGGCCTCGGAACCTGGGAGCTCGTGCACGGGCGGCTCTCGCTGGGTGGGCTGATGGTCTTTCTCGCACTGCTGAGCAGGCTCTACGGTCCGATCCAGGGCATGTCCGGGCTCGGCAACACGTTCTACTCCGCCTCCGCCTCGGCCGAGCGGATCATCGAACTGCTCGACCAGCGCCCGCAGGTGACCGAGTCCGAGCACCCCCGGACGCTCGGCCGCGCCCGGGGCGGCGTCGAGTTCGACGGTGTCTGCTTCCGCTATCCGGAGGTCGACCGGCCCGCGCTGTCGGGTGTGTCGTTCAAGGTGGCACCGGGGGAGACCCTGGCGCTGGTGGGAGCGAGCGGTGCGGGCAAGTCGACCGCCGCCAAGCTGCTGCTGCGCTTCTACGACCCGGTCGACGGGGCGGTACGGCTCGACGGGCTCGACATCCGTGAACTGACCCTCGCGGAGCTGCGCGAGAACGTCGCGGTGGTCCTCCAGGAGACGCTGGTCTTCCACGGCACCGTCCGGGAGAACATCGCCTACGGACGCCCCGGGGCGAGCGAGGCCGAGATCCGCGCCGCGGCGCGGGCGGCGGACGCCCACGATTTCATCGGCCGACTCCCGGAGGGCTACGACACCGTGGTCGGCCAGCGCGGCCGACTGCTCTCCGGCGGACAGCGCCAGCGGCTCGCCATCGCCCGCGCGATGATCCGGGACGCCCCCGTCCTGGTCCTCGACGAACCCACCACGGGACTGGACGCCGAGTCGTCCCGGCGGATCATGGGTCCGCTGCGTCTGCTGATGGCCGGACGCACGACGATCATCATCTCGCACAACCTGCTGACGGTGCGCGACGCCAACCAGATCGTCCTGCTCGAACACGGACGGGTCGCCGCCCACGGCACCCACCACGAGCTGCTCGCCCGCAGCCCGGCCTACGCCTACCTCAACCGGCTGCACCGCCCACCGGGCGAGTCCGTCGAGATCCTCCCCTGAACCGAGATCCTCCCCTGAACCGCGTCCGAGGAGGGCCGGTGCCCAGCCGCCGGACGGACCGCAGCCGCCGCGCCCCGGGCGGCTCGGCACACCGCTCGCGGATCCGGCGTCGCGAGCGCAGCGTGGAAGGTGCCCCCGAGTGCAGTGAGGTGGTTCAGTGTGGACGCGAACGACTCGGCCCCCCGCATCGTGGTGGGTGTCGACGGATCGCCTTCGTCGGGTGCCGCGTTGCGCTGGGCCGTCCGGCAGGCCGAGTTGATCGGCGGGACCGTGGACGCCGTGGGTGCCTGGGAGCCCCCGGTGGCGTACGGGTGGTCGGCGCCTGTGGTCGACACCAGTCTCGACGAGGAGGCCGCGCGCCGGATGTTCACCACCGAGCTGCGCGAAGTGCTCGGGGACGACTGCCCGGTGAAGCTGAAAGGGCGTCTGGTGCTGGGTCACCCGGCCGCCGTGCTGCTCGAAGCGGCGAACGGTGCCGAGCTCCTGGTGGTGGGCAACCGCGGCCGGGGCGGCTTCGTCCGGGCGATGCTGGGCTCGGTGAGTCAGCAGTGCGCGCTCCACGCGACCTGCCCGGTGGTGATCGTCCGCCCGGACTGAGCGGCCGGGGGCGCGTGCGGCCGGGAGCCCGCCCCGGACGGAGTCCCCGGGCACCGGATCCCCGCACCGAGCCGCCGCACCCGATCCCGCTGTCGTCGCCGTCGCCGTCGCCGTCGCCGTCGCCGTCGCTGCCGCTGGCGCCCCGAATCCGTGCGCACCGGCAGATGGAGCCGAACGGCCCAAGCGCCGCAGACCGGATCGGCCGCACGATGGGTGTGAGGGCATCCGCCTCACCGCGTACAAGCGAGGAGCCCGCGATCATGTACTGGTACGACCATGGAACGAACGGCTGGGGTTTCGGCCTGATGGCCATCAGCATGGTGCTCTTCTGGGCACTGATCGTCCTCGGGATCGTCGCCCTGGTCCGCTACCTCGGCCGGGCGCAGCAGCATCCCACCGCCTGGCCGCAGAGCCGGCCACCCGGCCGGCCCGAGCCGGAGCAGTTGCTCGCCGAGCGCTTCGCCAGGGGCGAGATCGACGCGGACGAGTACCGCCACCGCCTGGAAGTCCTGCGATCCGGATCAGGGCCGACTGCAGGCTGACCCGACCAACCAGGAGACCGCCATGGCCGCCATGTCCCTGGACACCGCCGCACTGGAGAAGCTCGTCGCCGCCGCGGTGGCCGCCCCGTCCATTCACAACACCCAGCCCTGGCACTACCGCCTGCGCTCGGGGACGGGCACCCTCGAAGTCCGTTCCGTGCCCGAACGGTCACTGCCGGCCATCGACCCCGACGGACGGGCCCTGCACATCTCGGTCGGCGCGGCGGTGCTCAACCTCCGCACCGCTGCCCGTCACCTCGGCTGGGCGCCGGAGGTGCGCCTGCTGCCCGACCCGGCCGAGCCCGAACTGCTGGCCACCGTCCGACTGGCGGAGCCGTCCCAGGCGCAGCCGCCGGGCACGGCCGAACTGTACGAGGCGATCCGGCACCGGCACACCGTCCGCACGCCGTTCGGCGGCCCGCCGGTCCCCGCCGAGGTGCGCGGCGAGCTCGTCGAGGCCGCGCACGCGGAGCAGGCGGTGCTCTACTTCCCCGACCGGAAGGAGACGGCGAGGCTGCTCCACCTCACCTCCGAGGCCGAGCGCCGCAGCACCACCGACCCCGTGCGCCGCAGCGAGAGCCGCAACTGGATCCAGGGGCCGGCCGGCGGCCCGTTCGGCATCCCGGCCTCCTCCCTCGGGCCGCAGGACACCTCCGGACGCATGCCGATGCGGGACTACGCCGGCCTCCGGCCCGCCGAGCACCTGCGCCCCGAAACCTTCGAGGCCGAGCCGTGCGTCGCGGTGCTCGCCACCGAGCGCGACCGGCGGGAGGACTGGCTGCGCGCCGGGCTGGCGCTGGAGAACGTGCTGCTGACGGCGACCGTGCACCGGGTCCGGGCCTCCCTGCTGCACCAGGCCATGGAGTGGCCCTACCTGCGCTGGGAGGCCCGCGATCCGCACCTGGGCCCGGAGTACGTCCAGATCCTGATCCGTCTCGGCCACGGGCCGGAGGGTGAGCCGACCCCCCGGCTGCCGCTCTCCGAGGTGCTGGACGTCGACGGCGGCTGACGCGCCCGGCCGCCGGATCGCACGGGTCCCGACGGGTGGGTCCCGCTGGCGGAGCAGAGCGAGGGCCCGGCCCGTGGCGCGCATCGGCTTCCTGGAGAACCCTTGACGTGGAAGGGCGAGGGCACGGCCGTGCCGCCCGCCCGACGTCCGAGGGAGTAGTCGGAAACATGACGGCGTTCACGTGCCGCGGACCGGGCCGGGGCCGGTCACCCACCGCTTCGGGCCCGGCGGGCTCCCGGACGCCTGCGGCGTCGTCGCGGCCGCCCGGACCGGACCGTGCCCCTGGAGGCAGTCGCCGAAGGCTGCCCCCGAGGGGCGCCCTCTTCCGGCATCCGACCGCACCTCACCGCACACCCGAGGGAGAAGCCACCGTGAACGACAACGCCCAGCCCGCCGCCGCACAGCGGCCCGATCCGGGCGCCATCGCGCGGCGCATCGCCGATCGGTGCGCCCAACTCGGCCTGACGGAGGATACGTTGGCGAGGAACGCCGCGATGGCACCCGGCTACCTGCGGCATCTGATCGAGGTGGGGCCCGGCTTCGACCCCGGCGGGTTCGTCCGTGTCGCCGCGGCACTTCACCTGACGTACCGGGAGCTGCTCGAAGGGCGCACCGACGCTCCGCCGGGGCAGACCGGGGCGGCGCCCCGGCCGGTCCTCGTCCATCTCACCGAGCCGGAGTGCTGGGAGAAGCTCGGCACCCACGGCATCGGCCGGATCGCCCTGCCCGTCCGGCCGGGGCCCGCGGTGTTCCCCGTGAACTACACGGTCGACGCCGGAACGGTCGTCTACCGCACGGATCCACAGGGCGGAGCGGCCCCCGGGGCCGGCGCCGAGGTGTCCTTCCAGGCGGACCACATCGACGACCACCTGAGCCAGGGCTGGAGTGTCCTCATCGTCGGTACGGCGCAGCACGTCGACGACCCCGAGACCGTCCAGCGCCTCGCCCAGCTGCCGGGCACGGAACCATGGGCCGGTGGCAGCCGCCCGCTGTGGATCCGGATCCGGCCCGAACAGGTCACCGGCCGCCGCATCGGCACCATGTGAGCCGCCGCCGCCCCCCGCCGCTGTCCCCGCTCCCGCGCGTCCGGGCGCCGCCCCCGCGCGTCCGGCCGCCGCCGGACCGGGGCGGCGCCGAAGGCGGCCTCGCGGCCTCGCCACAGGGCACGGGACCGCGACGGCCGCCTCCGGCGGGCGCTGATCGTCAGGCCATGGACGGCCCGGCCGTGGCGTTCAGCCAGGCCCAGTCGGACCAGGTGCTGAATCCGGTCTGCCACCTGTGGTGGACGCTGGCGGCGCTGGTGCCGAACACCTCGATCCGGCCGTCCTGATCGTTGGCCGCGGTGATCCCGGTGCCGCCGGTGCCGAACGTCTCCGGTGCCGACCAGTCGCCGTTCACGGCCGTCTGCCAGATGTGGGTGGCAGTGCTGCTGTTGATGGCGAACACCTCGACCCGGCCGTCGGCCGAACGGGCGGAGGAGAGCTCGGAGTCGGCCGTGCCGCCGTTGGTGCCGGTCCAGTCCGACCACGTGGTGGGGCCGGTCTGCCAGCGGTGGAACAGGCCGGTGCCGTTGGAGGCGAACACCTCGATCCGGCCGTCGGCGTCGTGATCGACCGTCAGGCCGTGCCCGCCGCCGCCGAAGTTCTCCCACGCCGACCAGCCGCCGTTGACCGCGGTCTGGTACAGGTGGCCGAACGTGGTGTCCGACAGTGCGAACACCTCCAGCCGGCCGTCGGGCGCGTTCTCCATCTGCAGCCTGGAGTCGGCCGGCCCACCGACCCCGGTCCAGCCGGCGAAGGCGCTGTTGGGTGCGGTCTGCCAGGTGTGGAACAGGCCGGCGCCGCTGGAGGCGAACACCTCGATCCGGCCGTCGGCGTTGCTGCCGGCTGCGATGCGGTACCCGCCGCCGCCGAGGCCGGCCCAGGCCGACCAGTCGGCGTTCGGCGCGTTCTGCCACATGTGGTCCAACTCGGCCCCGTTCACCGCGAACACCTCCAGCCGGCCGTCCTGGTTCGGGGCCATCGCCAGCTGGGCGTTGGCCGGTCCGCCCACCTTGACCCAGTCCGACCAGTTGCCGTTGACCGCCGTCTGCCAGGCGTGCCAGACGCCGTCCGGGCCCGCGGCGAACGTCTCCAGCCGGCCGTCCGCGTCGCGGCCGGACACCACGCGGCCGGACGGGTACGGATGCGGCTTGGCGGCACTGTCCTCGATGACGTTGTCGTAACGGCGGGCGCTGTAGGAGCTGTTGGGGTGCCCGTCGAGGTAGGAGTCGTTGATGTTGGCCGTCAGGTGCCGGACCGGCGTCGATCCGAAGCTGTAGTAGGAGAAGCCGCCGTCGGCGTCGAGCCACCGGTCGAAGATGAACACGTGGTCGCTGTAGTTGTCCATGATGTCGCCGGGGCGCAGGTCGCTGCGCGCGATGGCGTACGAGTAGGTGTCCGACAGCGATCCGGTCCAGGCGTTGGCGCCCAGGTGCCAGGCCATCGAGACGTAGCCCGAGCAGTCGCGGCGGTAGTCGAAGTCGCCGCCGGGGCCGGGTGAGTAGGCGGTCTGGTCGTAGGGGCCCGGCTGGTTGTCGACCCAGTACTGGGCCCGGGAGAGGATCTCGCTGCGGGTGATCCGGCCGCCGAGGGCCGAGGCGGCGGACGCGGTGCCGGCGGACGCGAGCCCGGTGCCCGCCAGGGCGAGGAGGAGGGTCACGGCCATCAGCAGAACGCGGGCCGCCTCTCCCGGCGCCCGCCGCAGGGGGCGGGGGCGGGGGCGGGAACGGGGGGACGTTGACATCTCGGTCTCGACTGCTCCTCTCGAACGGGTCACGGGCCGGTCCAGGCGGCGCCGCCGAAGGTGCCGTCGCCGTTCCAGGCGCTCCAGCCGCCGTTGGGCGTGGTCTGCCAGATGTGCGAGATGTTCGCGCCGCCGGGTGCGAGGGCGAACACCTCCATGCGCCCGTCGGCGTTGTGGCTGACGTTCACGGTCGCGGCCGCGCCGCCGAACGAACCGTTCCAGTTGCCCCAGCCGGCCGAGGGTGCGACCTGTTCGCGGACCGCGACGGAGTTGCCGTCGGGGCCGAGGACGAAGACCGCCATGCGGCCGTCGGCTTCGTGGCCGATCACCGGGACGCCGCCGGCCGGTCCGCCGAAGGGCCCGTTGCCGTCGCCGTTCCAGGCGCTCCAGCTGCCGTTGGGCGCGGTCTGCCAGATGTGCGAGATCGAGCCGTGGTCGGGTGCGAGGGCGAACACCTCCATCCGGCCGTCCGCGTTCTGACCGACCGTCAGGCCACTGGCCGCGCCGCCGAACGAGCCGTTCCAGTTGCCCCAGCCGGCCGAGGGTGCGACCTGTTCGCGGACCGCGACGGAGTTGCCGTCGGGGCCGAGGACGAAGACCGCCATGCGGCCGTCGGCTTCGTGGCCGATCACCGGGACGCCGCCGGCCGGTCCGCCGAAGGGCCCGTTGCCGTCGCCGTTCCAGGCGCTCCAGCTGCCGTTGGGCGCGGTCTGCCAGATGTGCGAGATCGAGCCGTGGTCGGGTGCGAGGGCGAACACCTCCATCCGGCCGTCCGCGTTCTGACCGACCGCCAGACCGGACGCGGGCCCGCCGAAGCCGGTGTCCCAGGTGCTCCAGCCGCCGTTGGGCGCGGTCTGCCAGATGTGCAGGACGGTGTTCCTGCCGGCGCCCAGGACGAACAGCTCCAGACGTCCGTCGGGGTCCCTGCCGACGACCGGCAGGCCGCCGACCGGACCGCCGAGCCGCCGCCACCCGCCCCAGCCGCCGGACGGCGCCGACTGCTCGCGGTAGTACAGCCCCTGCTGGTCCGGGGAGACCGCGAAGGCGATCATCGCGCCGTTCGCCTCCCGGCCGACCGCCGGGTTCTGGCGGCCGTCGCCGAAGTCGTCCCAGCCGCCGCCCGGGGCAGCCGACCGGACGTCGAGGTAGTCGGAGTCGATGTTGAGGGTCACACCGCCGTGGGTCTCGTCATGGCCGCCGGCGTACTGGTGGATCCGCTGGTGGTCCGCCCACTCGTTGTCCGGGATTCCCGGATCCGAGGTGCTGGTGCTGCCGCTGCCGGGCCAGGACGCGAAGTCGATGACGTCCGGCATCGCCCCCGGGGTGTAGGTGGCGACGAGGTCGGAGATCGTGCTGCTGACACTGCCGTACACACCCGACAGGTAGCCCCGGGCGTGCAGTTCCGTGGTCCAGGCGGACAGGTAGCCCAGGACCGTGCTCGAGTACGACGGCGAGTACTGCTCGGAGTCCAGGTAGACCGGGGTGCCTGCGGGGAAGCCGAGGGCGGACAGCTGCGCGATCGCGTCGTCGGCGTCGGCGGCGCCCTGGGACGCCGACGGGATCGTGGCGCAGCCGCCGCAGGCGCCGGGGGCCTGGTAGCCGACGTACAGCGGGAAGAAGTGCCAGCCAGCGGCGGCCTGTTGGGCGACCCAGTCGGAGGTCAGGTTCGGCTGGTTGCAGGTGCGGTTGACACCGCCGATGTAGATGCCGATGGCACCGAAGGGCGAGGACCTCATCCAGCTGTCCATGGCGGACGGGCTCGGAGCCTCGCACGGATCGAAGCCCTGGCCGTTGAAGTCGGTGCTGCTCCGCCCAACCGCGGCGGCCCGTACCGCGGAGGCCGCTGCGGGAGCGGTCGGGGCGAGGGCCTTCGGCGGTGTCCGACCGGGCTTCGGCAGGCCGGCGCTGTCGAGGACCGCCTGCACGGCCGGCCGGTCGGTGCCGTAGGTCGCGGTGACGGTGAACGCCGCTGTGGTGACGGTGATTTCGTGGGAGGCGCGGTTCTCCCGGGCGTCGGGCGCCGCGCCGGGACCGGACGGCTGGACCAGGATCGCCTCACTGCGTCCCAGCAGGTGGGACGGGCAGTTCTGGTTGCTGCCGGAGCGGCCCAGGTAGACGGCGTGCCGGTCGAACCGCACGCAGGTGTCCGGCGCCCGGTCCAGGTCGATCACCGGCCAGGACGCCGGGACCCGGAACCTCGCGCCCTGGTACCGGACGGTCTTGCCGTCGCTGCCCGTGGACGCGGTTGCCGGATCGGCCGCCGCGAGGCCGGCGAACAGGAGGACCAGTACGCCCGTCAGCGTTCTGGCCAGTACCCCTGATTTCATGCGGACTTCCTTCGGTCTGGACGTCGCGGGGGGTCGGTACGCCGGGGCAGCCGACCCGTGCGCGGGCCGGGCCACGGGTCGATGCCGTCGGACTGCGGCACCCGGCAGGCGCCCCGGGGTCCGCCGTCGGCTGACGTGCCGTCGAGTGCGGCGGTCGGCACCCATCGTGGTGTTCGTGCCGGTCGGCGGACCAGGCCACGGACCGGCCAAATACGGCCGGGTGCCCCGGTACAGTGATCTGACAGCGATCTGTCACATCCGGCAGGATCGGGTTCGAAGCGGGGGCCTCGAAGTGAGCAGCCAGTTCGGCGCATTGGTCCGTGGGTTACGGCTCAAGGCGGGGCTGACACAGGAGCAGTTGGCCGAGCGGTCCCGGCTGGGGGTGCGCACCATCCACCGGCTGGAGACCGGCAAGCCCACCGACGCCCGGATGGGAACGGTGAAACAGGTCGCCCACGCCCTGGCCGACGCCCTGAAGCGGGACCGTGACGACCTCTGGCAGGAACTGCTGGCCGCGCACCGCGGCAACGGTGGCGCCGCCGACGTCACCGGCACCGCCTCCGCACCCAGCCAGGACGCGTCCGTACCCGCCCCGGAGGCATCCGGGCCCGCCGAGGTCGCCTCCGAGGAGCCCGACCGCCCGACCGTGCCGAGCCCGACCGCGCCGAGCCCGACCGTGCCGAGCCCGGCCGCGCCGGTGCCCGACCCGGTCAGGCCCGGCACGCCGGCTCCCCGGGGCGCCCTGGCCGAGGCCGCCGAGTCACTGGCACACGACGTGTACGGCCGCTGGATACGCGAGGAGGAACAGCGCCGGATCCACGACCCGTTCCCACTGCCCGTGCGGTGGAAGGCGGCGCCCGAGGACCTGCTGGACCACTGGGACAACATCCGCGGTGCTCCCCTGGGAGCCACCTCCGGCCCGCTGTCGCTGGAGGGCGGGCTGGCCGACATCGCGGACGTCTACCGGCGCGTCCCGTCCGGGCGGCTGGTGGTGCTCGGCCGGGCCGGTTCCGGCAAGACCGTCCTGACGATGCGGTTCGTCCTCGACTACCTGGGCACGCGGGCCGGCGGCGATCCCGTGCCGGTCGTCTTCAGCATCGGATCGTGGGACCCGACCGTCACCGCGCTGCGCGACTGGCTCATCGAACGGCTGCTGCGCGACCACCCCGGCCTCGACGCGCGCGCCCCCGGCCGCCTGACCCTGGCCGCCGCACTGGTGGACGCCGGCTGGATCCTCCCGGTGCTCGACGGGTTCGACGAGATCGCCAGAGGACTGCACGGCGCGGCCCTGCAAGAACTCAACGCGATATCCCTGCCGCTCCTGCTGACCAGCCGCACCGAGCAGTTCGCCGAGGCCGTCGCGACCGACGTGCTCAGGAAGGCCGCCGGCATCGACCTGACCGACCTGACCACGGACGACCTGCTCCACTACCTGCCCCGCACCGCGCGCCCGACCGCACCGGGCGAGGGAGCGGGACGAGCCGCGACCGTGTGGGACCCGGTCCTGGACCGGCTGCGCCGGCAGCCGGACAGCCGGTCCTGCGTCAACCTCGCCACGGTGCTGAGCACCCCGCTGATGGTCCTGCTGGCCAGGACCGTCTACAGCGACACCCCGGGGCAGGATTCGGCCGTCCTGCTGGACACCGTCCGCTTCCCGACCCCGGAAGCCCTCGAAGAGCACCTGCTGGCGGGCTTCGTGCCGACCGTCTACCGGCGCCGGACTCCGACCCCGTCGGGCGCCGGCCGTCCGCGCCGCCACCACGCGTGGGACCCGCAACGCGCCCGGCACTACCTGGGCTACCTCGCGGGCCACCTCGACCGGCCCCAGCAGCCCGACCGGCAGGACCTGGCGTGGTGGCAACTGTGCGGCTCGCTGCGGCTGTCCTCGCGCATCCTCGCCGTCGTCCTCGCCTGTTCCCTGGTCACGGCCGCTTCCGACTGGCTCGTCTTCCCGGCCCTGAACATGATCGCCGGTCGCAGCGCCGCGTTCGCGCTGCGCGCCGGCCTGCTGGACGCGCTGCTGTTCGGCCCGGCGGTCGGCCTCGCCGTCGGGCTGGTCTACGGGCTCATGGTCGTGATCGGCGGAGTGGTGTTCGAGCCGTCACGCGTACAGCTGCGACTGCCCGGCCGCGGCCGACGGGCCGGCGCGTCCGCCCGCGGATTCCCCACCTGGTTCTCGGCCGGCCTGCTGGGCGGCTTCGTGGTGGGACTGGGGGCCGGACCCGGGCTCACGGTGGGCGTGGAACTGCTCTCCGGCCACATGACGGTCGCCGCGCCGGTGATCAGGGCAGCGGCCGTCAACTCACTCGTGTTCGGGCTCGTCTTCGGGCTGGCCGCAGGGTTGGTGCTCGGGCTCGTGGCCACCCTGGAGACACCCCTCGACCTCGGCTCCGCCGCCACCCCGGCGGACCTGCTGGCCGTCAACCGCAGCACCGTGATCCGCCAGACCCTGCTCCTGGTGCCGCTGCTCACCCTCGTGATCGCCCTCGGCGGCCGGCTGGTCACAGGACTCTGCCAGGGACTTCTGGGCCCGCTCAGCTGGCCGATGCCCTCCGGGTTCGCGATCGGTGCCGTCGGCGGCCTCGCCGGCGCGTTCTCGTACGCCCTGGCGTTCACCGCCTGGGGCCAGTGGGTGCTCCTCACCCGCCTCTGGCTGCCCCTGACCGGACGGCTCCCCTGGGCGACGGTCGCCTTCCTCGACGACGCCTACCGCCGCGGAGTGCTGCGCCAGGTCGGAGCCGTCTACCAGTTCCGCCATGCGCGGCTCCAGAGCCACCTCAGCCCCGTCCGCTAGGAGGGCCGGCCGTGCGCCCGGATCCGCTGCCGCACCGTCACCGGCAGCGGTGCTGCGGGCGGGGCGGTGTTCCAGCCCGTCGCCTGGCTGTCCCCGCCGCCGGTCGCGCCCGACGCGAGCAGGCCGACCGGTCCCGGGCCCGGGGGCGGTCGCCTGCTTCGGCCGGTTGACCTGGAGTCAGGTCGGCCGGACCACGTTGGTAGCGTGACGTCGTCCGTGGTGTGACGAGTCGGGGGTGTCGCGGTGGCCGCAGGGGTTGTCGTCAGGACGGGGCTCAGCTACGGGGCCAGTGGCAAGCTCATGGACGTCTATCGGCCCGTGGGCGCGTCGGAGCCCGTGCCCGCGGTGCTGCTCTGGCACGGCCGGGGCCCCGACGAACGGGACGTCCTCGCGCCGGTCGCCCGCGCCGCGGCGGAGCTGGGCGTCATCGTCATGGTGCCGGACTGGCGTCCCGACGCTCCGGACGGCGGGCGAACGCACCTGAGGGAGTCGGCCGTCTTCGTACGGCGGAACGTGGCCGACTTCGGGGGGGACCCCGAGCGGGTCGCACTCGCCGGCTGGTCGCTGGGCGGCAAGGCCGCGGTGGCGGTCGCCCTGAATCCCGCCGCGTTCGGCGACTGGAGGCCGCAGGCCGTCGTGGGAATCGCCGGTGCGTACGGATCGGTGGCACCGACCACCGGCACCGTCCCGATCGACGACCTGCGTCCGGGCGGCAGCCCGGTGCAGCCGGTACCGGTGTGGCTGGTGCACGGCACCGCCGATCCGGTGGTGGACGTCGAGCGTTCACGCGAGTTGCGCACGGCTCTGGAGGAACAGGGCTGGCAGGTGCGGCTCGACGAGGTCGCGACCGATCACGCCGGTGTCATCATGACCGAGTTCGTCCCCGAGCACGACCGCTGCCTGCCCAGCACCGCCGACCACGCGGTCGAGGCGGGGGCGCGGACCGCCGACGTGCTGGCCCGCGCCGCTGGAAGCACTCTTTAGGACTCCCCGCAGGACTTCGGTGTTCTGACTGGCCGGAGGCTGCGTGGCGAGTGCAGTGGGCAACTGCCCGTCCGGGGGCCCGGATCCGGACTCGCCGACTACAGCGACCACCGGCTCGACCTGGCGGGCCGTCCGATCGGGTGCCGGAGGCTGACGGTGCTCACCGGCGGCCCGCCCCCGTTCCGGAGTCCCACGGGTTGCTGCGTCCGGTTGTCCTGCGGGCGAACCCTCCCGCAGGGCAACCGGACTGAGGGCCGGTCAGCCCTGCTGGTGAGTGGTGGTGAAGGTCGCCAGGGTGGCGGCGATGTCGGCTTCGGCGGCCGCCTTGTCGATGCCGAGGCCGTTGAGCACGCCGGTGCCGGCCTCCAGCTCCAGCAGGGCGAGCAGGATGTGCTCGGTTCCGACGTAGTTGTGGCCGAGCCGCAGCGCCTCCCGGAAGGTGAGCTCCAGCGCCTTCCGGGCTCCGGCGTCGTACGGGATGAGCTCGGGCAGCTCCTGGACCGCCGGTGGCAGCGCGGCGCCGGCGGCCTGCCGGACGTCCTCCAGGCTCACCCCCTGCGCGAGGATCGCTGCCGCTCCGAGCCCCTCCGGCTCGCTCAGCAGCCCGAGCACCAGATGGGCCGCCCCGATCTCGTCGTTCCCCGCGGCCCGCGCCTCGTTCTGCGCCGCCATGGCCACGTTCCGCGCCCGGGGGGTGAACCGGCCGAACCCCTGGCTGGGGTCGAGCTCCGACGGCTCGCCGGGATCCTTGGGGACGAAGCGCTTCTGGGCCGCCTGCTTGCTGACGCCCATGCTCCTGCCGATGTCGGTCCAGGAGGCGCCCGAGCGCCGGGCCTGGTCCACGAAGTGGCCGATCAGATGGTCGGCCACGTCCCCGAGGTGGTCGGCCGCGATGACGGCGTCGGAGAGCTGGTCGAGCGCGTCGGTGTGAACCTTCTTGATGGCCTCGATCAGGTCGTCGAGGCGGACTGGATTCGTCGAACGCAGTGGATTCGCCATGCGTCAACTCTAGGTTGACGCACATCCAGCGTCAACCATGGGTTGACGATGGATGTGCGCGGGATCGGCTCATCGGCATGCCGGCGGAGGGTCGGGCCTGCTCATCCCCGGTGGACCGGCTGTAGCCGGCCGTACCGCCGGAGGACTTCCGGATCCGCGACCGGTGTCACGGTGAGGCCGTCCGGCATCGGCCGGGGGCGTTCGCGAAGGTGTCGGGGGCGGGGGTGAAGGTGGCTGTCGCCTCGGACGGGACGGTCGGTGGCAGGCAGTCCGTCACCGAGTTGCGTGCCGTGGTGTCGTCTCTCGCGGATGGAGCGGCGTCGCCCCGTCGACAGGACCGCCGGTGCGGGGCTCATGTCGAGCTGTGTGCCGACCCGTGCGTACACCACCCGTGATCAAATGGTTGATGGTATTACTATCAATCTGAAGCCTGATGGGGATTGGCTGACGTAATCAGCCGGGGGCGGGGGAGCATGGCCATCGAGTTACCCGGCGAACTGGTCTGGGTCATGGATCTGCTGGGCCTGAACTGGCCCGAGGTCAACGAGGACAGCGTCCGAGGCTACGCAGGCCACGTCCGTGACTTCGCCACCAACATCGACCGGACGCACCAGGAAGCAAGCGCCACCATCCAGCAGATGGGCGAGCACTACCAAGCGGCTTCCTACGAACAGCTCGTCGAGCGATGGGCGCGGATGTCGTCCGACCACATGGACGAGCTGGTTCAGGTCTGCAACGCCGCCGCCGTCGCGCTCGAGATCGCCGCCGACGTCATCATCGGAGCGAAGGTCGCCGTCATCACCGAACTCGGCATCATGGCCGCCGAGTTCGTTGCGGCACAGGCTGCTGCCGTCGTCACTCTCGGCGCTGCCGAAGCTGCTGAGGCACTACTCGTCGAAGCCACCAAACGCGTCGTCAACGCGCTGCTCCAGAAGCTTGAGGACGAGGTGATCGGCATCCTCGTGGAGAAGGCCGTCACCCCCGTGGAAGAGGCGATGGAACGCGCCCTCGGCGGCATGGTCTTCCGGGCGGCCGAAGGCGGACTCGGAGCTCCCTCCGGTGGAGGCGGCGGTGACGGCTTCCGCATCCATCCTGGAGAACTCGTGCGGCACGCGGCGAGACTCGGTGACCACGCTGAGGAAGTCGCCGCCCATGCAGGCCGGTTCGTCTCGCTGAGCTCAGGGGTGTCGTTCGGTTGACCAGGCGAGTCACCAAGGCCCTTGAGGATGCCGCCAAGCGCCTCGGCAAGAGCATCGGCGAAGACGCCGGCAAGGCCGTCGGCGGCCTGTACCGCCAGGCCGGCCAGGGGACCAAGCAGGTCGCCGCGAACGTTGCCAAGGCCGAGGCCGAGCACGTCAAGAGCCTCTCTTCGATCAAGACGCACGGCCCTGGCGACGGCCTGACGCCGAAGTCCGCATCGAAGAAGCGAAAGGCGACGGGGGACGGGCAGACCGGCCCCGCGAAGCGCCCGAAGAAGCCGGGGAAGTACCCGCTGCCCCCGAGGGATCCGAAGAAGCCGCATGAAAAACGGGACCCGAAACAGACCGCGGAGAAGGTGGACCCGAAGACGCACGACCTGGCCCAGGCCGTCAATCAGCGGCGTCGGGACAAGAAGGACCGCAGCAAGGTGAACTACGCGGCGGTCGAATACCGGGACGAGCACGGCAACACCCAGGTCGAGGTCGGCCACAGCAAGGGCAGGCACTCCGAGCGCGTCGTGGGCGTCCCACTCCTCGAACGCCAGGACAAGCTCGACGAGGCGCGCCGGAAGGCGACCGCCGAGGGGCAGGACCCCGGGCCCGAGCGTCGGATAAAGGTGTTGCGCATGTACTCCGAGCGAGACTACTGCAACCAGCCGATCCCCGACTGCAATAGCTGGACCCAGCACTATTTTCCGGATGCGAAGCGCAGTTACGCCTTCGAATACGATCACTACACGGAGGGCTCGAAGAAGCGCGGGAACATGGCTCTTGAGGACCATCTGCGGTGGGTCCACGGTGACCCGCCGATCAAGCGTCGGAAGTAGGACTGCGGAGGAGCCCGGTCATGACACCAATCCCGCCGGCGAAGTGGGGAGAGCGGCCGGTGCGCCGCTGGAGCCTCGCGGAGCTCACCGACCTGGGACTGCCCTCGCCGGTGCGCGAACAGCTTGCCACGGCCGGTCTGCCGGAGGCGGTCGGCCCGTACTTCGAGGTGACCGACGAGCCTGTGCGGCTCGCCGACTTCGCGCGTGAGTACGGTCTCCCCGAACCTCCGGTGGAGACTGCGGCGTTCTGGCACCTCGGCAGCGACAACGGCTCCGAGATCTGCTGTGACGCCTCGGGGCGGGTCTGGTCGGTGTTCTGTGAAATCAGGCTCCCGAGCCGGTTGGTGAACACATCCGTCGGGGCGTGGCTGGCCACGCTGGCGGAGTTCGTCCAGCTCCGTGACCAGCTGTCATCCGCGCCCATCGGTCCTGAGGCAGTGGCAGCCGTGGACGGTTTCCGAGCCCGTCTCACCGAGATCGACCCCGATGCCATGACCGACCCGGATCACTGGTGGCCGTTGGTCGCCGACGACCTGCGGCTCACCGCTTCGGTTGACGCCGGCGGAGTGTTCGAGTTCCGAACGGACAGCGGCGCGATCCGCCAGGTGACCGGCTACACCGTCCCGGGACAGGGGCACGTGGAACGGCGGTTGTGGCACGAGCTGGAGAGCAACGGCATCGAGCCGGAACAGGTCACCCGCGTTCACACGGATCTGGAACCCTGCATGCTGCCGGGCGGCTACTGCGCGGACTGGCTGGCCGTGACCTTTCCCGAGGCCCAGGTCACCTACAGCTTCGGATACGGTCCCAGCCCGGCCGACCGGGCCAGGGGCGTAAGTGAGTTGATCGCCTTCGTCGAGGAATCCGACCAGTGAGCGGCTTCGGTTCCATCCCCTCCCGACCCGGGTCGTCGCCCCTCGGCGATGCCGACCAGGAGGGCTTTCCCTACGGTCGGGAAGCTGTCGCCAGGGCATTCCGACGCTTCGTCGTAGACCCGTCCACAGCTGCCAATCTCTACCTGACGGGCTCGCCCGGCACCGGTCGTAGCACCACGCTCAACTGGTTCTTCCTCCTCAGCCAATCCGGAGGCGGAGAAGAACCGGGCAGCGGGCCGGAAGTCTTCCATGCCGCGCTCGGTGCGCGAGGGCGAGGGACTGACGACCTTGCGGCGGCTCTCGGCGAGCAACTCGGCTACGAGGTTGCCACCGCCGGGGAACTCCTGTCCGTTCTCGAGGTGGACAGGCGCCCGGTGGTCATCGCTCTCGGGGAGCTTGACGAGGCAGGTCCCGTACCGAGTGTCGAGAACACCGAGCGACTCGTCGAGCAGCTGGTCACCCCACTCGCCTCGATGCCGCACGTCAGGCTCGTCGCAGAGGGGCCCGCCGACCATGCCACCCGACTCGGGCAGTGCCTGGTGATCGACCTGGACCAGCCGCAGTGGACGGCACGGGCCGCCTTCGAACGGTACGTCGCGGCGCTCTGCGCTTTCGTGCCGCCACAGGAGACGCACCCGCTCCACCATGCGGACCGGCGCAGCGACTTCGCTCGTGACGTCGTCCGGACGGCGTTCCCCAACTTCCTGCTCGCGCAGCTGCTCGTACTGGACCACCTGTCCGCGCCAACCGACGTCCTTGACGCAGGGGCGGAGCTGCCCGGTCACCTGACCGGCACGGTCGCGCTCCACCTGCACCGTTGGTCCCGGCAGGTACCGATCGCGGCTGACGCCTTGTACGCCTTGGCCCTCGCCGGGCAGTCAGGTCTGGATCAGCTCTCCTGGTCGGTTGCAACAACCCTGGTGTCAGGCCGTCCGGTGCACCCGGGCGAGCTCGACTCCGTTCTGGAGCACGTTGACGTTCTGGTGAGCACCGAGCCGGTCCATACCAACCCGGGCATGCGTGGTGCGGTGCGCCATCGCCTTCGCCATGTAGCGATCGAGGCGGTACTGCTTGGTGAGCGCTCGGACACGGAGGCCCGGGCCCGCCAGAACTTGGCCTATGCGTTGGCAGGACGGATACCGACCCAGCAGGACACCGACGAAACCGCTCGGCCGAACTGGTCGCAGACAGAACCCGTACTGCTGTCAGCCCTCATCCGACAGGCCACCGCGGCCGGGGTGCTTGCACCGCTTCTCGAGTTCCCCGATCTGTTGCTGGCTGCCGATCTTGCCGAACTCCGCTCGGCGGCAGAGGCCTCTGCCGAACCCGATGCCGTCGCGCTCCGACCGGTGCTGCGACTGCTGAATCCCGGCACCGCCGACCGCGCCGCCCGACTCCAGACTGCAGCCGTTCAGCACGGTCTCACCCGGCTGGCGGCGGCCACCGAGGCTGCGCACACCTCATGGCCGTTCCGAGCGCTCGGTGTTCAACCGGCCAAGCAGGGAGACATCACGGCGGCGGAGAATCGCGGCGTGGAGGCCGAGGTAGTCCTCATGACGGATGGCGTGCTCCAGGTGGGTCAGGCCGCCGGCGAAGTGTCCAGTGTTCGGTGGGTGCTGCGGGGGACGCCGTGCACAGCTGCCCGAGTCGTGGTGACCGACGACGGCCCCGCCGTTCTGGTGGCAGACCGTGACGCGTTGCTGCAGACCCGCGCACTGGACGATGGCCGACTGCTCCGCCCCACCGTGCGGACCGACGAGCCGGCCGAGCTGCTGCACCTCCTGTGCGGCGGGCCGGAGCCGTTGTGCGTCTGCGCGGCCGGCGACAGGCTGTGGATCGTCGGCCTGAACGACGGCTCCACCCTGACGGAGCTCCGGTTGGGCCAGGACGTCACGTCGATTTCGTCTGTTGCCGACAGCGCACCCGGTAGCGCGGTGGACAAGTCGGCGGATGACCTGAAGCAGCTTGATGTCGGCTTCGGCGCGGCCCGAATCAGACTTGCGGTGGATCCCGAGGCGTTGCTGGGTGGGTTCGGGTCCGCCTCCGGGGTGCGCAGCAGCGACCTGCCCTGACCTGCCCGGCACCGCCCGAACGAAGCCTGGAGACCTGCGATGACCTTGCCCTTCACACCGGCCTGGGCCCGTCCGCGGCCCGCCGCCGGGGCTCCCGCCGGGGTCTGGACCGATTGGCCCGGCCCGGTGATCGCCGCTGCGACGGCGCAGTACGAGGGCCGCACGGTATACGGCAGCGTCAGCTCCACCGTGCCGCACAGGCTCCAGGTCGTGGATGCCGCCACCGGCCGCCGATTGGCGCCCCCACTCCTGTGCTCGGGCGACCAGGACGCGTTCGCGCTGGTCGCGACGCCCGGCCGACTCATCGCCGCAGGCACCGACGAACTGGTCGACCCCCTGCTGCCCGCCCGGTACGGCTACCCGGCCGAGGAGCCCCCGGAGGACATCCGGCTGCTGGCCGCTGTGAGCGGCTCGACCGAGGTGCCCGGGCCACTGGTCGTCAGTGTGCAGGCCTTCGACGGGCTCAGGGTGTGGGACGTTGCTACGGGCCGGTGCGTCGTGGAGCTCCCGTCCGCCGAGCGGACCCCGGGCAGTCTGACCGCAGGGATTGCGGCCGACCGGCCGTACGCGGTGGTGAGCCATGGCGGCCGGCTGTGCAGCTACCAGCTGCTGTCGGGGGAGGAGAGTGCGCGCTGGACCGCCCACGCTGACAGTGAAATCCTCCAACTGGCCTGGGCCGAGGAGCTGTTCCCCGCCGGCCGGGACGCGGTCCTGAGCGCCGACCGCGACTCCCGGCTCAGGGCGTGGGACCCGGTCACCGGAGCGCCGCTGACACCGTTCTGGCAACTGCCCGACATTCCACTGCACTTGAGCGCCGCGGCCCTGCCCCGGACCGACGGGGCGCTCCCGGTCATCTCCTGCGCGTACGGCGACGGCGTTCAGCTGCTGCAGGCGGACACCGGCCGGGAACTGCTGAACCTCCGTCTCGACAGCCAGATCAGGACCGCGCACCTGACCCCGGACGGTCTGCTGCTGCTCGGCACCTTCGGCGGCACGGCCGCCCTGCGCCTTGACCCCGAACTGCTGGAGACCGGTGCGCCGCACGCGGCCGAACTCGTCCTGGCTGCGCTGTCCGCGGCAACCGACCGGGATGGGGCGATCTCCCCGGACCAGCAGGGCGATGCGGCCGACAGCGGTCCTTCCCATGCCGACCTCGTGCGGCTGTGGGGCGAGGACCAGGTCGTCCTGCTCGAAGCCGACCAGCTCGAAGGCGTGCCGGCCCCGACCCGGGAAGTGCTGAGAACGATCGGCATGCCCCTCTCGCCCGCGCCCGGTGCGGTCATCGATTCGGACCTGCCGGCCGACGGCCTGGCTCCGCTGCTCCAGGTCGGCGTCGGACCGGAAGACCCTGACGACCCGGATGCCCGGTACGTCCCCGGTGGTCTGGAAGCGCACAGCTGGCTCGGCACCTGGCACGACGACGACCTGGTGCTGAGTCCGGAGGGCACGGTGCAGGCCGTCGGCCCGGACTCCGACTACGAAGAGGCCCTGCTGGTCAACAGCAGTCTGGCCGCATTCGTCGCGTTCTCCCACCGCCTCGGACTGGCCCTCCTGCAGGCGGATCCCGAATGCGGCAGCGAGGAACAGGAGGCGCTCGCAGACCGGCTCGAGGCGCGATTGCGTGCCATCGACCCTGCCGCCTTCGATTCGGGGGCAGCCGGCCACTGGGCCGCGGCGTTGAGTGATTTCGCCTCAGGCATGTAAACGGCTTCACCGCTCGTTCCCCTCGGAGCGGACCGACACGCGTACGCCGGCATCCGGAGCGGAGCGCTCGTGCTCCGCTCCGCGGGGGCTCTCAGGGCAATCGAAGGAACCGTTCTGACGTGGCGTCATCGGTTCGTCCACCAGGCGATCACACTGCTGCCTCCTGCCGTCGCCAGGGTGATCAGCCACGCGGGGAGGCGCTGGATGGTCAAGTGGAGCCCACCACAGCGGAGTTCGAACTGCGGCTTGCTGATGTCCGCGTTCCTGGCCGTGCGCACAGTTGTACCCCCATGGTCTTCGGCAACGTGATTGTGGCTGGGCAGCGAGGCCCGGGGGCAGCCGAGTCCGGCTGCCTCGGCGGTCGCGCACGCGCCCTGAGGTGACAGCCAATCTAACGCTCTGCAATGAAGGCGTCAGGGGACAGGGAGGTGCGATCCTCCAGGAAGATCGAGCCTTCCTGGACATCTTGTCCAACCCGCCATCAGCGAAGTGGGATTGGTGCCCCAGGTCATGCGCACCAAAGGCATGCCGTCGATCACCGACGCTGTCGCGACTCGATTCCCGCGCTCGAGAAAGATCGACGATCCGTCAATGTCCAATGGCATCCGGACGTTTTCCGGAGGACTTGCAGGTGGCGGCAGAGTCGGCGTGCCGTTCCAGTCCCAGGCGATGTGAGTGCGCACGTCACCGACCAACCTCCTGCACCTCGCGAGGAAGTGCCCCCGCGCCCCGCAGACCCCGCCCGCCGTGCTCAGTCGCGAACTGCCCGGGCTGGACGGCACTTCGCTCCGGCACGGGCCCCGACAGGTCCGTACCGGGGCGGCGGGCCAGATATTTACCAGTGGCGAGCCGCGGTTGTTTGCGGTCATCCAGGTCCTCCTGGATGACGTCGAAAGGACTGCTGGCGCTGTTGCCCGGCCGGCTCGCATCCACGACTGGCGTCATGGCGAGCTGACCGGCGACCTGGAAGCGGGGGGAGGACCCGGTTGGGGTCTCGGCGAACATCCGGCACCACTCGCCGGGCTGCACGATGGCCCGGTACGGGCGCTCGCGGAAGGACGGGGTGCGGCGACTGGCTGCCTCGGGAGCGGGCCGGCTCGGACTGCCCGCTCCGGTCCGATCGGGAGCCGCCGGTTCCGTCGGTCATGCCGCTGGTCACGTGGCGGCTGCACCGTGGCCGGAAAGCAGAAGGACCCCAGATCAACTGGGGTCCTTCGTTGGTGTCCGAGGGGGGACTTGAACCCCCACGCCCGATAAAGGGCACTAGCACCTCAAGCTAGCGCGTCTGCCATTCCGCCACCCGGACAGGGTGTGTGCCTCGGGTTCTTGTTCCTGCGCCCCGTGGCGACAGAGAGAACATTACCAGGCTTCCGGAGTGCTTCTCACCTGCATATCTGTCGCCCGGCGATGGGCTGCCGACGCTGTCGGGAGGAATGGGGCAGAAGGTTGCAGGGCGGACAGGTGTGCGGCGCGTGCAAGCGCTGTGGGGGAGGCGGAGGTGCCGGAGCGGTGGAGCGTGGAGTGTGCGGGGTCGGGGACCCGGATGCCGGCGCGGTGGGCGAGCGGTTCGCGGTGCGCTCCCGCGTCGCGCGTCTCGTGCCCGTCACGTCCGGCGGCCGCACCCTGTCCGCAGCCGCACCCTGTCCGTAGCCGTAGCCGTAGCCGTAGCCGTAGCCGTAGCCGTAGCCGTAGCCGCCTCCGCGTTCGCGTTCGGGGCGGTCCAGGGCAGGGGTGCGCAGGGCGGCCGCGACGGAGCAGAAGGAGGGTGCGCCGGTCCAGGGTGGACGGGCAGTCGGGGTGGGGTGAATCTTTCGGCTGCTGTGCGAACACAATCGATGCATGATTCACCGGAAAACATCAGGGTTCGATCAGAAACGGCCCTCAGGGAGTCAGTTGCAGTCCATGACCCGCCGTCGACCTGGGCTTCCCTAGCCTCTGGTGACCAAGGGGGCCTGAGCGGAGCACCCGATTCCCGAGGGCCGGTGGTCCGGGCTGCCGGTGGCGCCTCCCAGCACCTGCGTGAAGGGCAGCTTGACGTGGAGCAGATGAGCGGGGCGGCGGAGCCCGCGACGAGACCTCTGGCGGAGGACTGGCAGGAGGGCGAGCCGGGCCTGCCGGTCGAGGGGGTCTGGCGGTTCTCGGCGGTCGCGCACGAGGCCTCGGTGCCGCAGACGCGGCACGCGGTGCGGGACCGGCTGCTGGCTCAGGGCCTGGCGGCGGAGCGGTACCAGGAGCTGGTCGACGACGTGCTGCTGATCGTCTCCGAGCTGGTGGGCAACGCGGTGACCCACGCCGCCGTGCTCTCCCCGCACCTCACCACCGAGCTGGCGATCGAGGACGGCTGGGTGCGGATCTCGGTGGAGGACGGCCATCCGCACCGGCCCAAGGCCCTGGAGAGCGACCAGGGTCAGCTCGGCGGCCGGGGGCTGCTGCTGGTGAAGAGCGTGACCCTGCAGGCCGGCGGGGTGTGCGACGTCGAGTGCACGGGCGAGGGCGGCAAGGTGATCTGGGCCTCCCTGCCACTGCCCGCCGCGCCAGGAGCCAGGACGGCCGGTCAGTGCGACAGTGAGCACGACGGGGAGGGCGGCGAGGCCGGCGGCGGGGCGGCCGGCGGTGCCGGACCCGCCGGGGCGGCGACGGTCGGCACCCCCGGGTTTCCGGCCGAAGCGGCTCTGAGCACGGACTTCGCACCTCAGCAGCCCGGAGACCGCACCGACCCCGGGGCCACCCCGTGCCCGGCAGTCCTGGACGGGCTGCCGGGCGGCAGTGCGCTGTGGCCGATGTAGGCCCGCGTGAGGAAGGGGCCGCCCGGCAGCCGCCGGTGCTGTGCCGGGCAGCGCGCCGCCGTTGGCGACCGGCGCGCTGCCGGAGTGACAGGGCACCGCCTGGAGCGCCGGAGCACGAGGGGCCGGGGTGGCCGGAAGGCCGGGACGGGCGCAGGGCAACCGGGACGGCCCAGGACACGGAGGGCCGGGACGGCGCAGAGGGTTGGAGCGGGGTGGCTACCAGTCCCGGCCGGCGATCTCCCGGATCCCCGGCAGCGAGGCCTCGAAGACCGTCCGGAACCACACTGAGAACGGCTTCTCGGCCTCCAGCGCCTTCAGCTCCTGCGCGGTGACGAACCGGGTGTCGTCCACCTCGTCGGGGTTCGGCGCGAGCGGCGCGGTGACCAGGCCGACGAAGAGGTGGTTCCACTCGCGCTCGATCAGGCCCGAGGTCTCGTCCGGCAGGTCGTACCGGACGGTGCCGGCCTCGCAGAGCAGGGCGGGCGCGGTGCCGAGCTCCTCGGCGGTGCGGCGCGCGGCGGCCACGAACGGCGGCTCGTCGGGGTACGGGTGGCCGCAGCAGGTGTTGGACCAGACGCCGGGCGAGTGGTACTTGCCCAGGGCCCGGCGCTGGAGCAGCATCCGACCCTGACGGTCGAACAGGAAGACCGAGAACGCGCGGTGCAGACGGCCCGGCTGCTGGTGCGCCGAGAGCTTCTCGGCCGTACCGATGGTCACACCGTCGTCGTCGACGAGTTCCAGCAGGATCTCCGGGGCGGGGGAGCCCGGCGCCGAGGGGCTTGCGGAAGCCGAGGGGCTCGCGGAAGCTGAGGGGGACGAGGGCGAGGTCGAGGCTGACGAGGGCGAGGCTGCCGCGCTCTGGTCCGCGATCTGCGTCTGGCTGGTCGGTCGGCTCTCCGGCATGGGGCCTCTTTCGGCACGGGGGTTGCGTCGGTGGCCCAGTCTGCCGCATGGCCCAGGGGGCCGGATGATCCGACGCACACGGGGGCGTGGAAGGCCCGAATCTCCAGCCAGTCTGTTCGATTTATGATCAACTCCGCCCCGCCCGGTTCACCTTCTGTCTGCCGAGTTGTCAGGTCACGGTCGCGCGGGGGTGGGTGGGCGGCTTGAAGGCAGGGCATGCGGTCCGGAATGATGATCTGAGCGGCCCGGGTGCGTCAGCTGCGGATAAGCGCTGCCTGCTGCCATTTCGAGGGCGAATCACCCGTCCGGTAGCCTCGGTCGGTGCGCCTGGTCCCCGGAATCGTTCCGTCCGGTGCCACCTGCCGCTGCATCTTTGTGTCCCGAAGCCCCCATTCGTCCCACCGCACACCGTTGTGGCCGGACCGCACACCATCGCCAGGGAGTGAGTTCCGCTGTCCACTGTGATCGTGACCGGCCCCGAGCTGCTCGCGCACGGAAGGTCCGCCGGGTCCGGCCGTGGCCGGCACGCCGCGGCGGCCGTCCCCACAGCCACCTCAGCGGTCACCACCGCGTCGCTCGCCGCCGCTCCGACGGCCCCGGCAACGGCGTCCGGAGCCGTCCCGGGCGTCCTGGCCGCGGACCTCGCCGCCATCGGCTTCCGTCGCGTCCTGCGCGCCCACGACGCCGCCGAGCTGGCCGCAGTGGTCGCCTCGGTCGGCCCGGACGAGCGGCTGGCCGTCGTGGACGCCGACTTCGTCGGCCACCGCCACGCGCTCCGGCTCGCGCTGACCGACCCCCGTTTCCCGGCCGCGGCCGTGCCCGGCGCGGTCGTGGCCTGCGGCGCGGAGGCCCGTACCGCCCTCGCCTCGGCCGCCCGGCACCTGAGCGCCGAGCAGCCGCCCCGCACCGAACAGCTTCCCCAGCAGCGCGTCGGCGACCCGTACGACAACGGCTACGGCGCCGCCCCGCACGGCAACGACCCGTACGGCACCGCGCAGTACGGCTGGACCGACCGCCAGGAGGGGGCCGACCGGGACCGCCCGCTGCCCGACCGGCTCGCGGACGCGCTCGCGGAGCGCGGCCTCCCCCTCCAGCGCCCCGAGCTCGGCACGCTGGTGGCGGCCGTGCCCCGCAGCGAGCACGAGCTGCAGGCGGCCCGTGCCGCGGTGGCGCAGGTGGACGAGGAGGCGGTCCGGCTGCGCCGGGCGGTGAAGGCCAGGGACGGCTTCTTCACCACGTTCTTCGTCAGCCCGTACTCGCGCTACATCGCCCGCTGGTGCGCCCGGCGCGGTCTCACCCCGAACCAGGTGACCACGGCGTCGCTCGTCACCGCCCTGATCGCGGCGGGCCTCGCGGCCACCGGGACCCGGGGCGGCTACATAGCCGCCGGTGTGCTGCTGCTCGCGTCCTTCGTGCTGGACTGCACCGACGGGCAGCTCGCCCGCTACTCGCTGCAGTACTCCACCGTGGGCGCCTGGCTGGACGCGACCTTCGACCGCGCCAAGGAGTACGCCTACTACGCGGGCCTGGCCCTGGGCGCGGCCCGGACGGGTGACCACGTCTGGGCACTGTCGCTGGCCGCGATGGCCCTGATGACCTTCCGGCACAGCGTGGACTTCGCCTTCATGGCCGCCGACCAGGAGACCTCGCGGAACCCGGTCACGGCCGGCACCAAGCAGCAGAGCGCCAACGCCAGCCCCACCGCCCAGCTCTCCAGCCGGCTGGACCGGGTCGGCTGGACGGTCTGGGCCCGTCGCATCATCGTTCTGCCGATCGGTGAGCGCTGGGCCCTGATAGCCCTGCTCACGGCCTGCACGACGCCGCGGATCACGCTGTCGGTGCTGCTCGTCGGGTGTGCCCTGGCCTGCTGCTACACCACCGCGGGCCGGGTCCTGCGCTCGATCAACCGCCGCCGTCCGCGCGCCGACCGGGCCGCCCGGGAGGTCGCGATCCTCGCCGACGGCGGTCCGCTGACCGAACTGCTCGCGCCCGTGCTGCGCCCCTTCGCGCGGGTTCTGCCCGGTCTGGCCGTGCCGCTGCTGGCCGCCGTCGCCGCCGCCGGGTTGCCGGTCGCGGTGTACCTGACCGCCGGGACCTGGCAGGCGGTCGGCGTCGCGGCCGGCTACGTGCTGCTGACCTCGCTGGTGCTGGCCCGCAAGCTCACCGGCGCCCTGGACTGGCTCGCCCCCGCGTTCTTCCGGGCCGGCGAGTACCTGGCCGTACTGGCGCTCGCACTGAAGCTTGACATCGGAGCCCTCCCGGCCGCGTTCGGGCTGGTCGCCGCCTTCGCCTACCATCACTACGACACGGTGTACCGCCTCCGCGGCGGCACCGGAGCGCCGGCCAGGTGGCTGGTGCGCGTGACCGGCGGGCAGGAAGGCCGGGCACTGCTCGTCACCCTGGTGGCGGCGCTCGTCTACCACGGCAGCCCCGAGGGGCCGATCGGTCACCAGACCGCCGGGGCGCACGCCCTGCAGGTCGTCCTGGTGGCCCTGGCCGGCCTGCTGGCCCTGGTCGTGGTCGCGGAGAGCATCCACTTCTGGGTCCTCGGCGACGCCACCGCAGAACACGATGAATCAGGAGACACCGCATGATCGGCCTCGTTCTGGCAGCCGGCGCCGGCCGCCGGCTCCGCCCGTACACCGACACCCTGCCCAAGGCGCTGGTGCCGGTCGACGGGGAGCGGACCGTGCTGGACCTCACCCTCGGCAACTTCGCCGAGGTCGGTCTGCGCGAGGCCGCCATCGTGGTGGGCTACCGCAAGGAGGCGGTCTACGACCGCAAGGACGCGTTGGAGCAGAAGTACGGCGTCAAGCTCACCCTGGTCGAGAACGACAAGGCCGAGGAGTGGAACAACGCCTACTCGCTCTGGTGCGCCCGTGACCTGTTCGGCGAGGGCCTGCTGCTCGCCAACGGCGACACCGTGCACCCGGCCGCGGTCCAGCGCACCATGCTGGACGGCAACGACCGGCTGATCAAGCAGGGCGGTGCCCCCGGCATCCTGCTCGCCCTGGACACCGCGAAGAAGCTGGCCGACGAGGAGATGAAGGTCGTCGTCGACCAGGCCACGGGCGTGCAGCGGATCACCAAGCTGATGGACCCGGCCGAGGCGACCGGCGAGTACATCGGCGTCACGATCATCAACCCGTCCGCCAAGGACGCGCTCGCCGACGCCCTCAAGGCGACCTACGAGCGCGACCCGCAGCTGTACTACGAGGACGGCTACCAGGAGATGGTCAACCGCGGCCTGCGCATCGACGTGCAGCCGATCGGAGACGTCGCCTGGGTCGAGGTCGACAACCACGACGACCTCTCCAAGGCGCGGGAGATCGCGTGCCAGTACTGACCCGGCTGCTGCCGTCGCCGGTCTTCGTCGAGATCCGCCCGGGCGCGCTGGACGCGCTCGGCGGCATCCTCGCGGACCAGCGCCTGTCGGCCTCGGGCCGGATAGCGGTGGCGATCAGCAACGGATCGGGCACGGTGCTCCGGGAGCGGCTCGAACCGCTGCTCCCGGACGCCGAGTGGTTCGAGGTCGTCGACGGCAGCCTCGACAGTGCCGTACGGCTCGCGGACGAGATGCGCGCGGGCCACTTCGACGCCGTCGTCGGCCTCGGCGGCGGGAAGATCATCGACGCGGCCAAGTACGCCGCGGCCCGGGTCGGGCTGCCGCTGGTCGCGGTGGCCACCAACCTGGCGCACGACGGCATCTGCTCGCCGGTCTCCACCCTCGACAACGACGCGGGCCGCGGTTCCTACGGGGTGCCCAGCCCGATCGGGATCGTGGTGGACCTGGACGTGATCCGCGAGGCGCCGACGCGCTTCGTCGCGGCCGGCATCGGCGACGTGATCTCCAACATCTCGGCCTGCGCCGACTGGGAGCTCTCGCACGAGGTCACCGGGGAGAAGGTGGACGGCCTCGCGGTCGCGATGGCCCGTTCGGCCGGGGAGAACCTGCTCCGCCACCCGGGCCGGCTGGCCGACCAGGACCTGCTGACGTGCCTCGCGGAGGCCCTGGTACTGTCCGGCATCGCGATGAACATCGCCGGCAGCACCCGCCCGTCCTCGGGCGCCTGCCACGAGATCTCGCACGCCCTGGACGTGCTGTACCCCAAGCGCTCCGCGCAGCACGGCGAGCAGGTCGGCCTCGGCGCCGCCTTCGCCAGCCACCTGCGCGGCGAACGCGAGCTGACCGGCCTGATCGTGGACCGCCTGCGGTGCCACGAGCTGCCGGTGACCGCGGCTCAGATCGGCTTCACCGAGGCGGAGTTCACCGAGGCGGTGCACTACGCTCCGAACACCCGTCCGGGACGTTTCACCATCCTGGAACACCTCGATCTCTCCCCTTCCGACATCAGGGACGCGTACGCCGACTATGTCCATGCCGTCAACAACTGACCGCCCTGCGGTCGATCTCACGGTCCGGCCCTCGATCGAGGAGCTGAGGGCCGTCATCCACCCGGAGGGCATGCTCCAGCGCCGCAGTGCCGAGCACTGGGCCGGCCGCTGGTACATGCGGAAGATCTCCCTGCGGATCACCCGCGTGCTCTCCACCATGACGGCGATCACGCCCAATGGCCTGACCTACCTGATGATGTTCACCGGCGTCCTGGCCGGTGCCGCGCTGGTGCTTCCCGGTATCGCCGGGGCCGTCCTCGGCGCCTTCCTGATCCAGGTCTACCTGCTGCTGGACTGCGTCGACGGCGAGGTCGCCCGCTGGCGCCGGCAGACCTCGCTCACCGGTGTCTACCTCGACCGGGTCGGCCACTACATGTCCGAGGCCGCACTGCTCACCGGTCTCGGCCTGCGCGCCAGCGACCTGCTGCACCGCGAGGGCGGCGCCGCGCACTGGGAGTGGGCCTTCCTCGGCACGCTGGCCGCGCTCGGCGCGATCCTGATCAAGTCGGAGACCGACCTGGTCGACGTGGCCCGCGCCCGCAGCGGGATGACCGCCGTCGAGGACAGCGCCTCGGTGCCCCGCTCCTCGGGTGTGGCCAAGGCCCGCAAGGCGGCGTCCTTCCTCAAGTTCCACCGTCTGGTCGGTGCCGTCGAGGCGTCGCTGTTCATCCTGGCCGCGGGGATCGCCGACGCGGTCCACGGCGGGCTGCTCTTCACCCGCCTCGCGGTCGTGATCCTGGCCGCGATCGCCATGCTGCAGACGGTCCTGCACCTGCTCAGCATCGTCCTCTCCAGCAGGCTGCGATGAGCGCCGCGGCCGGTTCCGGGGCGGAGGGCTTCCGGCTCGGCGCCGTCATCATCACGATGGGCAACCGTCCCGAGGAGCTCAACGCTCTGATCGAGTCGGTGCGCAACCAGGAGGGCCCGGCCGTCGAGCTGGCCGTGGTCGGCAACGGGGCCCCGCTGCCGCCGCTCCCGGCGGACGTACGCGCCGTCGAGCTGCCCGAGAACCTCGGCATCCCCGGCGGGCGCAACGTCGGGATCGAGCTCTTCGGACCGGACGGCCGGGACGTGGACGCCGTCCTCTTCCTGGACGACGACGGCTCGCTCCCGAACAGGGACTCCGCCCGGCTGCTGCGGGAGGCCTTCACCGCCGACCCGAAGCTCGGCATCGTCTCCTTCCGCATCGCCGATCCCGACACCGGTGTCACCCAGCGCCGGCACGTCCCCCGGCTGCGGGCCAGCGACCCGCTGCGCTCCTCGCGGGTGACCACCTTCCTCGGCGGCGCCAGCGCGGTCCGCAGTGCGGTCTTCCCCCAGGCGGGCCAACTGCCCGCCGAGTTCTTCTACGCGCACGAGGAGACCGACCTGGCCTGGCGGGCCCTGGACGCCGGCTGGGAGATCGACTACCGCGCGGACATCGTGCTGCACCACCCCACGACCTCCCCGGCCCGGCACGCCACGTACTTCCACAACGTGGCCCGGAACCGGGTTTGGCTGGCGCGACGGAACCTTCCCGCCCCGTTCGTGCCTCTCTACTTGGGAACCTGGTTGCTGCTCACCCTGGCCCGCCGCCCTTCGGGCGACGCGCTGAAGTCCTGGGTGGGCGGTTTCCGGGCCGGCTGGAGCGAACCCTGCGGTCCGCGACGGCCGATGCGATGGCGTACTGTATGGCGACTGAGCAGGTTGGGCAGACCGCCAATCATCTGATCGCAGAAGCATCTGATCGTATTAGGGCGGCAGTCCCACTGCCGACCGGACAATCCCCCGAGATCCCAGTGGATCCGGCCGGCCCGCCGCCGCTCCCCCCGGTGGCGGGCCCGATATCCGATCCCGCGAAGGACGAATGTGTCAACAGTGAGTGACTTCAGCCTTTCCACACCGAGTGGGGCTGATGCGGGCCTGACCCCGAAGCAGCTCGCGGCCAAGTACGGCCTGGGAGTCAGCGGCAAGCGGCCCAATCTGCCCACCTACGTGCGGCAGCTGTGGGCGCGGCGCCACTTCATCCTTGCCTTCGCCACCGCCCGCCTGGTCGCTCAGTACACGACCGCCAAGCTGGGCCAGGTGTGGCAGGTTCTCACGCCGCTGCTCAACTGCTCGGTGTTCTTCCTGGTCTTCGGTGTGATGATGAAGAGCCGGGACAGCGTCCCGGTCTACCTCGCCTGGCTCTGCGTCGGCGTCTTCGTCTTCCAGTTCTCGCAGAGCGCCGTGCAGGCCGGTACCCGCTCGATCGCCGACAACCTCGGCCTGATCCGGGCGCTGCACTTCCCCCGGGCCTGCATGCCGGTGGCCTTCACCGTGATCCAGCTCCAGCAGCTGCTGATCTCGATGGTCGTCCTGGTCGGCATCGTGCTGGCGAACGGCCAGATGCCGCACATGACCTGGTTCCTGATCATCCCGGCGCTGCTGCTGCAGTGCC
Source organism: Kitasatospora sp. NPDC056138 (assembly GCF_042264695.1). Classification (NCBI taxonomy): domain Bacteria; kingdom Bacillati; phylum Actinomycetota; class Actinomycetes; order Kitasatosporales; family Streptomycetaceae; genus Kitasatospora; species Kitasatospora sp. NPDC056138. The sequence goes on along the minus strand of NZ_JBHJVK010000031.1, from coordinate 50,219 downwards.
TGTTCAACACCGGCCTGGCGATGGTCATGGCCCGTGTCGGGTCCAAGGCCTCGGACATCTCCCAGCTGATGCCGTTCATCCTGCGCACCTGGATGTACATCTCCGGCGTCATGTACAGCATCCAGGGCGCCATCGCGACCTGGCCGCCGCTGGCGAAGACGATCATGGCGCTGAACCCGGCGACCATCTACATGGACCTGATGCGCTACGCGTTCATGCCGGACAGCTTCAGCAAGCACTACTACCACGGTGGCAGGGACGCCTCGGGCCACGCCCTGCCGCAGCACCTGACCCTGCCGCACCACGTGTGGCTCACCGCCGGCGTCTGGGCCGTGGTGGTCTTCGTGGTCGGGTTCGTGTTCTTTTGGAAGGCAGAGGAGGAGTACGGCCGTGGCTGACATCGCGATGAGCAACTTCCGGGAGGCGAGCCAGGAGGCGGCGGCGACCGCTGCCTCCAAGCCCGCTCGGACCCCGACCGTGGTCGTCGACGACGTCCACATCGTCTACAAGGTGCACGGTGCCGGTTCCGGCAAGGGCAGTGCCACCTCCGCGCTGAGCCGGCTGGTCTCGAAGAAGCGCTCGCCCGCCATCCGCGAGGTGCACGCCGTGCGCGGCCTCAGCTTCACCGCGTACAAGGGTGAGGCGGTCGGTCTGATCGGCTCCAACGGCTCCGGCAAGTCCACCATGCTGGCGGCCATCGCGGGTCTGCTGCCCCCGGCCAAGGGTGCGATCTACACCAACGGCCAGCCGTCCCTGCTGGGCGTGAACGCCGCGCTGATGAACGACCTGACCGGTGACCGCAACGTCATCCTCGGTTGCCTGGCCATGGGCATGACGCCGAAGGAGGTCGAGGCCCGGTACCAGGAGATCGTCGACTTCTCGGGCATCAACGAGAAGGGCGACTTCATCTCGCTGCCGATGCGCACGTACTCCTCGGGCATGGCGGCCCGTCTGCGGTTCTCGATCGCGGCGGCCAAGACCCACGACGTGCTGCTCATCGACGAGGCGCTCGCCACCGGTGACCAGAAGTTCCAGAAGCGCAGTGAGGCCCGCATCCGCGAGCTCCGCAAGGAGGCCGGCACGGTCTTCCTGGTCAGCCACAACAACAACGCGATCCGCGACACCTGCGAGCGCACCATCTGGATCGAGAAGGGTGAGCTCGTCATGGACGGCCACACCGACGAGGTCGTGCGCGAGTACGAGAAGCACAACCGGGCCTGAGCAGGGCCGGTACGGCGGGGGCCGGTGCCGGGAGCTCGGGCGCGTGTCCGATATGGGCCGGTGGACCGGACCGGTGTAGAACGGGGGAGTGACGGTAGTGGCGGCTTCAGCTAAATCAGATAACCAGACATATGGCGGCACGCTCGACAAGGCGGACCTGGAGAACTTCCCGGTCGCGCCCTTCTTCCTGCCCGCTGCCTGGCGCACCGACCTGATGGCGGTCTACGGCTTCGCCCGTCTGGTGGACGACGCGGGCGACGGCGACCTGGCCGATCCCGTCAGGGTCGCCGAGCTGCTGGGGGTGCCCGCCGCGCTCTCGACCACCCGTTCGGAGCAGGACGGCGAGGCGGCGTTCCGGCTTGCCCTGCTGGACGGACTCGAACGGGACCTGGACCGCGCCTTCGAGGCCGCGCTCACCCCGGACGCCACCGCACCGCAGCACCCGCTGATGCGCGCGCTCGTCCCGCTGATCGACCGGCACGGACTCACCCCCGAGCCGTTCCGCCGGCTGATCGAGGCCAACCGGGTCGACCAGAGCACCACCCGGTACCCGCGCTACCGCGACCTGCTCGACTACTGCACCCTCTCCGCCGACCCGGTCGGCCGCCTGGTGCTCGCCATCGCGGGCGTCTCCACGCCGGAGCGGATCGCCTACTCCGACGCGATCTGCAGCGCGCTCCAGGTGGTCGAGCACCTCCAGGACGTCGCCGAGGACCTCGGTCGCGGCCGGATCTACCTGCCCACCGAGGACCTCGACCGCTTCGGCGTCACCGAACAGGACCTCGCCCGGCCCACCGCAGGACCCCGGGTGAGGGAGCTGGTGGCCTTCGAGGCGGACCGGGCCCGGACCCTGCTCGATCACGGCGCACCGCTGGTGGGTACGGTTTCCGGGAGGCTCCGACTGCTTCTCGCGGGATTCACCGCAGGCGGGTACGCGGCCCTGGCGGCCATCGAGGCCGCCGGGTACGACGTCCTGGCCCAGCAGCCGAAGCCGGACAAGCGCCGCCTCGCAGCGAAGGCGGCGAGACTCTTCGCGAAGGGAAGGTGAACGCCCGCGTGGCGGCATCACCACTGGCGTCCGCTCAGGTCATGGCGGCGTACCGGTACTGCGAGGCGGTCACCGCCCTGCAGGCCCGCAATTTCAGCTACGGCATCCGGCTCCTTCCGGAGGCCAAGCGGTACGCCATGTCCGCGCTCTACGCGCTCGCCCGCCGGATCGACGACATCGGCGACGGCGACCTGCCGCCCGAGCGCAAGGCCGAGCAGCTCGGACGCACCCGCGGACTGCTCGACGAGATCCGCTCCGGCAGCGTCAGCATGGACGACACCGACCCGATCAAGGTCGCCCTGGCGGACGCCGCCCGGCGGTTCCCGATCCCGCTCGGCGCCCTCGACGAACTGATCGACGGCGTCGAGATGGACCTCAAGGGCGCCGAGTACCAGACCTTCGAGGACCTCAAGGTCTACTGCCGGTGCGTGGCGGGCTCGATCGGCCGGCTCTCGCTCGGCGTGTACGGCTGCGAGGACCCGGAACTGGGTGCCGAGTACGCCGACACCCTGGGCCTGGCCCTCCAGCTCACCAACATCCTGCGCGACCTGCGCGAGGACGCCCTCAACGGCCGCACCTACCTGCCCACCGAGGACCTGGTCAGGTTCGGCTGCGAGCAGGGTTTCGCCCTGCCCAGGCCGCCGATGGGCGCGGACTTCACCGGGCTGGTCGCCTTCGAGGTCGACCGCGCCCAGCGCTGCTTCGAGGACGGCCTGCGGCTGCTGCCGATGCTGGACCGCCGCAGCCGGGCCTCCACCGCCGCCATGGCCGGCATCTACCACCGGCTGCTCGGCCGGATCGCCGCCGATCCCGAGTCGGTGCTGCGCGGCCGCGTTTCGCTGCCGGGCTGGGAGAAGGCATACGTGGCGCTGTCCGGGCTCGCCGGAGGGCGTTCTTGATTCTCTCGGAAGTTATGTCACGCTGTGTCAGCACCTCGTCACGCGGCCGGGTCCGCAGGCTGCCCGGAAACGGATGTTCGATGCCCGTCCCCGGGCATGCGGCGGCCGTCAGCGGGCACGTGGTGTCCATGAGCGATCAGCGGAACGACGGCAGGGGGAGGCGCAGGTGACCGAACGACCGATGTCCGCCCGCCGGCACGCCGTGGTGGTCGGCGGCGGCCTGGCCGGCATCACCGCCGCACTGCGCCTGGCCGAGGCCGGGCAGCAGGTCACCCTGCTGGAGACCAGGCCCCGGCTCGGCGGGCTGGCCTTCTCCTTCAAGCGCGGCGAGCTGACCGTGGACAACGGCCAGCACGTCTTCCTGCGCTGCTGCACCGCCTACCGCGGACTGGTCGACCGGCTGGGCGCGGGCCGACTGGTGGATCTTCAGCCCCGTCTGGACGTCCCGGTGCTCGGCCTCGGTGCCGACGGCCGCCGGACCTTCGGACGGCTGGGCCGGGACGCCCTGCCCGTACCGCTGCACCTCACCCGCAGCCTGGCCGGCTACCCGCACCTCGGCCCCGCCGACCGGCTCCGGGTGGTCCGCGCGGCGCTCGCCCTCCAGCGGCTGGACCTGACCGACCCGGCGCTCGACCGGATCTCGTTCGGCGACTGGCTGCGCCGCCACGGCCAGACCCCGGCGACCCTGGCCGCCCTCTGGGACCTGGTCGGCGTCGCCACCCTGAACGCCACGGCCGACCGGACCTCGCTCGCGCTCGCCGCGATGGTCTTCAAGACCGGTCTGCTCTCCGACCCCGGTGCCTCCGACATCGGGATGGCGGCCGTCCCGCTCGGCGAGATCCACCACGACGCCGCGCTGGCCGAACTGGAACGCCTCGGCGTACGGGTGCTGCTGCGCAGCCGCGCCGCCGAGCTGAAGCCCGCCGCCCAGCACGGCGTCCGGCTGGAGAGCGGCGAACTGCTCACCGCCGACACCGTGGTGCTCGCGGGTGCCCAGGACAGCGCCGCCGCGCTGCTCCCGTCCGGAGCCGTCCCCCGGCAGGAGCGGCTCGCGGAGCTCGGCACCTCGCCGATCCTCAACGTCCACGTGGTCTACGACCGCCGACTGCTGCGCCGTCCGTTCTTCGCGGCGCTCGGCTCGCCGGTGCAGTGGGTCTTCGACCGTACGGCGCACTCCGGCCTGGCCGTGCCGGGCGCCCAGTACCTGGCGCTGTCCCAGTCCGACGCCGGGGACGAGATCGACCTTCCGGTGGCCGAGCTGCGGGCGCGCTACCTGCCCGAGCTGGAGCGGCTGATCCCGGGGGCCCGGCAGGCGAAGGTGCTGGACTTCTTCGTCACCCGTGAACGGACCGCGACCTTCGACCCGGCGCCGGGCACCGCCGCGCTGCGCCCGCAGGCCGCGACGGACATCCCCGGCCTGCTGCTGGCCGGCTCGTGGACCGCGACCGGATGGCCCGCGACCATGGAGGGCGCGGTGCGCAGCGGCCATGCCGCCGCCGACGCCGCGCTGGCCGGGGCCGGGCGGATCCCGGTCGACCGAGGCGACGGGAGGTGGCCCCGATGACCGCGGGCCCCAGCACTACTGACATCGCACCAGGCAGGCCGGCCACAGCGGCCCGGCGTCCGGACGGAGAGGGAACACACGTGGAGGCTCGCGCCGCATCGGCCGCATCGACTGCACCGGTCAGGGAGGCCGCTTCGGTGCCGGAGCTGCTGGCGCGCGGCCGGAGCCTGTGCACCCCGCCGCTGCGCGCCGCGGTCGCGCGGCTGGCCGCGCCGATGGACACCGTGGCGGCGTACCACTTCGGGTGGATCGACCGGGACGGCACGCCGGCGGCGGGGGACGGCGGAAAGGCCGTCCGACCTGCGCTGGCGCTGCTGTCGGCGCAGGCGGTCGGTGCCCCGGCCGAGGTGGGAGTCCCGGGCGGTGTCTCCGTTGAGCTGGTGCACAACTTCTCCCTGCTCCATGATGATCTGATGGACGGTGACGAGACCCGACGGCACCGGGCCACCGCATGGACGGTGTTCGGTCCTGCCCAGGCCATCCTGGTCGGGGACGCGCTCGCCACCCTGGGCACCGAGGTGCTGCTGGACGCCGCGGTCACCGGTGGCGCGAGCGCGGCCGACGCGGCGCGGGCGGTCCGACTGATCACCACCGCCACCCGCGGGCTGATCGACGGCCAGGCCAAGGACGTCGCCTTCGAGTCCCGCGACGCCGTGACGGTCGAGGAGTGCCTCGACATGGAGGGCGGCAAGACCGGCGCCCTGCTGGCCGCCGCCTCCGCGATCGGCGCCGTGCTGGCCGGGGCCGACGACCGTACGTCCGACGCGCTCCAGCGCTACGGCTACCACCTGGGTCTGGCCTTCCAGGCGGTGGACGACCTGCTGGGCATCTGGGGCGCCACCGAGGTGACCGGCAAGCCGCACTGGGGCGATCTGCGTCAGCGCAAGAAGTCGCTGCCGGTCGCCGCCGCGCTGGCCGAGGGCGGCAGCGCCTCGCGCCGGCTGGCCGAGCAGTTGGCCGACCCGAAGGGGCACGGGGAGGAGAGCGAGCAGGTGCTCGCTGCCCGTGCGGCCCTGATCGAGGAGGCGGGTGGCCGCGCCTGGACGCAGGCGGAGGCCCGCCGCCGGCACACGACTGCCCTCGCCGCGCTGGACGAGGTGCCGATGACCGATGCGGTGCGCGAGCACTTCGTCGCACTCGCCGAATTCGTGGTGGTACGAGAGAGGTGACGTCAAGTGACAGCAACCGCGGACGGCCGGCTCGACCCCGAGTACGATCCCGGGCCGGCCGCGGTGGGCGACCGGCCGCCGGGGCCTGAACGGCCGATCGGCGGTCGGGCCGCGGCGGCGGGCCGGCCGGGCAGGTCGTTCGGCCCGGTGCGCTGCGAGGCCGTCGGAGCCGACGGAGCGGTGAACGGGACCAGGCCGGCCGGCCCTCGGGAGGACGGCTGTGCCGGGTCCGCGGGGTCCGCCGGCGAGGCCGCCCCGGCCGAGGCGCTGGCCAGGGCCACCGCCCACCTGCTGTCACTCCAGAGCCCCGAGGGCTGGTGGAAGGGCGACCTGGAGACCAACGTCACCATGGATGCCGAGGACCTCTTACTGCGTCAGTTCCTCGGCATCAGGACCGAGGAGCAGACCGCCGCCTCGGCAGCCTGGATCCGCTCCCAGCAACGTCCGGACGGCACCTGGGCCACCTTCCACGGCGGCCCGCCCGAACTCTCCGCCACGGTCGAGGCGTACGTCGCCCTGAAGCTCGCCGGTGACGACCCCGAGGCCCCGCACATGCGGGCGGCGGCGCAGTACGTACGCGCGCACGGCGGAATCGCCGCCGCCCGCGTCTTCACCCGGATCTGGCTCGCGCTCTTCGGCTGGTGGCCCTGGGAGCGACTGCCCGAACTTCCGCCCGAGCTCATCTTCGCGCCCCGGTGGCTGCCGCTGAACATCTACGCCTTCGGCTGCTGGGCCAGGCAGACGATCGTACCGCTGACCGTGGTGTCGGCCCACCGGCCGGTCCGCCCGGGGCCCTTCCCGCTGGACGAGCTGCACACCGACCCCGCCGACCCGTACCCCCGTCGGCCCCTCGCCCCGGTGACCAGCTGGGACGGTCTCTTCGAGCGGCTCGACCGGGCCCTGCACGTCTACCACCGTTACGCCGTACGGCCGTTGCGCCGCCTCGCGCTGGCCCAGGCGGGCCGTTGGATCGTCGAGCGACAGGAGTCGGACGGCTGCTGGGGCGGGATCCAGCCGCCCGCCGTGTACTCGCTGATCGCGCTGCACCTGCTCGGCTACGACCTGGACCACCCGGTGATGAAGGCCGGACTCGCCTCCTTCGACGGTTTCACCGTGCACACCGAGGACGGCCGGCGCTGGATGGAGGCCTGCCAGTCCCCGGTCTGGGACACCTGTCTGGCCGCCATCGCCCTGCGCGACGCGGGCCTGCCCGCCGACCACCCCGCGCTGCTGTCGGCCGTCGACTGGATGCTCGGCGAGGAGATCACCCGGCGCGGCGACTGGGCCGTCAAGCGGCCCGAGCTCGAACCCGGCGGCTGGGCGTTCGAGTTCCACAACGACAACTACCCCGACATCGACGACACGGCCGAGGTGGTGCTCGCGCTGAGCCGGGTGGCCTTCCCCGACCGGGCGCGGTTGGACGGAGCCGTCCGGCGGGGTGTCGAGTGGAGCCTCGGCATGCAGTCCAGGAACGGCGCATGGGCCGCCTTCGACGTGGACAACACCAGCACGCTGCCCAACAAGCTGCCGTTCTGCGACTTCGGCGAGGTGGTGGACCCGCCCTCGGCGGACGTCACCGCGCACGTGGTCGAGATGCTCGCCGAGGTGGGCCGGGCGGACGACCCGCGCACCCGGCGCGGCATCGCCTGGCTGCTCGCCAACCAGGAGGCGGACGGCTCCTGGTTCGGCCGCTGGGGCACCAACTACATCTACGGGACGGGCTCGGTGGTCCCCGCCCTGGTCGCGGCCGGGCTGCGCACCGCTCACCCGGCCGTCCGGCGGGCCGTGCGCTGGCTGGAGGACCGGCAGAACCCGGACGGCGGCTGGGGCGAGGACATGCGCTCCTACGAGGATCCGGAGCGCTGGGCCGGCCGCGGGGAGTCCACCGCCTCGCAGACCGCCTGGGCGCTGATGGCGCTGCTCGCCGCCGGGGAAGGGCCGGACGGGGCGCGCAGCGAGGCGGTCGAACGGGGTGTGCGCTGGCTGGTGGACACCCAGCTGCCGGAGGGCACCTGGGACGAGCCGCACTTCACCGGCACCGGTTTCCCCTGGGACTTCTCGATCAACTACCACCTGTACCGGCTGGTCTTCCCGGTCACGGCGCTCGGCCGGTACCTGCACGGCGGTCCGGTGCCCGGCGGCCACCGGTGAGGACGAGTCCGGTGGCGGAGGCGGCCGATGGCCCTCAGGATCGGGCCCAACGGCCGCAGTCGCACGGCGGCCCGACGATCGGAGGACGCGGATGAGGGCGGGTGCCTGCGCTTTCGCAGCGTGCGGGGAGCCGGGTGAGGCGCGTTCGGGGCGTCCCCGGACGGCTGTCCGGCCGATGGTGTGGGGCGGGCCATGACGGGCGGAGCGCTGCTGGTGGTGTGTGCGCTGGGCCCCGAGGTGTGGGCGCTGCGCGGTGGCGACTGGAGCGGGGCGGCGGACGGGCCGCCGGCGCTGGTCAGGACCGGCGTCGGGCGGAGCCGGGCCAGACGGGTGGTCGGCGAGCTGCTCGCCAGGGACGGGTACGGCGCCCTGGTGGTGGCCGGCTTCGGGGCCGCCGTCGGTCCCGGCGTGCGGCCCACCGACGTGATCGTCGCCGACGCCGTCCGCGACGCCGAGGGCAACCACTACCCGCTGGACTCCGCCAAGCAGCTCGCCCGTGCCCTGCAGGCCCGCGGCCTGACCACGCACACCGGGCTGCACCACACCGCCGACCACGTGGTGCGGGGTGTCGAGCGGCGTGCGCTGAACTCCCGGGGCGCCCTCGCGGTGGACATGGAGGCGGCGGCCGTCCTCGCCGCCCGCGCGCAGCTGCGCCCCGGGCTGCCCGCCGCCGTCCTGCGGGTGGTGGTGGACACCCCCGACCACGAACTGATCCGACCTGGCACCCTGCCGGCCGGGCTGCGCGCCTGGCGGACCCTGCGCGCCGCCGTACCGGCCCTCACCGCCTGGCACCGCCAGGCCGTTGCCGCACTCGAATCCCTGCCCTCGACGCTCCCTCAGGAGGCGAGCTAGTCATGGCCATGCCGCTGCGCCAGTCCGTCCGCATCAGCACCTATCTCCTGCAGCAGAAGCTGAGGCGCCGGGCCAAGTTCCCGCTGATCGTGGAGCTGGAGCCGCTCTTCGCCTGCAACCTCGCCTGTGAGGGCTGCGGGAAGATCCAGCACCCGGCCGGGGTGCTCAAGCAGCGGATGCCGGTGGCGCAGGCGGTCGGGGCGGTGCTGGAGGCCGGTGCGCCGATGGTGTCCATCGCGGGCGGCGAGCCGCTGATGCACCCGCAGATCGACGAGATCGTCCGGCAGCTGGTCGCCCGCCGCAAGTACGTCTTCCTGTGCACCAACGCACTGCTGCTGCGCAAGAAGCTGGACCGGTTCAAGCCCTCGCCGTACTTCACCTTCACCGTGCACATCGACGGGCTGCGCGAGCGGCACGACGCCTCGGTGGCCAAGGAGGGCACCTTCGACGAGGCGGTGGAGGCGATCAAGGAGGCCAAGCGGCGCGGCTTCCGGGTCACCACCAACAGCACCTTCTTCAACACCGACACCCCGCAGACCGTGATCGAGGTGCTGGACTACCTCAACGACGAGCTGCACGTCGACGAGATGATGATCTCCCCGGCGTACGCCTACGAGAAGGCACCCGACCAGGAGCACTTCCTCGGCGTCGAGCAGACCAGGGAGCTGTTCCGCAAGGCGTTCGCCGGCGGCAACCGGCGGCGCTGGAGGCTCAACCACAGTCCGCTCTTCCTCGACTTCCTGGAAGGGCGGATCGACTTCGACTGCACCGCCTGGGGCATCCCCAACTACTCGCTCCTCGGCTGGCAGCGGCCCTGCTACCTAATGGCCGACGGGTACGTCCCCACCTACCGCGAGCTGATCGAGAAGACCGACTGGGACTCCTACGGCCGGGGCAGGGACCCGCGCTGCGAGAACTGCATGGCGCACTGCGGCTACGAGCCCACCGCCGTCCTCGCCACCATGGGCTCGCTCAAGGAGTCGCTGCGCGCCGCCCGGGAGACCCTCGGCTCCTCCGAGCCGTCCCGCTCCGGCACCAGGTGACACCGTGTCGCTGCTGAGCGGGATCAGGGAGCCGGCCGACCTCAGACGCCTGGAGGCGGCCGAACTCCCGCTGCTGGCCGAGGAGATCAGGGACTTCCTGATCGACGCCGTCACCAGGACCGGCGGTCACCTGGGCCCCAACCTCGGCGTGGTCGAACTCACCATCGCACTGCACCGGGTCTTCGACTCGCCCTACGACCGGATCCTCTGGGACACCGGTCACCAGACCTACGTGCACAAGCTGCTCACCGGCCGGCAGGACTTCTCCAGGCTGCGGGCCAGGGACGGTCTCTCCGGCTACCCCTCGCGCGCCGAGTCCGAGCACGACCTGATCGAGAACTCGCACGCCTCCACCGCGCTCGGCTACGCCGACGGCCTGGCCAAGGCCGACCAGCTGCTCGGCCGCACCGACCGCAGGACCGTCGCCGTGATCGGCGACGGCGCGCTCACCGGCGGCCTCGCCTGGGAAGCCCTCAACAACATCGCCGAGGCCCAGGACCGACCACTGGTGATCGTGGTCAACGACAACGAGCGCTCCTACGCCCGGACCGTCGGCGGCCTCGCCCACCACCTCGCCACGCTGCGCACCACCCAGGGGTACGAGCGGTTCCTGGCACTCGGCAAGGAGGCACTGCAGCGGACCCCGCTGGTCGGGCAGCCGATCTTCGACGCGCTGCACGGCGCCAAGAAGGGCTTCAAGGACGCGTTCGCGCCGCAGGGGCTCTTCGAGGACCTCGGACTGAAGTACCTCGGGCCGATCGACGGGCACGACATCGGCGCCGTCGAGCAGGCGCTGCGGCAGGCCAGGCACTTCGCCGGCCCGGTGATCGTGCACTGCCTCACCGTCAAGGGGCGCGGCTACCGGCCGGCCGAACTCGACGAGGCGGACCGGTTCCACGCCGTCAACCCCATCGACCCGTACACCTGCCTGCCGGTCTCGCCCTCGGCCGGGGTCTCCTGGACCTCCGTCTTCGGCGCGGAACTGCTCGCCCTCGGCGCCGAGCGGCCCGAGCTGGTCGCGATCACGGCGGCGATGCTCCAGCCGGTCGGACTGGCCAGGTTCGCGCAGGCGTACCCCGAGCGGACCTTCGACGTCGGTATCGCCGAGCAGCACGCGGTGGCCAGCGCCGCCGGGCTCGCCACCGGCGGGCTGCACCCGGTGGTCGCGGTGTACGCCACCTTCCTGAACCGGGCCTTCGACCAGGTGCTGATGGACGTCGCACTGCACCGGCTCGGCGTCACCTTCGTGCTGGACCGTGCGGGGGTCACCGGCAACGACGGTGCCTCGCACAACGGCATGTGGGACATGTCCGTGCTGCAGGTCGTCCCCGGTCTGCGGCTCGCCGCGCCGCGCGACGCCGCGCAGCTGCGGGCCCAGCTGCGCGAGGCCGTCGAGGTCGGGGACGCGCCGACCGTGCTGCGCTTCCCCAAGGGCGAGCTCGGCCCCGCGGTCCCGGCCGTGGAGCGGATCGGCGGGGTGGACGTGCTGGACCGTACCGCCGCAGAGCCGCAGATCCTGCTGGTCTCCGTCGGTGCGATGGCCCCGGCCTGCCTGGACGCCGCCGCACTGCTGCTCGCCGAGGGCTTCACCGCCACCGTGGTGGACCCGCGCTGGGTCAAGCCGGTGGACCCGGCCCTGCTCGAACTCGCCGCCGCGCACCGGCTGGTGGTCACCGTCGAGGACAACGGCCGGGCCGGCGGGGTGGGTTCGGCGGTCGCCCAGGCGCTGCGCGACGCCGGAGTGGACACCCCGCTGCGCGACCTGGGCATCCCGCAGGAGTTCCTGACCCACGCCGGGCGCGGCGAGCTCCTGGAGGAGATCGGCCTCAGCGGCACCGGGGTGGCCGCGCAGACCGCCGTCTTCGCCAAGCAACTGCTGCCGACCCGAGGAGCGAACGAGCACCATGCCGGCTGACCCCCTCGACCTCGCCGCGCTGATCGCCGAACGCGGTGGTGAGCGCTACGAGCTGCACGCCCGCTACCTCAACCCGCAGCTGCCCAGGATGCTGCACACGCTCGGCTTCGACCGCTACTACGAGCGCGCCGAGGGCCCGTACTTCTACGACGCCGAGGGCAACGAGTACCTCGACATGCTGGCCGGGTTCGGCATCTTCGCGCTCGGCCGCCACCACCCCGTGGTCCGCGCGGCCGTGCAGCAGGTGATGGACCTGGACCTGCCCGACCTCACCCGCTTCGACTGTCCGCCGCTGCCCGGACTGCTGGCCGAGCGACTGCTCTCGCACACGCCGGAGTTGGATCGGGTGTTCTTCGGGAACAGCGGGACGGAGGCGGTGGAGACCGCGCTCAAGTTCGCCCGCTGCGCGACCGGCCGGCCCCGGGTGCTGTACTGCGACCACGCCTTCCACGGCCTGACCGCGGGATCGCTCTCGGTCAACGGCGAGAGCGGGTTCCGCCGGGGGTTCGACCCGCTGCTGCCGGACACCGCGATCCCGCTCGGCGATCTCGGCGCGCTGGCACGGGAGTTGCGCAAGGGCGACGTCGCGGCACTGATCGTGGAACCGATCCAGGGCAAGGGGGTGCACGCCACTCCGCCCGGCTGGCTGCTCGCCGCCCAGCAACTGCTGCACGAGCACCGGGCGTTGCTGATCTGCGACGAGGTGCAGACCGGGATCGGCCGGACCGGCTCCTTCTTCGCGTACCAGGAGGAGGAGGGCGTCCGGCCCGACCTGGTCTGCGCCGCCAAGGCGCTCTCCGGCGGGTACGTTCCGATCGGGGCGACGCTGGGGAAGGGCTGGATCTTCGAGAAGGTGTACTCCTCGATGGACCGGGTGCTGGTGCACTCCGCCAGCTTCGGCTCCAACGGGCAGGCGATGGCCGCCGCGCTGGCCACCCTCCATGTGCTGCGGGAGGAGGAGGTGGTCGAGAACTCCCGCCGGGTCGGTGAGCTGTTCCGGACCAGACTGGCGGAGTTGGTCGACCGCTACGAGCTGCTGGCCGAGGTGCGGGGCCGGGGGCTGATGATCGGCATCGAGTTCGGGCGGCCCAGGTCGTTGAAGCTGCGCACCGGATGGACCGCGCTGCAGGCGGCCCGCAAGGGGCTGTTCGCGCAGATGGTGGTGGTGCCGCTGCTGCACCGGCACCGGATTCTCACCCAGGTGTCCGGTGACCATCTGGAGGTGATCAAGCTGATTCCGCCGCTGATCATCACCGAGCGGGAGGTGGACCGTTTCGTCGATGCGTTCACCGAGGTGATGGACGACGCCCACCGGGGCAGCGGTCTGATGTGGGACTTCGGCCGCACCCTGGTCAAGCAGGCGGTCGGCGGCCGGTAGCGGCCTGCCACCGCCGCGCACCCGGTGCGCGCAGACCCGTACTGTTCGGCAGCGCCCACCGGGGCGCTGCCGAGGAACGTCAGCGGGAGCCGCCGCCCGGGCAGATCGTGGTCTGGAGGGCGGTGAGGATCTTCTCCGCCTTGTCGGCGCCGAAGCCGTCCGGGTGCTTGGGCGAGGTGAAGCGCTGGTTGGTCAGGTCGATCAGCTTCGCCCTGTCCTTGGGGAAGTTGTAGATCGACTGGCACTGATCCCGGGCCCGGTCGACGGTCTTGTCGGGCTGTCCGGACACGATGTCCGGGTCGATCGCGTCCAGGGCCGCGACGAGCTTGGCCACACCCGAGGCGTCCGGCTTGGGCGGCAGGCCCGCACTGCTGGGCGGAGCGGGCTTGGCCGGCGCGGCCGAGCCGGACGGCTCCGGCTGCGCGGCCGAGGCGCCGGCGGCCGGGGCCGACGCGGAGGCCGCGCCGGACGCCGAGGGTGCGGCGGTGCTGGAGCCGCTGCTGCTGCAGCCGGTCAGCGCGATGGCTGCGACGGCGAGGGCGGGTGCCAGGGATCGGAAGCGCATCGCGCCAGGATGGCATGTGCGCGGCGGCCGCGTCCGAGGTTGTGACGATCTTGTGACCTGCCGTGCCAGGGCTGAGGGTCCGTCACAGCTCCGTCCGGCGGCGGCGGATCACCACCCAGAGGTCGATCGCCGCGAGCAGCGTCAGGACACCGCAGCAGACCGCGAAGAAGGTCAGCGTGCCGCTGCTGGGAGCGGCTTCGACGGGGGTCCGGGCTGCCCACACCGCGAAGGCGGCGGTGAGCAGCGCGAAGAACGGGGTGAAGGTGACGGACAGCAGGAAGCGCAGTTTGAGGTCGCTCCGGGCGGTGGCCGGTTCGGTGCCGCTGCGCCACTGCCGTGGGGTCTTCGCCGGACGCATTCCTGATCGCCTCCGCCCCGCCCGGCCAAAGTGGCCGGTCTAGGATTCCAGCGTACGTCCGTGGACCGTGGCGACGGTGGGGGGAACGGCAGTGGACGAGCGAGGCGAGTACGAGGAGTACCTGGGCCTGCCGGTGGCGGAGGCCGGGCGGCTGGCGGACGACCGGGGCTGGCGGATCGTCCGGGTGCTGGAGCCCGGGGAGATGATCACCTTGGAGTACCGGGAGGGCAGGCTCAACCTCGCCGCCCGGGACGGCGTGGTCGAACGCTGCTGGGAGGGCTGAGGGCTCGGCCCGCCCTCCGCGCCCAGGCGGTGGCGGTCGGCGACTGCCGGAGCGGAGCTACCGCGTGCCGCGCCAGAGGTCGGTGATCCGTTGGTCCGCCACCGCGATCAGGGGCTCGAACAGGGGCATCGCGAGCAGGACCAGCGCGCCAGCGGCCCAGCCGGCCAGCACGTCCGAGAACCAGTGGGTGCCCAGGTAGACGGTGGTCAGCCCGATCGAGACGGCGGTGAACGAGGCCAGCAGGGTGCCAGTGCGCCGCCAGCGCTCGGCGAGGTAGGCGAGCACGCCCCAGGTCACCACGGCGTTGGCGGTGTGCCCGGAGGGGAAGATGGTGCCGCCGGAGAAGAGTTCCGGTGAGCCCAGGTAGTGCGCGTAGTGCGGGCCGAGCCGGCCCGTCACGATCTTCACACCGCCGACCGTGATGTTGAGGAGCAGCAGCGCCACCCCCATCGCCAGCAGCGGACGCACCGTGCGGTGCCGGAAGCAGCGCCAGCCCAGCCAGGCGCAGGCGGCGATCGCGGAGGGCCCGCGCTGCCCGGCGATGATCCAGACGTTCAGCAGCGGCTGGACCTCGGGCCAGCGCTTGTAGGGTCTGAGTTGCTTGAGCGCCCAGTCGAGGTCGACGAGCTTGGTGTCCAGCACCACGGCGACCACGACCAGCAGGTAGGCGAGGCCGGTCAGGCCGAAGACGATCGCATGGCGGCGGCTCATCGGTGGCCACCCTGCCTCGGCGGATTCCCCGTCCACGGCGGGGTCGGTCCGGTGGCCGGACGGTTCGATATGAGCTTGCACGGCTTCGACATTACCCGCTCCACCTGGGCACTCTTGCCCAGCGCCAGCGGCCGCCACCCCGTAGTGACCAATCACTCCCGGCGCGCTCCCGTGCGCCCTCGGGGAGGGTTTGGACACGGCCGAACGCCCGCCTCCGCAGGGTGGGGGGCCTGCGGAGACGGGCGCCTTGGCCGCTGCCGGAGCCGGCAGGGCGTTCGGTGCTGCGGTCCGGACCAGGGGTTGACCAGCAGGTCAGGCGCAGTGGAACTTGGCAGCCGCCCAGTCGCCGTGGTCGCCGGTGCTGCTGCCCGCCGCGTCGACCCTGAGGTGGACCTGGTCGCTGGCGCCCAGCGGCACGGCGACCGGGAGGGCGGCCGACCGCCCGGTGAGAACCGGTGACGTCCACAGGGTGCGTCCGTCGGCCACCACCGAGAATGTCACCGAACCGTAGCCATCGATCTCGTCGTCGATCCCGACCACGGCGTCGAAGGACGAGCAGCGTCCACCGGTGACGATCTCGATGTCGGAGGCGGCGTGCACGCCGATCCCCTTCGGGTGGACGGTGCCGTCCAGGGTGATCGGGTGGCCGTCGGCGGGGCCGGTCTCGCCGTTGCTGCGGTCCCGCTCGGCCGGCCCCCAGCCGTTGACCGCGCTCGCCCAGGGCAGATCGCTCGCCCAGGCGTCACCGCTCGGTCCCGCCTGGCTGCCCACCGCGCTCGCACCGTCCAGGACCAGCCCGAAGCCGGCCGAGGTGGTGAGCGAGGCGGTCTTCACCCGGACCACGCCGCCGCGGTCGGCCGGGTCGTACCACCAACCCTGGGCGGCCCGGTCGAACGCGGCCTCGTCGGCCAGCTTCGGCAGTGCCCGCCCGCCGAGCGAGACCCGGGTCGGTGCGGTGCCGCTGTGCACCGTGAACAGGTACGGCCGGGTGGTCTGCTTCCCCGCGAAGTCGCCGCTGCTCGCCGAGACGTCGATCCGGACCTGGCCCGACCCGGTCGTCGGGGCGGTCACCCGGGCGGTCTGGGTGGCGTACTCGCCCTCACGGTGCCGGCGGGTGACCCCGTCGTCCTCGTAGAGGCTGAAGCTGCTGCGCCCCTGCGGGTAGACGTCCCAGGCGAGCGGGGAGTCGGCGGTGCGGTCCCGGTAGGAGCTGATGCCCGGCCACATCGGTATCGTGGCACCGGCCTTGACGAACAGCGGCAGGGTGTCGAGCGGCGCGCTGTACCCGTTGACGGTGGTCGGGCCCTGGTAGGTGCGGCCGGTCCAGTAGTCGACCCAGGTGCCCTTGGGCAGGTAGATGCCGTCCCGCACCGAGGTGTCGGAATAGACCGGGGCGACCAGGAAGTCCTGTCCGCTGAGGAATTCGTACTTGACCGCGTCGGTGGCCGTCACCGGGTCGTCCGGGTACTCCAGCGCCAGCGGCCGCACGGGTCCGACGCCGGTCCGGGTGGCCTCCGCCGCGTAGCTGTACATGTACGGCAGCAGCGACTCCTTGAGCTTCAGGTACTTGCGGTTGATGGAGGTGTAGGGCTCGCCGGAGCGGTACGGCTGCTTGTCGCTGGGCGCCCAGCCGTCCATCGACATGATGGCGGGCAGGAAGGACTTCCACTGCAGGTCGCGGGTGTAGGTCTGCGGGCTGCCACCGAAGATGCCGTCCACGTCGCCCGTGTTGTACGCCATGCCGGACATGGTGGATCCGGCGTAGGTCGGGATCTGCCAGCGGATGTAGTCCCAGCTGCCGGACTGGTCACCGCTCCACTGGACCCCGCAGCGCTGCGCGCCGGACCAGCTCTCGGGTGCCCAGGTGAAGCCGCGGGCGTCGCTGTTGTCCTCGATGCCCTGGTAGGCGGCCTTGCAGCCGTCGAGGGCGAACTTGTAGCCGTCGCCGACCCAGGCGACGTCCAGCTTGGCCACCCGCTGGCCGGCCCGGACCTGGTCGGCGAGCTGGCCGAGGCCGTTCTCGGTCCACAGGCCGAGCTGCATCTTGTGCTGCTGGAGACCCTGGGCGGTCTGCGCCAGGTTCTCGTAGCCGCAGCCGTAGCCGTCGTTGACCAGCATCCAGCCGTTGGGCATGTCGTTCTTCGCGTAGTCGTCGGCGATCTTCAGCGCGTCCAGGGTGTGCCGCTCGCCCCGGTTGGCGTTGTGCAGGTAGCAGTCCGAGTCGCCCATCTCCAGGCCGTAGACGGGCGGCAGGAAGGGCTTTCCGGTCAGCGAGGTGTACTGGCCGATCACGTCCTTGAGGCCGGTCCCGGCGAAGTAGTAGGCGTCGAAGCGCAGTTCCTGCTCGGTGGTGGTGACCGGGTCGTCGAAGGCGTAGGTGCCCGGGGCGTAGGTGTTGCGGTAGACGCCGTAGCCGGCCGAAGAGAGGTAGAACGGAACGGAGTTGGGGTGGCCGCCCTCGTTCCAGTTGTAGTCCACGCCGACCTGGACGGTCTTGCCCCGGTGGGAGAAGGAGCCGTTCTGCTCGCCGGCGCCGAAGTACTGCTCGCTCGCACCCCTGGCCAGGGTCTGGGTGGTGGCCTTGCCGTCCCAGGAGATCGGCTTGGTCTCCTCCCAGACCTTCGACCCGTCGGAGCGGTAGAGCGCGAAGCGCAGCGCCGCCTTGTAGGCCCGCAGGGTGACCTTTCCGGTGGACAGTTCGTAACGGTCGCCCGCGTCACGCCACTTGGTGGCGGGCGGGGCGCCCTGGGGGAGGACGACGTCCGAGCCGACCGGGTCGGTGAAGGGGCCGCCGGGTGAGAGCTCGATCCGGAAGACCTGGTCGGAGACGAAGCTGACCCGTGCCTTGGCGCCGCCCGCCGCGAAGGTGTAGACGGCGCCCTTCGCGGTGAACCCGGTGACGGCGCCGGCCGAGCCCGCTGCGACGGCGGGAGCCGACCCGCCGGCGCCGGTGGCCGTGCCGGTGCTCGTGCCGGCGGCGAGGGCAGGGGTGGCGGCGGTGCCGCCGAGGGAGAGGACGGCCGCAAGGGCCAGGACGACGGGACGGGCCCGTCGGGGCCGGGAGTGTTGCAAAGTTCTGCGCATATGAGCTCCTCATCATGCAAGAACGAACACTGATGAGCAGGTATAGCGCAAAGTGTTGTACTTGGCCACACCCCCGGACTGGCTGGAAACGCACTCAGGCCCCCGCGTTGAGGCGGGGGCCTGAGTGGGGTTCGGGTGCTCAGGGCATCAGGCGTTCGACCGCGGCGGCGCCGTACTTCTCCAGGTCCTGCCGGGCCTTCTCGATGAGCTCCGGGGTGGGGGTCCGGCCCGAGGCCATGACCAGGTCCTCCGGGTCCACCGGGTGCTCGGCACCGGTGTGGAGGAGGCGGTCCGGCGTCGGGCGGAAATCGCTGTCGGTGGGCTCGTTCGTCATCTGGTGCCTCCCGGGGATTGCGGGTTTCTGATCCCCGAGTCTCCTCCCACCGGGCCTCTCCCGCATCGCGAGCGGGTGGGGCCCGGTGGGAAGCGGTCAGTCGAGCGGGCCACCCGCGACGTAGATGACCTGGCCGGAGACGAAACCGGCGGCTTCGCCGGCCAGGAAGGAGATGGTGTTGGCGATGTCCTCGGGGACGCCGACCCGGTTGACCGGGATCTGGGAGGCGGCGGCCTGCTTGAACGCCTCGAACTCCATGCCGACCCGGGCGGCCGTGGCGGCCGTCATGTCGGTCGCGATGAAGCCGGGGGCGACCGCGTTGGCGGTGATGCCGAACTTGCCGAGCTCGATCGCCAGGGTCTTGGTGAAGCCCTGCAGGCCGGCCTTGGCCGCCGAGTAGTTGGCCTGGCCGCGGTTGCCCTGGGCCGAGGAGGAGGAGAGGTTGACGATCCGGCCGAATCCGGCGTCCACCATGTGCTTCTGGCAGGCCCGGGTCATCAGGAAGGCGCCCTTGAGGTGGACGTTCATCACGGTGTCCCAGTCCGACTCGGACATCTTGAACAGCAGGTTGTCACGGAGCACCCCGGCGTTGTTGACCAGCACCACCGGCGCGCCGAGCTCGGCGGCGATCAGCGCCACGGCCGCCTCCACCTGCTCGGCGTCCGAGACGTCCGCCCCGACGGCCAGTGCGGTGCCGCCCGCAGCGAGGATCCGGTCGACGGTGTCCTTGCCCGCGTCGGCCTCCAGGTCCACCACGGCCACCGCGTACCCGTCGGCGGCCAGGCGCTCTGCGGTCGCGGCACCGATGCCGCGGGCCGCACCGGTGACGACCGCGACCCGGCGGGTGCTGTTCTGCTCGGTCATGCTCGTACTCGTCTCTCTCGGTGGGGTGACGGACACGGCCGCTGCCGAGAGCGGCCCTTGCCCGGAAGAGTGGTGCGGAGGGCGCTGCGGCGCACACCCTACCGGCGGGTAGCCCTCCGGACCAGAGTGCAGAGTCGCAGGTGACGGAGGGTGAGGTCATACGGTGAAGATCAATCACTCAAACCGGTAGTTGTGACCACGACATGCTGCGGAAATATGCCAACTTCGACGAACAAGCGTCTACTCTTGGCCCCTGCCTGCCAGCGCGGGCCTACCGTTTGTATAGTGTGCGCCAGCAGCCACCGGCTGCACGGCTGGCGCGCCTACCCTCACAGCGGGACGCTCACTCGCCGTTACTGCCCCGCCCGGGTGTCCCACACACACCGGGTGTGACATCGGGACGGATTTCATGGTGCTGGGGGAGATCCCGACGACCCGTGTGACCGCGCGACTTCAGCAGTCGCCCGGCCACCTCATCCGCGTGGCCCAGCAGGTGCACACCCGCCTGTGGTCCGAGTACGTCGGTTCCGAGCTCACGGCTCCGCAGTTCGCGGTGCTGCTCGTGCTGGCACTCGAACCGGGAGCCGACCAGCGCACGGTCGGTGAGCGGGCCTCGCTCGACAAGGCCACGATGGCCGAAATGGTCGCCCGCCTGGTGCGGCGCGGCCTGGTGCTGCGCCGACGCGACCCGGCCGACGGCCGCCGCAAGCTGCTCGCGCTCTCGCAGAGCGGTGCGCAGGCGGTGCGCGAGGCCACCGGCGGAGTGGTTCGCGTCCAGCGGACGCTCTTCGAACCGCTCAGCCCCGAGGAGCAGATCGAGATCGTCCGGGTGATGGCGAAGATAGCCCGTCTGGAGCCGGCCGCCGTGGCGGTCATGACGGACGCCCGGCCGATGCTGGACGCCCAGCGGGCGATCGGTTACCTGATCCGGGTCAGCCAGCAGGTGCACACCAAGCTCTGGTCGGACAAGGTCGGCTCCGAGCTGACGGCTCCTCAGTACGCGGTGCTGGACGCGTTGGAGGCCGAGCCGGGCGCCGACCAGCGCACGGTCGGCGAGCTGGCCTCGCTGGACAAGGCGACCATGGCCGAGATGGTCAGCCGGCTGGTCCGGCGCGGTCTGGTGCTCCGCCGCCGCGACCCCTCGGACGGGCGGCGCAACCTGCTCTCGCTCTCGCCGGCCGGGCAGGACCTGCTGCACCGTTCGGCGGCCGCGGTGCGGGAGGTGCAGGAACTCCTGCTCTCCCCGCTGGAGCCGCACGAGCACGAGCCCGCCCTGGCGCTGATCGCGAAGGCCGGCAGGCTGTAACGATTCGCCAGGACATCGGTGGCAGTAACGATTCGGTGGCAGTAACGATTTGCCACCCGTGCCGAACAGTTCGAACAGCGCAGCGCGCGCGAGCACGACGACGTGACGAGCGGCCGGTCGTCCCGAAGCCGGGGCAGTGACCGGCCGTTCGTCTTCCGTCATCGCCGTCGGCCCTCGGCCGGGGACGTCAGTTCCAGTCGAACTCCTGCGGATCCGGGCCGAGGCGCTTGCCCGTCGCCACGCCGGCGATCGCGGTCAGGTCGTCGGCGTCCAGCTCGAAGCCGGTGACGTCGATGTTCTCCTTGATCCGCGACGGGGTGACCGACTTCGGGATCGCGATGACGCCGCTCTGCAGGTGCCAGCGCAGCACCACCTGGGCCACCGTGCGGCCGTGCTTCTCGGCGATCCGCACCAGGGCGGGCTCGGTGAGCAGGTCCTTGCCCTGGCCCAGCGGGCTCCAGGCCTCGGTCGCGATGCCGTGCTCGGCGTGGTACGCGCGCAGCTCCAGCTGCGGGAAGTGCGGGTGCAGCTCCACCTGGTTGAGCACCGGGACGACGGAGCTCTCCTGGCGCAGCGCGTCCAGCTGCCGGGGACCGAAGTTGGAGACGCCGACCGCCTTGACCCGGCCCTCGGCGGACAGCTTCTCGAACGCCTTCCAGATGTTGAGGAAGCTGCCGTGCATCGGGCGCGGCCAGTGGATCAGGTACAGGTCGAGGTAGTCGAGGCCGAGCTTGGCCAGCGACTCGTCGAAGGCGCGCAGCACGGCGTCCTGGCCCTGCTGGCCGGACCAGTCCCTGGTGCCCGAGTTCCACAGCTTGGTGGTGATGAACAGCTCCTCGCGCGGCACACCGGCCGCCGCGATCGCCTGACCGGTGCCGGCCTCGTTCTCGTAGATGGCGGCGGTGTCGATGCTGCGGTAGCCGGCCTCGATGGCGGTGCGGACGGCGGTCGCCGCCTCGGCGTCCGGCACCTGCCAGACGCCGAAGCCGAGCTGCGGGATCCGGACGCCGTTGTTCAGGGTGACGCTGGGGATGGTGCTCACTGGAAGGTGTGCCCTCCGGTCTGTCCAATAGTGCCGTTGGGGAGCAACCCCGGATTGGGCCGCGATGTTCCCGTTTTTCCAAGAATTGACCAAAATTGATGAACCAGGAGCCCAAGTGACGCTCCGTATCCCCACGACTGAGGGCTCGGGCCGGAAAACCTGTTGCGTACGTCACAGTGCGCCCGGCACGCTCGGTGCCCATGACGTCCTGATGACCAGCACCCCGCCGTCACCTCGTCCCGCCCTGGCCCGCGCACCGCGCCGGGCGGCCCCGCCGCGCCCAGGACCTGGGCCGCGTGCCCGAGCACCCTGCCCGTACCACCCCCCGTAACGGAGCGTCATGTCGCTCAAGTCCCTACCGATGCCGGACCCCGGCGTCCCCGATCTGAGTTCACCGCCCGCCTTCCTGCGCTGGATGCGGCGCAGCCAGCGGCGCGGGCAACTGCTCGCCACCTGCTGGGGAGTCCTGGAGCTCGCCTGTCAGGCGGCGCTGCCGCTGACGCTCGGCCTGGGCATCCAGGCCGCCGTGGGCGGCGACACCGCCGGGATCTGGCGGGCCGGCGCCCTCGCCCTCCTCCTCGCCGCACTGCAGTCCCTCGGCGGCGTCCTGCTGCACCGGCAGGCGGTGTGGAACTGGATCACCGCCGCCTCCCAGCTGCGCCAGCTGGTCGCCCGCCAGGCCTCCCGGCTCGGCGCCGGGCTGTCCCGGCGGATCGCCACCGGCGAGATCGTCGCGGTCAGCAACAGCGACGTGGAACGGATCGGCTGGTACGTCGAACTGACCGCCCGGGTGCGGGCCGCCGTCGTGGTCTGGCTCGGGCTCAGCGTGGTCGTCCTGTCCCGCAGACCGCTGCTCGGCCTCGCCGTCCTGCTCGGTGTGCCGGTCCTGGCGGCCTCGGTCTGGCCGCTGCTCGCGCCCCTGGAGCGCCGCTACGGTAAGCAGCGCGCCCTCGCGGGCAGGGCCACCGAGCTGGCCGCCGACACCGTCGCCGGCCTGCGGGTGCTGCGCGGGATCGGCGGCGAGGAGCTGTTCCTGGAGCGCTACCGCGTGGCCTCGCAGCAGGTCCGCGGCGCCGCCGTGCGCACCGCCCGGATCTGGTCGCTGATGCAGGCCCAACAGGTGTTGCTCCCGGGCCTGTTCGTGGTCGCCACCACCTGGTACGGGGCCGAGCTGGTGGTCCGGGGCCGGATCGGCGTCGGTGAACTGGTCGCGGTCTACGGGGCGATGGCCTTCCTGGCCTCCCCGCTGCGGATCCTCGGCGAGGCCGCACACGCCTGGAGCGTCGCCCGGGTCTCCGCGGAGCGGGCGACCCAGGTGCTCGCGCTGACCCGGACGGCCGGCGAGGAGGCCTTCACTGCCGCCCTCACCCGCCCCGAGCGCGCCGACCTGCACGACCCGGTCACCGGGCTGACCGCCCGCGCCGGCCGGATCACCGCAGTGGTCTGCGGCGATCCGGACGTCGCGGGGCACCTGGCCGGGCGGCTCGGCGGGCACCTGCCGCTGGCCGAGGATGAGCGGCCCGAGCCTTCCGTGCGGCTCGGCGGCACGCCGCTGGACGAGGTGCCGCTGGACGAGGTGCGGGCGGCCGTCCTGGTCCACGACAAGGAACCGGTGCTGCTCTCCGGCACCCTGGCCGAGCTGTTCGAGGTCCCCGCCTCCGGGCGCGTCACCGCGGCGCGGGCGCTCACCGCCGTCCGTGCCGAGGACGTGCTGGACGCCCTGGTCGACGGCTCGCCCGAGTGCGGGGGAGACCCGATGCGGGCCCGGATCACCGAGCGCGGGCGCTCGCTCTCCGGCGGGCAGCGCCAACGCCTCGCCCTGGCCCGCTCGTTGGTGGCGGACCCGGCGGTGCTGGTACTGGACGAGCCGACCAGCGCGGTGGACGCCCACACCGAGTCCAGGATCGCCGCCGGGCTGCGCGAACTGCGCGACGGGCGCACCACCGTGCTGTTCGCGACCAGTCCGCTGCTGCTGGACCGGGCGGACACCGTCCTGCTGGTCCACCAGGGCCGGGTCGCCGCCACCGGCTCGCACCGCGAACTCCTGCGCGGCTGCCCGCAGTACCGGGCCGTGGTCACCCGTGACACCGCCCCGGCGCCGTCGGGGCGGAGCGCGCCCGAGGCCGCGCAGGCGGCCGATCCGGCTGCGGCGCGGACCCACTCCGAGGAGAAGGTATGAAGCCCCCCGTCGTCCGGCAGCACGGACCGGCCGCCATGCTGCCCGTCGCCTCACCGGCCACCGTCCGTTCCTACATCCGGCTGCTGGCCCGGCGGCACCGCTCCGGCTTCGCCACGGTGATCGGCCTGCACGCCGTCGCCACCCTCGCCGGCCTGGTCGGTCCGTGGGTGCTGGGCTCGCTGGTGCAGGAGCTCAGCACGGGCACGACCGAAGGCCGGATCCTCGCCGGGATCGGCTGGTACCTGCTCGCGCTTCTCGTGCAGTCCGCGTTCATCGGCTGGTCCCGGCTGCGCGGCAGCGTGCTCGGCGAGGAGGTGCTGGCCGACCTGCGGGAGGACTTCCTGGTGCGCTCGGTCGCCCTGCCGCCCGGCGTACTGGAACGGGCGGGCACCGGCGACCTGGTCTCCCGGGGCACCACCGACATCGACCGGCTCGCCAAGTCGGTCCGCGAGGCGGTGCCCGAACTGGCCGTCGCCCTGGTCTCGGTGGCGCTGGTGCTCGGCGCCCTGCTGCTCACCTCACCGTTGCTCGCGGTCACCGCGATCATCGGGATGCCGCTGCTGCTGGCCACCTCCCGCTGGTACTTTCGCCGCGCTCCGCAGTCCTACCGCTGTGAGTCGGCCGGGTACGCGGCGGTGAACACCGTGCTTGCCGAGACGGTGGACGCCGGCCGTACGGTCGAGGCGCTGCGCCTGGGCGCGGAGCGGATCGAGCTGACGGACCGCCGGATCGGCGAGTGGCTGGACTGGGAGCGCTACACCCTGTGGCTGCGCACCATGTGGTTCCCGAGCGTGGACGCCACCTACGCGCTGGCGCTCCTGGCCACCCTCACCTTGGGCGGGGTCTACGCCGTGCAGGGCTGGATCGGCATCGGCCAGCTGACCGCCGGGGTGCTCTACGCCCAGGCGCTGACCAACCCGGTCGACCTGATCCTGCGCTGGTACGACGAACTCCAGGTCGGCCAGGCCTCGTTGGCCCGGCTGGTCGGGGTCCGTGAGGTGGTGGACCCGGAGACGGACGAGCACGTGCATCCGGCCGGCCGCCAGGTCTCGGCGGCCGGGGTCCGGTTCGGCTACCGCGAGGGGGCCGACGTGCTGCACGGCATCAGCCTGGAGGTGACGCCCGGCAGCCGGGTCGCGCTGGTCGGGCCGTCCGGCGCGGGGAAGTCGACGCTGGGACGTCTGCTCGCGGGGATCTACGCTCCGGGCCGGGGGAGTGTGACCCTCGGCGGTGCGTCGTTGGCCAGGATGCCCGCCGAGCGGATCCGGGCCCAGGTCGCACTGGTCAACCAGGAGCACCACGTGTTCGTCGGCACGCTGCGGGACAACCTGCGGCTGGCCCGCGCCCAGGCGGACGACGCCGAGTTGCACGCCGCGCTGGCGGCGGTGGACGCGCAGGGCTGGGTGGCCGCGCTGCCGGAGGGCCTGGACACCGAGGTCGGCTCCGGCGGGACGGGGCTGACGCCGCCGCAGGCCCAGCAGTTGGCGCTGGCCCGGCTGGTCCTGGCCGACCCGCACACCCTGGTGCTGGACGAGGCCACCTCGCTGCTGGACCCGCGCGCGGCGCGGCACCTGGAGCGTTCGCTCTCCCGGGTGCTGGAGGGCCGTACGGTGATCGCCATCGCCCACCGGCTGCACACGGCGCACGACGCGGATGTGATCGCGGTGGTCGAGCAGGGACGGATCAGCGAGTACGGCAGCCACCCCGAGCTGGTGGCCGCGGGCGGGCCGTACGCGGCGCTCTGGCGCTCCTGGCGGGACGAGGGGTGATGCCGGCGGGCCCGCCCGGACGTCGGCGGGTCCCGCGTCCCGGGCCCGGTCGGCCCGGGGCGCGCTGCACCCGGCTGGGTGTACGGGGTGGGCCAGCCGGGGTAGCGCGGGCGGCGTGCGCTGCGGTGCGGTGCGGTCGCGGCGCAGACTGCCTCTGTGGCCAAGACTTCAGGCGGTTCCCCGTCCTCCGGCGGCAAGGGCAGGGGCGAGATCGCGGGTATCCCGACCAGGGTGATCGCGATCGGCGTGATCGTGATCCTGGCGATCTGGTTCCTGTTCGCCAACCTGGAGAAGGTGAGGATCCAGTTCTGGGTGTTCACCGTGACCGCCCCGCTCTGGATCGCCCTGCTGGCGACCCTGGTCGCCGGTGGCGCCCTCGGCTGGCTGGCCAAGGGGCGACGCGACAAGTGACCCTCCCCCAGGCAGGCCTCGGCGCCGGGAGGGTTCCCGCACCGTGAGCACCGCAGGTTTCACCCCGCTGATCGAGCTGGCCGGTGTCAACAAGCACTACGGCAGGCTGCACGTCCTGCAGGACATCCACCTCACCGTCGGACGCGGTGAGGTGGTCGTGGTGATCGGCCCGTCCGGCTCCGGGAAGTCGACGCTCTGCCGGGCGATCAACCGGCTGGAGCCGGTGGAGTCCGGCACCATCACCATCGACGGTGTCCCGCTGCCCGAGGAGGGCAAGGGCCTGGCCAGGCTGCGGGCCGAGGTCGGGATGGTCTTCCAGTCCTTCAACCTCTTCGCCCACAAGACCGTGCTGGAGAACGTGACGCTGGCCCAGCTGAAGGTCCGCAAGCGGACCAGGTCCGAGGCCGACCGGAAGGCCCGTGACCTGCTGGAGCGGGTCGGTCTGGCCGCGCAGGCGGACAAGTACCCGGCGCAGCTCTCCGGCGGTCAGCAGCAGCGGGTGGCGATCGCCAGGGCGTTGGCGATGGACCCGAAGGCGCTGCTGTTCGACGAGCCCACCTCGGCCCTCGACCCCGAGATGATCAACGAGGTGCTCGACGTGATGCGGGGCCTGGCGCGCGAGGGGATGACGATGGTGGTCGTCACCCACGAGATGGGCTTCGCGCGGGCCTCCGCCAACCGGGTCGTCTTCATGGCCGACGGCCGGATCCTGGAGGACCGTACGCCGGAGGAGTTCTTCAGCGCGCCGAACACCGAACGGGCGAGGGACTTCCTCTCCAAGATCCTGAAGCACTGAGGGGCGCCGGGTGAAGCGTCCTCCGCTGCTCATCGTCCTCCTCGTGCTGCTCACCGCGTGCGGCAGGCCCGGCACCCCGCCGCCGAAGGGCCCCCAGGCGAGTGCGCTTCCCACCTACCAGGTGCAGAACGCGTCGGAGATCCAGGGCTCGCCCACCCTCGACCGGGCGCGGGCCCGGGGGAGGCTGGTGATCGGGGTCAAGGAGGACCAGCCCTACCTGGGCCAGAAGAACCCCGCCACCGGGCAATACTCCGGCTTCGACATCGAGATCGCCAGGATGGTCGCCGCCGATCTCGGCTTCGGCCCCGACCGGATCGAGTTCAAGACCATCGCCTCGGCGAACCGCGAGACCTCGCTGCAGAACGGCCAGATCGACTTCTACGTCGGCACCTACACCATCAACGACAACCGCAAGAAGCTGGTCGGCTTCGCCGGGCCGTACTTCATCGCCGGGCAGGGCCTGCTGGTCCGCAAGAACGACAACAGCATCCACGGGCCGCAGGACCTGGCGGGCAAGAAGGTCTGCTCGGCCGCCGGTTCGACGCCGTACCAGCGGATCCAGCGGGACTACCCCGAGGCGCACCTGATCGGGTACGACACCTACTCCGCCTGTGTCGACAACCTGATCACCGGCCAGGTCGACGCGGTGACCACCGACAACGCCATCCTGCAGGGGTACGCCGCCAAGGCCCCGGACGAGTTGAAGATCGCCGGGCAGCCGTTCTCCACCGAGCCGTACGGCATCGGCACCCCGAAGGAGGACCGGGTGCTCCGGCTGGCCATCGACGACGCGCTCGCGCGGCACGAGCGGAACGGCGACTGGAAGCGGGCGTACGACGCCACGCTCGGGCTGTCCGGGGTGCCCGCGCCGACGCCGCCGCCGATCGACCGGTACTGAGGAGGGCCGGACCGGTATGAAAGTCCTGACCGACAATCTCCCGACCTACTGGCACGGTTTCCTCGGCACGCTCGAACTCACCGTGATCAGCGGTGTGCTGGCGTTGCTGCTGGGCGTGCTGATGGCCGGCTTCCGGGTCTCGCCGGTGCGGCCGCTGCGGGCGTTCGGCACCGGCTGGGTGACCGTGCTGCGCAACACCCCGCTGACGCTGCTGTTCTTCGTGGTGGTGCTGGGGCTGCCGAGGTTCGACATCGTGCTGCCGTTCTTCACCTTCGCCGTGCTGGCGCTCGGCTGCTACACCTCGGCCTTCGTCTGCGAGGCGCTGCGCTCGGGCATCAACACCGTTCCTGCCGGGCAGGGGGAGGCGGCCCGCAGCCTGGGGATGTCCTTCGGCCAGACGCTGGGCGTGGTGGTGATGCCGCAGGCGTACCGCTCGGTGGTGGCACCGATCGGCAGCGTGATGATCGCGCTGGCGAAGAACAGCGCGATCGCGGGTTCGTTCAGCGTGACCGAACTGCTCGGGACCTACCGCACCCTCAACGAGCTCGGCTACAGCATCATCTGGACGTTCCTCTGGATCGCGGTCGGCTATCTGGTCATCACCCTGGCGATCAGCGCCCTCTTCAACATCCTCGAAGGACGGGTGGCGACTTCGCGATGACCACCGGCTCCGCGCTCTACGACGTCCCCGGCCCCAGGGCACTCGCCCGGCACCGGCTCTACGGCGGTGTCGCGCTGCTGCTGATCGCCGCGCTGATCGGCTGGGTGGTGTACATGCTGTTCCACACCCACCAGTTCACGTACCAGAAGTGGAGACCCTTCGAGTACCGGGGAGTCCAGGACCTGCTGCTGCGCGGCCTCGGCAACACCCTGACCGCCTTCGCCTGGACGGTCGTCCTCGCGCTGCCGTTCGGCGCGCTGTTCGCCGCCGGGCGGCTCTCCGACCACCGGGCGGTGCGCTGGTTCTCCACGCTGGTGGTCGAGTTCTTCCGGGCCATGCCGCTGCTGGTGATGATCTTCTTCATCTTCGTCGCCATGAAGGTGCAGCCGCTCTGGGCGCTGGTCGCCGGACTGACCCTCTACAACGGGTCGGTCCTCGCCGAGGTCTTCCGCGCGGGCGTGCTCGCCGTGCCCGGGGGGCAGCGCGAGGCGGCCTTCGCACTCGGGATGCGCAAGACCCAGGTGATGACGTTCGTCCTGGTGCCGCAGGCCAACCGGGCCATGCTGCCGACCATCATCAGCCAGCTGGTGGTGGCGCTCAAGGACACCTCGCTCGGCTTCCTGATCACCTTCGAGGAGTTCCTGCACGCCGGGAAGCTGATCGCCACCAACCTCGACTACGACCTCCCGTTCATCCCGGTCGTGATGGTCATCACGCCCGTCTACATCGGCATGTGTCTGCTGCTCTCCTGGTCGGCCCGGTGGGTCGAGCGGCGCAGCCGACGCAGCCCCAAGGCCAGGGGCGGCGCCCCGATCGCCGAGGCGGGAGTGGTGATGGGACTGCCGCCGGAGGCCCAGCAGTAGCCCCGGGGCGGTCGGACATCAAAGCGAAGGCTGGGGTATTGCCGAAGCGCATCCAAAATTTGCTTATGATTCAGAGGTGTTCGACTCACGGCACATCAAGACCTTCCACGAGGTCGTCAGCACCGGCTCCTACTCCGCCGCCGCCCGCGCCCTCGGCTACACCCAACCCGCCATCACCCAGCAGATGAAGGCGCTGGAGCGCGACGTCGGTGTCCCGCTGTTCACCCGCGCCGGGCGCGGGCTGCGGCTCACCGAGGCCGGCGAGGCCCTCTCCCGGCATGCCCGGACCATCCTCGCCAGCATGGACGCCGCCCAGCAGCAGCTCGGCGCACTCGCCCGGCTGCGCGCCGGACGCGTCCGGGTCTGCGCCTTCCCGAGCGCCAACGCGACCCTGATTCCCGAGGCGATGGCCCGGCTGCTCACCGAGCACCCTGGCGTCCGGGTGGAGCTGCTGGAGGCCGAGCCGCCCGAGTCCGTCCAGCGCCTGCTGCGCGGCGAGTGCGACATCGCGCTCTCCTTCAGCTACCCGGGATCGCGTGCCGAGACCCCGCCCGAGCTGGTCGAAGTCCCGTTGATGGAGGACCAGCTGACCCTGCTGCTGCCGGTCGGCCACCAGCTCGCCAGGCGGCACGCCGTACGGCTGGCCGACCTCGGCGGCGAGCGGTGGATCGCCGGGTGCCCACGCTGCCGGGCCAACCTGCTCCAGGTCTGCGCCGACGAGGGCTTCGCCCCCGACGTGGTCTTCACCACCGACGACAACCTGGCCGTGCAGAGCCTGGTCGCCGCCGGGGTCGGGATAGCCCTGATGCCCGCGCTCGTCCTCTCCTTCATGTGCCACCGCAAGGTCACCGGCCGCCTGGTCGAACCGCACCTGCGCCGCAAGGTCTCCGCGTACCTGCTGCGCGAACACCAGCGGATCCCGGCCACCGCCCTGGTGCTGGACGAGCTGCGCAGGGCGGGGGCCTCGCGGGTCGGCTGCTGACGTAGCGGAGGGACCGTGTCGGGTCGGGTGGTCCGGTCGGGTCGACCCATAAGCGGATGTTGGCATATCGTCAACGAACTGTCGTTGGACGTGATGGCCGGATCGGGCCGAGGCTCCAGGTATGACAACTTCCGCCACCGTAACCGCCGACCGGTGTACGGAGCGCATGCACCGCCTGATCGGTGCACTGCGCGAGGTCGTCGACCGCGGCCTCCCCCCGGACCTGACCGCCTACCTGGTCGGCGAGCAGCTCGCCCCCCACCTCGGCGCCGCCGACCTGCTCACCGCGGACCAGCAGGTCGGCGACCCCGACCGCTACCGCCAGCACCTGATCCACGCCGAGACCGACGGCAGTTTCTCGCTGGTCGCCCTGGTCTGGCTGCCCGGCCAGCACACCTCCATCCACGACCACGTCTCCTGGTGCGCCACCGGCGTCCACCGGGGCGTGGAGAGCGAACGGCGCTTCCGGCTGGTCTCCGACGGCCGGGCCGGCCGACTGGTCGCCACCGAGGACGTCACCAACCCGGTCGGCGCGGTCTGCGGATTCGCCCCGCCCGGCGACATCCACCGGGTGCAGAACTGCGGCACGGACACCGCCATCTCCCTGCACGTCTACGGCGCGGACATCTCACGGCTCGGCAGCAGCGTCCGCCGGGTCTACCGCCTGCCCGCAGACGAGCGGTGAGCGGACCTGTGGCACTGACCCTCCGTACCGTCGTACGTCCCACCGCACAACCCGCCTCCGGGCCGGCGTTCCGGCGCAACGGCCCGGGGCTGGGACTCGCAGCGCTCGGCGTGGCCGCCGCCTGGGCCGTGCACTCGCTGGTCCCCGCGATCCCCCGACTGACCGCCGCCGTGGTGCTCGGCGTGGCCGTCGCGCACATCCCCTGGCTGCGCCCGCTGGTCAGGGGCGCAGCCAGAGCAGGACTCTCGCTCGCCGGGAAACGGCTGATGCGGGTCGGGATCGTCCTGCTCGGCCTCAAGCTCAGCCTCGGTGACGTCCTCGGCCTCGGCTGGGCCACCGTCGCCATGGTGCTCGCCGTGGTCACCGCGACCTTCTTCGGCACGCTCTGGCTCGGCCGGCGGCTCGGACTGCGCGGCGACCAGCCGCTGCTGATCGCCACCGGCTACTCGATCTGCGGCGCCTCGGCGATCGGTGCCGTCAGCCAGGTCGCGGAGAGCGACGAGGAGGACGTCGCCACCTCGGTGGCACTGGTCACCCTCTGCGGAACCCTCGCGATCGCCGTACTCCCGCTGCTGCAGCAGCCGTTGGGGCTCGGGGGAGTCGAGTTCGGGCGCTGGGTCGGCGCGAGCGTGCACGACGTCGGGCAGGTGGTCGCCACCGCGCAGACCGGTGGGGCGGACGCGCTGCGCGAAGCCGTACTGGTCAAGCTGATGCGAGTGGTGCTGCTGGCCCCGCTGACGGCCGGAGTCGCCCTGGCCGTCGTCCGGCGTCGGCGCTCGGGCCGCACGGAGGACGCCCCGAGCGGTGCCAAGCGGCCGCCGCTGGTCCCGCTGTTCGTGCTCGGCTTCCTCGCGATGATCGTGCTGCGCACGGTGGTGACCGTTCCGGCGGAGGTGCTGACGCTGGCTCAGAACGGGCAGGAACTGCTGCTCGCGGCGGCCCTGTTCGGCCTCGGCAGCGCCGTCCACCTGCCCACTCTGGCGCGGACCGGTGGACGGGTCGCGGCACTCGGGCTGGCCTCCTGGGTGGTGGTCGCGGGCGTTTCGTACGCCGGCGTGCTGCTCACCACCTGAGCGGTGCTTCGGTGACCGCCCGGGCGGCGGCTTCGGTGGGTGATCGTCCGGGCGGTGCCTGCGGCGGGTGATGGCCTGGGTGGTGCCTTCGGCGGGGTGTCGGCGCTCCGCGGGTCGGGCGCGCGGCTGGCGTAGAGTTGCCCGATACCGCCGATCACGCACGATGAGGACCACGATGTCTGTACTGCCCGACCGGGACGGACTGGACGCTCCCGTCACACTCGACCGGCGTGAGGGCCCGTACGGCGAGGTGGTGCTGCGGCAGCGTGGCGGGCACTTCGAGATCATCGCCAACGGCTGCTTCCTGATGGACACCGCCGACGGGCGCTCCGAGCGACTGCTGATCCAGGCGGCTCTGGACCAACTCGGTTCCGTAGAGCGTCCGTCGGTGCTGATCGGTGGTCTGGGAGTGGGTTTCTCGCTGGCGTACGCCGCCGCCGAGCCCCGCTGGGGCCGGATCACCGTGGCCGAGCGGGAGGGCGCGATCATCGACTGGCACCGCTCCGGCCCGCTGGCCGGGTTCTCCGAACACGCGCTGGAGAACGACTCCCGGGTGGCGGTGCTCCACACCGACCTGGTCGAGTACCTGCGCGCCGACGGTGAGCGGTACGACGCGCTCTGCCTGGACATCGACAACGGCCCGGACTGGACGGTCACCGACTCCAACCTCGGCCTCTACGGCCCCGCCGGACTGGCCGCCGCGCAGCGCCGGTTGACCCCCGGCGGGGTGCTGGCGGTGTGGAGCGCACAGCCGTCCGCCGTCTTCGAGGAGGCGCTGCGGACGGCCGGTTTCGCCGATGTGCGCACGCTGGAGATCCCGGTGCTGCGCGGTGTCCCCGACGTGGTCCACCTGGCCCGCCGCGCCTGAGGCGACTCGGCAACCTGCCCGGCGCTTCGCTCCGTTGCCGTCGGCTGCCGTGGGCCTGCCGTTGCGGGACCGTCGCTGGTTGTCCCTGGTCGCTGTCTGCGCTGCCCGCTGCCCGCGTGGCAGTCGGCGCTGCCGAAACTGTCTGCTGCGCGTACGGAAGCGGCCGGACGACCCGGTCATGGGTGGCCCGTGTTCGTTGTCGGCGCCCCCCGCGGCCGGGGGGGCTGTGGGCGCTCCCAAACCTGTCTGCGGCGCTTCGCGAGGGGGCCGCACGACCCGGTCATGGGTCGTCCGGCCGTCTCCGTCGGCTGTCGGGCCTGTCGGCTCCGGTTCAGCCGAAGGGGTTGTTAGTCGCAGGCTCCGGGGCGGCCGGAGCTGCCGCCTGGGCTGCGGGCGGGGCGCTGGGCGCGGCGAACGGGTTGAAGTCCGGCGGCGGGACGTTGACCGGGGTGCCCTTGGTCGGCTCGTCCTGCTCCTCGGCGGTGGCCGGTGCGTTGTCGGCCGGTGCCGGGGGCGCGAAGGGGTTGAAGTCCGCCGGGGGGACCGTGACCGGGGTGCCCTTCGACTTGGCCGGGGCCGGGATCGTCGGAGGGACTGACGGCGGCGGGGGAGCCGTGAAGGACTGGGCCTGGGCCGGCGCGGCAGCGGGCGACGATCCGGTGGTCACCGTGCCGAACGGGTCGGCGGGCTGGTTGTTCATCACCGTGCCGAACGGGTCCGCGGTCGGGGCCGGTTGCGGGGCGGGCGCGGCCGCCGGGGCGGGAACGGCCGGTGCGGCGGCGTTGGTCGACGGTGCCGCGGCTGCGAAGGGGTTGAAGTCTGCGGGCGGGACCGTGACCGGGGTGCCCTTGCGGGGTTCGGCAGCGTCGGTGGCAGCCGTGGCCGCGGGGGCCGGGGGCGCGAAGGGGTTGAAGTCTGCGGGCGGGACCGCGACCGGGGTGCCCTTGCGGGGTTCGGGCACAGATGTGTCGGCTGCAGCTGCGGGCGCGGGCGCCGGGGGCGCGAAGGGGTTGAAGTCTGCGGGCGGGACCGCGACCGGGGTGCCCTTCGGCGCGGCCGGCTGCTCGGCGGCCGGTGCAGGCGGGGTGGCAGGCGCGGCCGGGGGAAGCGGCGGCACCGACGGGACTGCGGGAACGTCGGCCGGCTGCGGCTGCGGCTGCGGCTGCGGCTGGGACGGGGTGGCGGGGTACGAGTCCGCAACGGGAGCGGGAGCAGGAGCAGCGGAAGGAGCAGGCTGGGCCTGGAGGTGAGCCGGGGCCTGGGCGGGGATGGCGGGCTGGGGAGCGTACACGCCGTCCCAGCCGAGCTGAACACTCTTCAGGACCTCGGCGAAGGAGCCCATGTACAGCTCCCAGTCCTCCGGCTGCGCGACGGAGAGCTGGATGACCAGGACGGAAGCGCCGTCCGGAAGCGGTACGAACGCCTGGGCCACCGAGCTTGAAGTCCAGTACGGCTGACCGTCGTTGGACAGTGCGGCCGGGATCGGGGAGGTCCGCTCCTCGACCAGGACGGCGGCCGGCCCGGCGGGCAGCAGGACCGTCCACACCTCGGCCAGCGGGCGGGTGTCCGCGAGCTGGGTGGCGAGCTCGGAGATCTGACCCGGACGGTGCGTCAGCGAGATCACCAGGGAGGCATGGCTCGGCCGCCCCGACACGCGCAGTGCGGAGACCCCGGCGAACAGCGTCCCCGCACTGCTCGACGGCTTGCCCAGTGCGGCCGTCAGCACGGCCCACTCCTTGCGGGCGCGGACGTCGCTGCCTGCGAAGAGCTCCTCGGCGACCTCGGCGAGCTGCGCGATTCGGGTTGCGGCGGCACCCCGGGCGGTGAGTGCGTGGAAGACCGAGGGCAGCACCAGCCGCACCTCGACGCCCGTACCGGTGGACAGCTCCTCCGGAGCCGTGGTGGGCCGGTCGGCGGCCAGCTCGGCGAGGGCGGCGGGGAACGCCGGGCGCAGCTTGTCCTCGGTACGCTCCACGCCGACCGGCAGCTGGAACTGCTCCGCGTCCACGCCGTGGGCCGAGCCGAAGACGCCGCGGACGGCTCCGCCGCCGAAACGGGTGAGCAGCTCGGTGGCCACGGTGGCCTCCGGCGCGATCGGGCGGGCGGTGCTGCCCTCGACGACGGTGCCCAGGCCACGGACCGTCAGAGTGCCCGGACCGCTGGGGCTCAGACGCAGCCCGAAGAGGGCGGAGGCCGAGGGGTGGGCGTCCCGGCGGAAGCCGGTCAGCGAGGCGATCGGGTAGTGGGTCGCGCGCCCGTCGAGCAGTGCCGCGGCCAACACGTCGAGCGTGGCTCCGATCTGCTCCGCGGCCGCGAAATTGTCCTGAGTCATGGTGCTGAGCCCCCCTCGCCCGAAAGCCGAAATTCCGTCCACTTTCTATCAGAAACCTCGGACACTCCGGGACCGGGCGGGGTGTGGGTGGTGTGGTGGCCGCCGTGGTGGCCGCCGTGGTGGCCGCTGTGGTGGGTGGTGTGGTGGGTGGGGGTTCGGGGTGGGGACCGGGGTCGGTGCGGGCGGTGGGACCGGGCGGGCGGGTGCGCCGGGGCCGGCTCAGGAGGCGGCGAGGCGGGTGAGTTGGGGGGCGAGGTTGGGGACGGTGAGGAGGTCGGCCAGTTCGCGGACGAGCCGGCCGGTGGGGCCCTCGGGGCGTTCGGCGGCGAAGAAGCCGGCGAGTTCGAGGGCGAGGGCGGGTTCCCGGGCCGCGGTCAGCGTCAGCGCGGCCACGAACTCCTGGACCAGTTGGAGCTGGAGTTCCTCACGCGGTACCGACCGGTCGGCCAGCCAGTCGAGGGAGGTGATCTCCGCGTTGGCGATCCAGGCCCGTACGGTGCGCCGCAGGCCGGCGCTGGGCTCGGCGACTGCCAGGTGCAGCAGGATCTGGTCGTGCGCCGCTCGCCTGACCTCGTCGATGACCGCCGTCGTCCCGGGGCTGGCGGCCACCGAACCGCCGCGCAGCAGGGCCGAGAAGCCGGGGCCGTGGCTGTCCACGAAGTCCAGGTAGCGGCCCATCACCCGGTACAGCCGCTCGGAGAGCGGGCCCTGTGCGTGCTCCTCGAAGCGGCCGGCCAGCTCCTGCCCGGCCCGCCGCAGCGACTCCTCGTAGAGCGCCTGCTTGCCGGGGAAGTAGTGGTACACCAGCGGTCGCGAGGCGCCGGCCGCCGCGGCGATGTCGTCGATGGACACGTCCTCGGGCGGGTACTTGCTGAAGAGGTCCAGGGCGACCGTGATCAGCTGTTCCCGGCGCTCGTCCACGCTGAGCCTGCGCCGTGGCGCACGCTCGGCGCGCGGGGTCGTGGCCGTGCTGTGCTCGTCCTCGGCGCGGTGGTCCGCCACCGCCGGTGTACGGGAGGAAGCCATGCCCGCCACCCTATCCGGGCCGGAAGATGACGAAACCCTGACGTCCGGGCCCCGCCCCTGGGAAGAACGGCGCCGACCTGCTCGAATGGCGGCATGACAGTGATGGGAGCCAGGTCGTGAGAGCGGGCGGCGAGGGGCCTCCGGTCGGCCGCAGGGTGGTGCTCGGCATGCTCGGGCTGGGAGCGGCCGGGGTGGCGGCCGGACCGTACCTGCAGCGTGCGGTCGAGGCCGTGGCCAGCAAGGACCCGACCGGGCTGAGCGGTCTACTGCCGGGCGGCGGCGGATTCAGGTACTACTCGGTGACGGGCTCGGTCCCGAACCGGACGGCCGCCGACTACACCCTGACCGTGGGGGGCCTGGTCGAGAAGCCGGTCACCTACACGCTGGCCGACCTGCAGGCGATGCGGCAGCACCGGATCGTGCGCGACGTGCAGTGCGTCACCGGCTGGCGGGTGCCGGGCACCCCGTTCGAGGGAGTCCTGCTCGCGGACCTGCTGCAGGCGGCGGGGGTGAAACCGGAGGCGACCGCGGTCGGCTTCGGCTGCTTCGACGGCAGTTACACCGAGAGCCTGACGCTCGACCAGGCCCGCCGGGACGACGTCCTGGTGGCCCTGCGGATGCAGGACCAGCCGCTCGCGCACGAGCACGGCGGGCCGGTCCGGCTGTACGTCGCGCCGATGTACTTCTACAAGTCGGCGAAGTGGCTCGACTCGATCACCCTCACCTCCACCGTCCAACCCGGCTACTGGGAGCACTTCGGATATGACGTCGACGCCTGGGTCGGACGCTCCAACGGGCGGGACGACGCCCCGACCGGGTGAGCGCGGCCCGCTCCTGCGGTTCACCGGGGCCGAGCGCTGGGTGCACTGGACGAGTTCCGCGCTGATGCTGGTCTGCCTGGCCACCGCGGGCTGTCTCTACTTCCCGCCGCTCGCCGAACTGGTCGGCCGCCGCAGGCTGGTGGTGACGGTGCACGAGTGGTGCGGGCTGGCGCTGCCGGTGCCGCTGCTGCTGGGGCTCGGCTCCCGGGCGCTGCGGGCCGACCTCTCCCGGCTGAACCGGTTCGCCCCCTACGACCGGGAGTGGCTGAGAGCCGTGCGCCGCCGCTCGTTCCGGCGTCCGGCCGGCAAGTTCAACGCCGGGCAGAAGCTGTACGCGGCGTGGACGGCCGGGGCGGTCCTGGTGATGCTGGGCACCGGCCTGCTGATGTGGTTCACCCGACTGGCGCCGCTGGTGTGGCGCACCGGGGCCACCTTCGTGCACGACTGGCTCGCGGTGGCCGTCGCGGTCGCGGTCGCGGGTCACCTGTACCAGTCGGCCAGGGATCCGGAGGCCCGGCGCGGTATGCGCACCGGCCGGGTCGACGAGGGCTGGGCCGCCCGGGAGCACCCGTACTGGGACGGTGCGGACCGGGTGGACCGCTAGCCGCGCGACGTACGGGGCACCGTTGCGCGCCGCACGTCGGGGGCCCGCCCGGGCCCCTGCGGACCGGGACCCGTCCGGCCGGTCCTGCGCGACGGCGGCGCTCCGGGGCGCAGGGGGGACCGCGCGAGTCCGAGCACACCGCCGTCGGGCCGGGTCCGGTGGGCGCGTGGCGCCCCGGACCGGGCCCGGTGGGCGCGGTTCCCCGCGCCCCGGCGGGATCGACCGGAGGCGCCCCGGCTAGGCCGAGCGGTGCTCCAGGTAGCGCCGGTACGCCTCCCGTCCGTCCGGGACGAAGTCCCACTCGCCCCCGTCGAGCCGCTGTGCCAGCTCCTCCTCGGTGAGCCATCCGTGCCAGGCGACCTCCTCGACCTGCGGGGAGACCGGGCCGTCCCAGCGGGCCTCGTACATGTCGCACCACCAGGAGAGCAGTGGTTCCGCCTCGAACAGGAACTTGAACAGCGGTACCGGCCGGATGCCGCTGACCCCCAGCTCCTCCTCCGCCTCCCGTACGGCGGCACCGGCGTAGGTCTCGCCGGCGCCGACCACGCCGCCGACGAAGCAGTCGTAGGCGCCGGGGGCGAACAGCTTGGTGTCGGTCCTGCGGTGGGTGAAGATCCGGCCCTGTGGGTCACGGACGAGGATGAAGACGCAACGGTGTGTCAACCCCTTGCGGTAGACCTCTGCGCGGGGGGCGGTTCCGATCACGTGGTCCTGTGCGTCCACCACGTCCAGCAGCTCTTCGGCGGGGTTCGTCATGGCG
Organism: Kitasatospora sp. NPDC056138; assembly: GCF_042264695.1. Taxonomy (NCBI): domain Bacteria; kingdom Bacillati; phylum Actinomycetota; class Actinomycetes; order Kitasatosporales; family Streptomycetaceae; genus Kitasatospora; species Kitasatospora sp. NPDC056138. The sequence continues at coordinate 11,704 of NZ_JBHJVK010000031.1, read as the reverse complement.
CTCACGGTAGCGAGGCCGGAGGGGCCACCTGACACCGGCCCGGCGCGGGTGCGACGGTCCGACTATCGTTCGAAAGGGAGACGTACGAGCAAGAAGGTGGCGCGCGTGGTCGAGATCTGGGGTGAGGCGGCGGAGGGCTTCGAGCCGGTCCGGGAGGCGTTCGCGCGGAACTTCCGTGACCACGGTGAGCTCGGCGCGGCCTTCGCGCTCTACGCCGACGGTCGCAAGGTGGTGGACCTGTGGGGCGGCGACGCCCGTCCCGAGGTCGGTGGACGGCCGGCTCCCGCCGTGGCCTGGACGGCCGACACCGCGCAGGTGCTGCGCTCGGTCACCAAGGGGCTGACGGCGGCCACCGCGCTCCACCTGGTCCAGCAGGGGCAGCTCGACCTGGACGCACCGGTCGCCTCGTACTGGCCGGAGTTCAAGGCCGAGGGCAAGGACCGGGTGCCCGTGCGTTGGCTGCTCTCGCACCAGGCCGGGCTGCCTGCCCTCGACGTCCCGCTGCGGGTCGAGGACGTGATCGCCTGGGAGCCCGCCGCGGCCGCCGTCGCCGCCCAGGCCCCCGCCTGGGAACCGGGCACCGCGCACGGCTACCACCCCTACACGTTCGGCTGGCTGATCGGCGAGGTGGTGCGGCGGGCGAGCGGACGTTCGGTCGGCCGGTACTTCGCCGAGGAGATCGCCCGTCCGCTCGGCCTGGACCTGTGGATCGGACTCCCGTCCGCCGCCGCGCCCCGGGTCGGGCGGCTGGTGGACCTGCCCGCCCCTCAGGCGGCCCAGAGCGGCCCGTCCGGTCTCAGGCTGCGGCCCAAGCAGTCCGTGGTGGACGCCTACCGGGACCGGCACTCGCTCACCGCCCGGGCCTTCGCCTCGGTGCGCCCGGCCGTGGACCTCAACGACCCGGCGGTGCAGGCGGTCGAGATCCCCGGCGCGGGCGGGATCGGCACCGCCCGGTCGGTGGCCCGGTTCTACGCGGCGCTGATCGGTGCGGCGGACCGGCACGGCACGCCCGGCCGGCTGCTCCCGGCCGTGCTCGGCCCGGAGCTGCTGGACGAGGCGATGGGGCCGGCCGTCAGTGGCCCGGACCAGGTGCTGGTCGTCAACACCACCTTCGGCCTGGGTTTCTTCCGGCACGGCCCCACCTCGCCGATGTCCTCCCCGGCGGCGTTCGGCCACCCGGGGCGCGGCGGCTCGCTGGGCTTCGCCGACCCCGACCTCGGGATCGGCTTCGGCTACGTCACCAACGGGATGCAGCCCGGGGTCACCGGCGACATCCGGTCACGGACGCTGATCGCGGCCGTCCGCAGGTGCCTGACGGTCTGACCGCCAGAGGCGCGGTGAGCCGTACGCTCGAAGGATCGCGCACACCGGCGGCCGGTCGCGCACGCCGGGAATCGGGTGCGCAAGCCGGGAATCGGGTGCGCAAGCCGGCGGTCCGGTGCGCAAGCCGGCGGTCGGGCGGCGCCGCACGCCCCTGGGCCCGGCGGTGCGTCAGGACTTGGGGCCGAGCCCGTGGTCGCGCAGCCACTCCAGCTGGCGGCGGGCCTGCGAGCCGTAGCCGCCCCCGTGGTCGGCGAACTCCCAGACCTCGATGTCCTTCTCGCCGCCGTAGCGGTTGTAGGAGGCGAAGACGGTGGACGGCGGGCAGACCGGGTCCATCAGACCGACGCTGAACAGGGCCGGGGCGGTGGCCCGTCGGGCCAGGTGGACGCCGTCGAAGTAGGAGAGGGTGCGGAAGGTCTGCTCGACCTTCTCCCGGCTGTGCAGGCGCAGATAGGCGGCGATCTCCGGGTACGGTCCGGTCCCGGAGATCTCCACCGCGCGCCGGAAGTGCTGCAGGAACGGCACGTTGGCCATGGCCCCGGCCACCAGGCCGCCGGCGAGTGCGGCGGTGGCGAGCGCCAGGCCGCCGCCCTGGCTGTCCCCGGAGACCACCACCCGGTCCGCGTCCACGAGGTCGAGACCGCGCACCGCGTCCACGGCCCGGACGGCGTCGGCGAACAGGCGCCGGTAGTAGTAGTTCTCGGGCGCGTCGATGCCCTTGGTCATGAATCCGGCGTACCACTGCGAGGCCGGTCCCTCGTGCTGGTCCGGGGTGTCGTGCCCCTGGCCCCGGGTGTCCATCACGAAGTACGCGTAGCCGGCCGACGGGTAGAGCAGTCGCTCGGTGGGGAGGCCGCGGCCGGTGCTGTAGCCGAGGTACTGGATCACGGTCGGCAGCGGTCCGGTGGCCCCGCGCGGGGTGAGCAGCCAGCCGGCCACCGGCTCGCCGCGCCAGCCGGGGAACCGCACGTCGTACACGTCCACCGTGGTGAGCAGCGAGTCGGTGACGGGCGTCAGCCGCACCTCGCCGCCGGCGGCGCGGGCCTCGGCCAGCGTCTCGGCCCAGAAGGCGTCGAGGTCGGCGGGTTCGGTCACGGCCGGGCGGTAGGTCACCAGGTCCTGGTACGGCAGGTCGGTCAGCGGCACGGTGGTCTCCTCGGTCGGGAACGCGGCAGTCTGGGATCGTGTACTGGCGCGCTCAACGTCCGTGTGTGACCGGATTGTTCCGGGGCCGCCGACGGCGGTGGCCGGGCCGGCCGGGGATCAGGCCTGGCCGGTCTCGAAGCGGCTGATCCTCCCGTCGCTGACGACGAACTTCCAGGCGGTGCGCATCTCGCCCCAGGTCTCGTTGGTGAAGTTGGCGATCAGCGCGCGGCCGCCGTCCGACTCGGTCTGGATCTCCATGTGGCCGCGCGAGGAGAAGATCTCGCGGTCGACCCAGGGCAGCAGGTCGCGGTCCGAACCGTCGTCGGACATCGTCGCGTCGTCGGCCAGCAGCGCGAGGAAGCCCTTCCGGTCGTTGGCGTTGATCGCGACGACGGCGGCGCGGACGGTCGGGTCGGACAGTTTGGCGACGGCGATGGTCATCTGACGACTCCTCGGATTCCGGGACGGGGTGGATGGGCAGCACTGTCGCACACTGTGGTGTGCTGCGCACTCTTCGTGGCGGGTGTCGTGCGGGTGCGGCAGATGCTTCCGGTGAATCGGCGCGGCGGTGTGCTTAGATCCCGGTATCGGGCGATTCCGACCGGAAGGGAGCCTCGGATGGGGCCGGCCGAACTGCTCGTCCTGACGTTCCCGCAGGCGACCATCACCGTCGAGGCGGCGTCGGCACTGTGCAAGCTGCGGACCGGTGGTGACATCCGGGTGATCGACTCACTGGTCGTCACCCGGCACCCCGACGGCGAGGCCACCTACGGGGAACTCGCCGACTTCGAGCACCTCAGGGACATCGTCGGGGACGGCGGCAGCCACGCGCTGCCACTGATCGGTCCCGAGGACGCCCAGGAGGCCGCCGAGCTGCTGGAACCCGGCACGGTGGCGCTGCTGGTGCTGATCGAGCACGTCTGGGCGCAGGCCGCGGCGGACGCGCTGCGCAGCGTCGGCGGCCGGATCGCCTCGGGCGTGCGGATCCCGCCGGAGAACATCGAGGAGGCCGTACGCGCTGCCAAGGCCCGCGCCGCGGCCGGGAAGTGAGGACGTCGTGGCGCGTGCGCTGGATCCGGTCACCTCGGTCCGTGCGGTGGGTGCCGCCCGGCCTTCGGGGGCTCCGCTGATGCGCGGGCTGGCGGCCGGCGGCCTGGCCTGGCGCCTGCGCGAGCTCGGCGGCCTGGCGGAACGGGGGCTGCTCACCCCGGAGGAGTTCACCGCCGCGAAGGCCCGGCTGCTCGGGCGGTGACGTCGACCCCTTCGGCCGGCGCTCCTCGGTGCCCGGCGGGACTCGTCCCACGGGCCTCAGCGGTTCAGGGCGGCGGACTCCTCGTCGGTGAGCAGGCGGGAGCGGGTCAGGAAGCGCAGGCCGGTGGGCGACTCCAGGGAGAAGCCGCTGCCCCGCCCCGGCACCACGTCGATGGTGAGGTGGGTGTGGGACCAGTAGGCGTACTGGCTCCTGGCCATCCAGACCGGGATCGGGTCGAGCCCGGCCACCTCCAGCTCGCCGAGCAGCCGGTCGGTCTCCGGCGAGACGAGCAGCTCCCCGGCCGGGTAGCACATCGGGGCGGAGCCGTCGCAGCAGCCGCCGGACTGGTGGAACATCAGCGGCCCGTGCTCGCCGCCGAGCCGCCGCAGCAGCTCGGCGGCGCGCGGGGTGACGGCCACCTGGGAGGGACGCGTCGGGGGCTGCATCCTAGAAGAACCCCTGCGCCCGCCCGCTGTAGCTGACCAGCAGGTTCTTGGTCTGCTGGTAGTGCTCCAGCAGCGCCTTGTGGTTCTCCCGGCCGATGCCGGAGTTCTTGTAGCCGCCGAACGCCGCGTGTGCCGGGTAGTGGTGGTAGCAGTTGGTCCACACCCGTCCGGCCTGGATGGCGCGCCCCGCCCGGTAGGCCGTCGAGCCGTCGCGGCTCCAGACGCCCGCCCCGAGCCCGTACAGGGTGTCGTTGGCGATGCCGATGCCGTCCTCGAAGTCCTCGAAGCGGGTGACCGCGACGACCGGGCCGAAGATCTCCTCCTGGAAGATCCGCATGTCGTTGGTGCCCTCGAAGACGGTCGGCGCGACGTAGAAGCCGCCGGACAGTTCGCCGCCGAGGTCCACCCGCTCGCCGCCGGCCAGCACCTTGGCGCCCTCGGCCTGGCCGATGTCGATGTAGGAGAGGATCTTCTCCAGCTGGTCGTTGCCGGCCTGGGCGCCGACCATGGTCTCGGTGTCCAGCGGGTTGCCCTGGCGCATCGCGCGGACCCGGTCCAGTCCGTCGGCGAGGAAGGTGTCGTAGATCGAGGACTGGATCAGCGCCCGGCTCGGGCAGGTGCACACCTCGCCCTGGTTGAGGGCGAACATGGCGAAGCCCTCGAGTGCCTTGTCGTAGAAGTCGTCCCGGCGGTCGGCGACGTCGGCGAAGAAGAGGTTCGGGCTCTTGCCGCCGAGCTCCAGGCTGACCGGGATCAGGTTGCCGCTGGCGTACTGCATGATCAGCCGGCCGGTGGTGGTCTCGCCGGTGAAGGAGATCTTCCGGATCCGGGGGCTGGCGGCCAGCGGTTTGCCCGCCTCGACGCCGAAGCCGTTCACCACGTTGATCACGCCCGGCGGGACCAGGTCGGCGATCAGCTCCATCAGCAGCATGATCGAGGCCGGGGTCTGCTCGGCGGGCTTGAGCACCACCGTGTTGCCCGCCGCCAGGGCCGGGGCCAGCTTCCAGACCGCCATCAGCAGCGGGAAGTTCCACGGGATGATCTGGCCGACCACGCCCAGCGGCTCGTGGAAGTGGTACGCCACGGTGTCCTCGTCGATCTGCGAGAGGCCGCCCTCCTGGGCGCGCAGCGCACCGGCGAAGTACCGCAGGTGGTCGACGGCCAGCGGCAGGTCGGCGGCCAGGGTCTCGCGGACCGGCTTGCCGTTCTCCCAGCTCTCCGCGACCGCCAGCTCCTCCAGGTGCTGTTCCATCCGGTCGGCGATCCGCAGCAGCAGCCCGGCCCGGTCGGCCGGGGCGGTGCGGCCCCAGGCGGGCGCGGCGGCGTGTGCGGCGTCGAGGGCCGCCTCGATGTCCTCGGCGGTGCCCCGGGCTATCTCGGTGAAGGGCCGGCCGGTCACCGGTGTGGGGTTCTCGAAGTACCGGCCGCGGACGGGCGGCGTCCAGGTGCCGCCGATCCAGTGTTCGTAGCGGGGGTGGTAGCCGACGATGCTGCCGGGCCGGCCGGGGGGCTGGTAGACGGTCATATCGGTGGTGCTCCTCGCTGCGTCGGGGCGCCGTTCCCGGGTTGGCGGAACGGCGCACGGGCCCGCTGCGCGGGCCCGGCGGACGGGGTCGGGAACGTGCTCGGAGACGGGTCGTCGGGGTGGGTGTCCCCGCGCTGCACCCTAGCTGTGCCCGCCTTGGGCCGCCACGGTGCGCACTTGATCAATCAGGGGGCGTGCAGCGGAAGTTGTGCGCCCATGGCGATGGTGACCGGTGGCAGCGATCGCGGTGGCGGTGGCGAGGGTGGGCGCGGGGAGCGTGCGGGACGCCGCTGCGCCCCCGGGGCCGGTGCCCGTGCGGCGGCCCGCGCCCCGGGGGCCGGCGGGCTGCCGGTCAGCCGTGGTGGTAGCGGCGGGTGCGGGACTCCCAGCGCAGGTAGCCGGCCAGCCACAGTGCCATGCCGTCGGCGTACCGTTGTGCGGCCAGCTGCTGGGCCGGGTCCAGGGCCATCCAGTGGCAGAGCTCGGGGAGTTGGTCCCGCAGCTCGCAGAACCGGTCGGCCATCCGCTGGGCCTCGTCCCAGACCACGGCGCAGGCCTCCTCGGCGGAGCAGCAGCGGTCCCGTTGGACGATCATCACCAGGTTGGCGACGTCGCCGCGCTGGGCCTCCTGCGCGTACGAGCGCACGTCGTTGGTGAACGACGGTATGTCGGCCGCGAGTTGGCGAAGCTGCCGGAGCAGCGGGTGGTGCAGGACGTGCTGCGGCACCTCGAAGCGGCCGAGCCGCTCGATCATGTCGAAGATGGTCTCCATCGCGGCGGTTCCGCGTCTGAGCGTCAGGTAGCCCTCCCGGTCCGGGGGCTGCCCGATGTTCCGGCTGGCGGCCTCGGCCGGGTGGCAGGCGAAGTAGAACTCCCAGTTGTAGGCGGCCCGTGCGGTCCAGCGGGGTGACATGCCGCGGGTGCTGCGCCGCCAGAGGTCGGCGAAGGCGCGTTCGGCGGGTGAGGTTCCGGCCGGGCGGGCACCGTGCACGATCGCGGTGAGGCGCTCGCAGACCAGGGCCACCTGGTCGGGCCGGCGGCCGAGCGGGCCGTCGAGCTGGTCGTCGAACAGGAAGTAGAACCCCATCAGGTCGGCGGCCAGCGCCAGGTCCTCGACGGAGCTCTCGGGGTAGACCAGGGAGGCGAGTTCCGTGATGTCCCAACCGGTGTACGTGGACCCGCTGACGACGGCGGCGAGCTCGCGGTGGCGTTGGAGCCATTCGAGGTGGCGGTCGGTGGCCTGGGTCTGGTGGGGGTTGCGACGGTGGAGGAACGGAAGTTCAAGTGAGGTGTCGTCGGACATCGGACTCCCGGTGCTGCTGGGGATCATTGGTGCTGTCTGTGCTGCCGGCTCTGCGGAACTCCTGCACGGTAAAGATCGAATGGCGAAGATCAATTGCCATTTCCGGGCGGAACAGTAGTCGATCTGATCATCAGGTGTTAGAGATAACAGGGCATTTGCCCTCGGCACCGGGTTCGAACCCCGTAAGTACACCGCAGCCTGCGGGAATGGCGCACACTTGGAGGTTTGCGGGGATAGTCTCGGCAGCGGACAGAGAACCCGGTGAGGCGGAGGGGCAACGGTGGCCGAACAGCACAGCGGACCGACGGGCGAGGGCGGGCAGGACGTGGGTGCCCGGCCGGTCGGTACGGAAGCGAACGGTGCTGCGGCGGGCCCGGCGCTGCACGAGCGCGAGGCCGAACTCCGCTCCGCGGAACAGGCGTTGGACCGGCTCTGCCGCAGGTTCGCGGCCGGCGGCACCGAGATCGGCGAGGTGCTGGTCTTCTCCGCTCCGGCGGGTGGCGGCAAGACCACCATCCTCGACCAGGTCCGCCGGCTGGCCGGACTGCGCGAGGCCTGCACGGTGCTCTCCGGCCGCGGCGGCCAGCGCCAGACGAAGGAACCCTTCCACGTCCTGCGGCAGTTGCTGTTGCCCGTGCTGGGCACGCTCGACAAGGAGAAGGGCGAGCTGGCCGAGGTCTTCGGCGCCTGGCACGGCATCGTCGGTCCCGCCATCGGCCTGGTCCCGCCCTCCGGCGAGGTCGAGCGCCTCGACCCGCAGGGCGTGCAGGACGGCCTGGACTACCTGCTCTCCCAACTCGCTCCCCGCCGCGCACCGTTGGTGATGGTGGTGGACGACCTGCACTGGGCCGACCAGGAGTCGCTCGGCTGGCTGGCCTCCTTCGCGGCCCGCACCCGCCACCTGCCGGTGCTGCTGGTCTTCGCCTACCGCGACGAGTTCCAGGACGAGGCCCAGGCGCTCCAGCAGCAGATCGAGGACCAGGCCAGCCGCCGCCACGAACTGCGGCCGCTCAACCCCGCGTCCGTCGCCGAACTGGTCCGTGCCGCCCTCGGCGAGGAGGCCGAGGACGCGTTCTGCCGCCAGGTCTGGGCCGTCACCGCGGGCAACCCGTACGACACCACCGCCCTGCTGCGCGAGGTCCGCGACCAGTGCCTCGACCCGATCGAGCAGAACAGCCCGCAGCTGCGCGACCTGGCCGCCGCCGCCAAGGGCATGACCCTCCAGCACTGGCTGGCCAAGCTCGGCCCGAGCACCCTGAGGTTCGCCTGGGCCGCAGCCCTGCTGGGCACCGACATCAAGCAGAGCCTCGCCGCCAGCATCTCGGCCCAGGGCACCGCCGAGGCCGAGGACTCCGTCCGCCAGCTGCGCAAGCACCGGATCCTCACCAGCACCCCCAACGGCCGCCTGGAGTTCGTCCACCCGCTGATCGCCACCTCCATCTACCAGTCCATGCCCCCCGGTACCAAGACCGGCATGCACGGCATCGCCGCCAGCATCAGAACAACGGCGGCACCCTGCTGGAGGCCTCCCGCCACCTGCTGGAGACCCACCCCGAGGGCGACGACGGCATGGTCCGCAAGCTGCGCGCCGCTGCCGCCGAGCACCTGGCGATCGGCGCGCCCGAGGCAGCCCAGCGCTGCCTGGCCCGCGCGCTCAGCGAGCCGCCGGACGAGGACGACCGGGCCGAGCTGCTCTACGAGGCCGGCTGCGCCGCCCTGCTCACCGACCCGATCGCCACCGTCAACCAGCTGAAGCTGGCCCTCTCGCTGGAACCCGGCCTCAGCCCCGACCTGCGGGTGGACGCCACCTTCCGGCTCTCCGAGGTGCTGGCGCACGCCGGCGAGCTGGTCGAGGCGGCCGCCGTCTGCCGGCGGGAGGCCGAGCGCACCGAGCCCGGCGCCGGCAAACTCAGGCTTCAGGCCGTGTACTTCATGTGGGTGGCCTTCCAGCGCGACGAGGAGGACGGCCAGGACCGCTCGCGGCGGCTGCACGAGCTCGCCACCAGCCTGACCGGCACCACCACTCCCGAGCGGGTGGTCCGCGCGATGCAGGCCTGGGACTTCACCCTGCGCGGCAAGTCCGTGACCGAGGCGATCGAGCTGGCCGACCAGGCCCTGGAGAACGGCCGGCTGCCCAGGGAGATCGGCTGGACCAACACCACCTGGGGCTTCGAGCTGCCCGCGCTGATCGGCCTGACCTACTGCTACTCCGACCAACTCGCCCGCGCCGAGAAGCTGTTCTCGGAGGCCGTGCTGGGCTTCGAACTGGCCGGCTGGAGCGGTGCGCACAAGGGCTTCGGGTACTTCCTGATGGGGCTCACCAGGTTCCGGCGCGGCTTCCTGGTCGAGGCCGAGGACTACCTGCGCCAGGGCCTGCGGCTCTCCGAGCGGATCGCCCCGGACATCCCGCTGCAGTGGGACGTGGTCGGCGTGCTGGCCGACACCCTGCTCGCCCGCGGCCGCACCGAGGAGGCCTGGGAGCTGGCACAGAAGTACCGCTTCGCACCGCCCTACCACCCCACCGCGATGGTGCTGCCCGACGCGCCCACCCTCTACGGCAAGCTCCTGCTGGCCAGGGGCGAGCACGCCGCCGCGGCCGCCGTCTTCGAAGAGGTCGGCGAGCAGCTCACCCGGCGCGGCTGGCGCAACACCGTCTGGGCGCCCTGGGTCGGTCACCTCGCGCTGGCGCTCTTCCCCACCCAGCCCGGCCGGGCCCGTGAGCTGGCAGCCGAAGCCGTCGCCCGGGCCGAGGAGTTCGGCTCGGCGTCCGCGATCGGCACTGCCCTGCGGATGCAGGCCGAACTCTGGGACGGCCGGCGCGCCGTCGCCCTGCTGGAGCAGGCGGTCCGCTGGCTCTCGCAGTCCCCGGCCGGGTACGAACTCGCTTACGCGCAGGTCGATCTGGGCGCCGCACTGCGCAGGGTCGGGCAGCTCGCCGACGCCGCCGAGTACCTGTACCAGGGCATGGAGCTGGCCCAGACCTGCGGTGCCGACGGTCTGGTCGACCGGGCCCGCACCGAACTGGCAACCTCGGTGCTGCGCCCCAACCGCCTGCGCACCCTGACCAAGGAGGGCCTGAGCGAGCCCGAGTGGGACGTCGCCAGGCTGGCCGTCCAGGGTGTCCCGCCGCAGCGGATCGCCGAGCAGCTCGACCTCCCGCTCAGCCTGGTGCACCGGCGGCTGGCCGCCGTCCACCGCAAGGCCGGCAGCGGTCCCGAGGGCCTGGCGGAGGCGCTCGGCCTGTCCGAGGAGCAGCCGCCGACCGAGAACGGCTGACCGGCCGTCGGCCGGGTGGGCGGCTCCCGGAGCAGGAGCCGCCCACCCGGCGCGGTTTTCGGACGCGGAGGGTCGCAGCCGGTACCGCCGCAGCCGGCGGGGCTAATCTGGCACCGGACGCGAGAAGATCTCGAACCAGAGGTGGCCGTCGGGCCGGCGGCCGCAGGGAGGAGCGATCCATGACCGGGTCGGCCGGGACCACCGAGGTCAGCCGGGCACACTTCGCCACCGGCGGCGCAGGAGCCGCGATCGAACGCTGGACGCTGCGCAACGGCCCGATCGAGGCGAGCGTGCTCACCCTGGGCGCGACCCTGCACACCCTCACCGCCCCCGACCGCACCGGTGCCGTCGCGCAGATCCTGCTCAGCACGGACGACCTCGGTGCGATCCTCGGACCGGCCCGCCACTACGGCACCGTCGTCGGCCGTTACGCCAACCGCATCGCCGACAGCCGGATCACCGTCGACGGCGTGGAGCACCAGCTCGCCGCCACCGGCGGCGGTGTGACCCTGCACGGCGGCCCCGACGGTTTCGCCCACCGGATCTGGGCCGCCGAAGAGGCGCCCGGCGGTGTCCGCCTGCGCCTGCACAGCCCCGACGGTGACCAGGGCTTCCCCGGCGCCATGGACGTCCAGGTCACCTACACCCTGGCCGAGGACAGCCTCACCATCGACTACCGGGCCACCACCAACCGCCCCACCGTCGTCAACCTCACCAACCACGCGTACGTCAACCTGGGTGGTGAGGGCAGCGGCGACGTCCTCGGCCACCTGCTCACCCTGGACGCCGACGAGTACACCCCGGTCGACGAACGCCTGATCCCGTACGGGCCGTTCGAGCCGGTCGCCCGGACGCCGTTCGACTTCACGACCGCCCGCCCGATCGGCAAGGGCATCCACGACAGCCACGCCCAGCTGCTCGGTGGCGGCTACGACCACGACTGGGTGCTCAGGCCCCGCTCCGGTGACGGCACGCCCACCCGCGCGGCCTTCCTGGAGGACCCGGTCAGCGGCCGCACCCTGGAGGTGCTCACCACCGAACCGGGCATCCAGGTCTACACCGCCAACACCTTCCACGGTGCGGTCACCGGCGCGAGCGGCGTCGCGTACGGGCCGTACGCGGGCGTCGCGCTGGAGACCCAGCACCACCCGGACTCCCCGCACCAGCCCTCGTACCCGTCCACCGAGCTGCGCCCCGGCGAGGAGTTCCGCTCGACCACGGTGCTGCGGCTCGGCGTCGCCCGGTAGCGGCCGGCGCTCCCGGCGGGCGGGCCCCGAGCAGGTGCCGGCCGGGTCTGCCGGGGCATTCGTACCGCCAGCTCAGCGCCGTAGTATTGGCTGAATGGAGAGCTCGGACCCCGGTGTGCACAAGGCCCTCGCGGTGCCCGCGCGGCGGGCGCTGCTGGCGGCGCTGACGGATGCGGCCGAGCCACT
>NZ_JBHJVK010000030.1:0-94399 GCF_042264695.1 Kitasatospora sp. NPDC056138 | reverse complement strand
ACGGCCGGGCCTGGGCCCGGCCGTCGCCGCGAGGGCTGCGTCAGTCGGAGAAGTCGTGCGTGAGCCAGACGGTTCCGTGGGCGTCCCGGTAGACCGCGATGCCGATGTGGGTGAACTCCGAGCTGAGGATGTTCTTACGGTGACCGTCGTCCGGAGGCGTCTCGTTCAGCATGTCCTGGGTCAGGCTGACGGCCATGGCGGCGATGTCCTGGGTGGCCGTACCGACCGGACCACCCTCGCCTATGTTCTCGCCCACGGCGTTCCACTGGATGCCCTGGGCCGTCTCCCGGGCCCCCAACTCGGCCTCACCCGGGCACTGGTGGGACATGCCGCAACCGCCGGCCATCTCCTGGTTGTGCGCCTCGGCGCTGCGGGTCAGCCCCGCGGTGACGGTGTAGGCGGGCAGGCCCTGGGCGGCGCGCGCCTGGTTGATCAGGCTGAGCACCTGCTGCACGGCATCCGCATCGGAACCGGGCTGCGTGGGGGCGGGGGCGGGGGCCTGGGTGGCCGGCGCCGACGGGGACGCCGTCGAGGACGGCGCGGACGCGTGGGAGGCGCCGGCCGGAGCGACGGGCGACGCGGTGTGCGAGCCGGTACCGGGCCGCATGGACGCGGACGCGGACGCGGTGGGCCTGGCCGTGTGGCCGGTCGAGGCGGAGGCCGAGGCCGAGGCCGACGGGGACGCGTGGGGCGCCGACGGGGACGCGTGGGAGGCCCCGGCGTCGACCGCGCCGGCGTGCTGTCCGGCGTGCGAGTCGGCCTGGCCGTGGCGCCCGGAGTCGGCCTGGTGGTGGTACTGGTGGTGCTCCTGCCACAGGGCGTGGCTCGCGTGCGGGCGGGCGTCCGGAGCCGCGGAGGCTCCGCTCGCGCTCACCAGCGGCAGCATGAGGCCGGCGCCGGCGACCCCGGCGGTGGCAGCGAGACGGGGGGCATACCTCCGGCGTGCACGGCGGTGCCGGCCGGTACCTGAAGTCAGCATAGGGCGTTCCTCTGCGACGCCTACGAGGTGAGCTGTCGGGTTCGGGCCGTGAGGTAGCCCGGCCGTACGAGACGGCTTCACCCCGAGCCGCGACCTGGAGAGCCCGAAGAACGGACTGGGCAGGGCACGGCGAACTACCTGGTTCCCCCGCTCCTGCCCGGTGCACTGCTCGGCGTCCCGGCGGCCGGTGGACAGGACTCGGCGTCCCGGCGGCGGGGTCCGCAGATGCGGACAGGCTGAACGCTAGGCAGATCGACCCGCAGGACACAAGTCCGTATAGCACACATCACACTGAGGTCGAGAGAACTGACAGACCGTCACACTCGGGACATAATCCACCATAAACCGCTATATCAGGACAACAACCCCTGTGCTCCCCGGGACCCACAACCCTCCCCCCGGAAACCGAGGCCTGACCAAGCAGTCCCGATCACCCGCGGACCGTCGGGGGCGGGTCCTGTCAGTGCCGACGGTTAGCGTGCGGTGCAACCGAGAGACGGTGACCAGGGAGGGTTCTGCAGTGGGTGGCAACGAGTGGGCGACGACCGGGCCGTACCAGGAGGATCTGGTGGCGGCGTTCCGGCAGGCCCAGACCCAGGAGTTGGCGAAGGACGATCACGGCTTTCCGGGGATGAGCATCGTCGAGCTCTGGGAGGACGAGGACTGGCGGGAGTACATCCTGACCGGCGGCACCTGCACGGTGCTCGACTTCTACGCGCTGATCGACGCCGGGGCAGGTGACGACTTCGCCATGATGCGCCCCTTGACCGAGGACGAGATCCGCGGCTGGGCCCCCGACGGCCGGCCCACCCGCGAACAGTGGGAGACCGCGCTGCGCCGGCTGCTGGACCCGGTCGGCCGCGGAGTCGGCCGGTGCACGGTGCTGTACCGCGACGGCGAACCGGCCGAGATCGCCTACTGGGGCTGCTCTGCGGACTGACCGCCCGGCCCGGGCTTCACGACTGACGGACGGGGTGACGGGAGATCCGTTCGACCCGTCTCGGCCAAGCCGGCCTCGGACCGGTACCGGTCGACCCCGGGGCGACAGTGACTGTACTCGCGCGGGCGTACGGCGACGGGGCTCCTTCGGTGTTCGGACTCGCCTTCCGCCGCTCCGCAGAGCCTCGTCGAGCGCGGCCGGGCAATCGCCCGACCGGGGTTGGCCGGACACTGCGGACCATCGGGTCCGCGCGCGGTTCGGCACCTGAACCTGCCTCTGGTTCCTTTGCCGGCACGGACGTTCCTGATCCTGCTCGACCACGCGCGGGTCGTGCGTGAGCGGTTCTGTTACAGCGCAGTGACACGTCCCGCACAGCGGACGAACATCAGCTCGAGAAGATTTTCACAGAGCGTCCGCCGGGTCTCCATCACGTGTGTGGGAGCGGGAGGCGAGTACGCAAGATCATCTCTACTGCCACCACGTTCGCGTTCCCGGGGGATCACCAATGCCTGCTCGTCCTGTTCGCCGTCGTTCCCGCCTGTTCGCCACTGCCGCCATCGCTGTCGTGATCGGCGCTGGTGTACCTCTGTTCGGCGGTGCCTCCGCAGCCTGGGCGTGCGGCGACGACGACACCGCTCCGGCGGCTGCCGTGGCTTCCGGGACTCCGGCGGCCACGGCACCGGGCGGCGCTGCATCGACCGCGAGCACCGCGCCGACCGCGAGCACCGCCCCGACCGCGAGCACCGCGCCGACCGCCAAGGACACTTCGACCGGCCCGGCGGCCGGGTCGCCGTCCGCCGCCCCGCACGCGGCCGCTCCGGTGCACCACGGCGAGCCGCGGAGCGCCTTCCTGCCGGGGATGCCCGACAGCATCACGGCGGGCGGCAGCCCGATCGAATTCGGCGTGGAGATGGCCAACTTCACCGGCGCGGCGTACGACAGCCTCCGCCCGATCCTCGGCTTCGACAACAACGAGGCGGGCTCCCACCCCGGCCACGGAACCAACCTGCGCCCCGAGGACTTCACCGTCCAGGTCATGACCGGCGGCCACTGGAAGACCCTGCCGGTGCACCACGGATGCGACCCGGTGATCTACCCCGACACCTCCGGCCTCGCCCAGCACCTGGACAACGCCCGGGGCGCCCGCTTCGCGTTCCGCGTCGCGCTCTCCGCCGAGGCGCCGGCCGACCAGAGCGACATCACGGTCTACTTCGGCACGTCGGACGGCGGCAGGGCTCCCGCCCGCACGCTTCACATCGTGCGCACCGGCAAGGCGACCGGTACGCCCACGGACCCGGCCCCGGCGCACACCGGCAAGCCGACCCGGTCCGTCCCGGCCACCACGCCCACCGCCGGGCCGACGCAGTCCAAGGCCGTACCCGCGGCAGCGGTCTCGCCCGCCGCCGTGCCGATGGCGGCAACCCCGGCCACGGCCCCCGACACGCAGCAGCTCGCCTCCACCGGCGGCGGCGACTCGTCCGGACCGCTGATCGGCGCAGGCGGGGCCCTGATCGTCCTCGGTGCGGCCGCGGTGGCGACGGCCGCGCGCCGTCGCTCGACCACCCGCCGCTGAAACGAACAGACCGCGAGGGCGGGGTTCGACGGTACCCACCGTCGGGACCCCGCCCTCGCGGTCTGTTCGTTTCCGATGCGGACCGCCGGCCTGACGCCCCCGCTCCTCGTCCCCGCCCGCGGCTGCCCTCGCCCGCAACGACGTCGGCCCGCCTCACGCCCAGGCCGACCTCGCCGACGGGTTCTTCACATCCGCGACTTGAGGCACCAGGCCGTCGGCTGTGGCGGCCCGTCCCGGAGGTGGGCGAGGACGGCGAGGACTCGGCGGTTTCCCTCGGCCGGGTCGAGGTCGAGCTTCATGAAGATGCTGCCCGCGTGCTTGACGACCGCGGCCTCGGTGACCACCAACTCCCTGGCGATGGACTGGTTGTTGCGGCCCTCGGCCATCAGGGCCAGCACCTCCCGCTCCCGTGGGGTCAGTCGCTCCAGCGGACGCTGCGCAGGCCTGCGGGCCGACTGCTGGGCGAGCAGGGTCCGGACGACCTCGGGATCGATCACGGTCTGCCCGTCCGTCACCCGGCGCAGCGCGTCCAGGAACTCCGCCACCTCGCCGACCCGGTCCTTGAGCAGGTAGCCGAGTCCGCCCCGGCCCGGGTCGCCGCCCGAGAGCAGCTGGGTGGCGTAGGCGGTGGCGACGTACTGCGAGAGGACGAGGACGGGCAGCTCCGGGTGGCGGGTGCGGAGTTCGAGGACCGCCCGCAGCCCTTCGTCGCCGAAGCCCGGCGGCATCCGGACGTCGGTCAGGACCAGGTCGGGGCGGTCCGCGTCCACCGCGCGGACCAGTTCCGCGGCGTCCCCCACCGCGGCGGTGACCTGGTGGCCGCCGAGCGCGAGCAGTTCGACCAGGCCCGCCCTGAGCAGGACCGAGTCCTCGGCCAGGACTATCCGGAGCACGGCGCCTCCCGGGCGGAGCAGGGAACCTCGATGTGCAGCCGGGTCGGCCCGCCGGCCGGGCTGGTCAGCAGCAGTCTGCCCTGCAGGATCGCCAGCCGGTCGGCCAGGCCCTGCAACCCGGTGCCGGACCGCGGATCGGCGCCGCCGCACCCGTCGTCGGTGACCAGCAGCGACAGCAGGCCGTCCGCGTGCCGTCCGGCGACCGTCACCAGGGCCGCGCCGCTGTGCCGGGAGGCGTTGGCGAGCGCCTCGGTGACGCTGAAGTACGCCATGGTCTCGACCTGCCCGGGCAGCCGGTAGGGCAGGTCGAGGTCCACCCGGACGGGGATCGGGTTGCGGACCGCGACCTCGGTGACGGCGGCGGCCAGACCGTGGTCGGTGAGCACCTGGGGGTGGATCCCCCGTACCAGGTCGCGGAGTTGGTCCAGCGCCCGGCGCGCCTCACCCCGGGCCCGGGCGAGCAGCTCGGCCGCCTGCTCCTGGTCGGGGCCGAGTCGGAGCTCCGCCAGGCCCAGGGTCATGGTGAGCGCGACCAGTTGCTGCTGCGCACCGTCGTGCAGGTCGCGTTCGATGCGGCGGCGTTCGGCCTCGAAGGCGTCGGCCAGCCTGGCCCGGGAGCGGGTCAGCTCGACCACCCGTCCGGCCAGCTCCGTCTCGCGTGCGGCCAGCAGCAGCCAGGAGAGCCGGAGTTGGGCGCTGGCCAGCAGCGCACCGAGGTATCCGCAGAGCACCAGGCCGAGCAGTCCGGCCACCCCGCCGAGCAGCGCCTCCACCGGCCCGTCCACCGCGTGTCCCGGCACCACCATCACCGTCTCCGGTGCCAGGGCCGCCACGACCAGCGGCGAGACCAGCAGCAGGACGGAGTAGCCGAGCAACGCGCAGAAGGCGAGATCGATGCCCGAGAAGACCAGCGCGAGCACGCCCGCGTGGCCGAGCTCGCGCCAGGTCGCACGCTCACGCAGTCGGGCCCGCACCCGGCCGACGGGGCCGAGACCCGGCCCGCCGGGCAGGGCGCCGTGCGGACTCGGCACGGTCTCCGGGTCCACCAGCCGCATCCGCCACCGCTCGACCGCACCGACCGGGATCCCGGCCAGGGCGGTCAGCGCCAGGATCACCAGGCCGACACCGGCCACCGAGAGGACCACTCCCAGGGCGAGCAGCACCGCCAGCACCACGAGCGTGGTGCAGCCCAGCAGCGCCCCGCTCAGCAGGTAGGCCCAGCACCGCCACGGCCAGCCGGAGCACAGGTACCGCACCGGATGTGCCGTCAGCGCGGCCCGCAGCGCGAGGCCGGGCGGCCGGGCGGCCGGTTCTTGGGGCATGCGTCCCCTCCGTGTCGCTGCTGCTCGGGCCACTCGACCCTAGTCGACAGCCGGGCGGCGGCCGGGCGGCGGCCGGCGACCGTGCCCCGCAGGTAGGGAAAACCCCACCGTCGGAGCTCGACCCAGGTCTCCTGACCGTGCGCCGCCCGGCCGGTGCAATGGCGGGGTGACGATCGAACTGCACGAACGGACCGCTGCCGCAGCCGTGTCGGCCGAGGTGCCGCACCTGGCCACCCGCCGGTGGGCCATCCGCCGGCGGGCCGGGACCAGCGCGGGCAGACGCGTCGTGTGGTCGGCCGGGTGGCTGGCCACCGCGGTCTGGGCCGGGTCCTTCCCGCTGCTGTCCGGGCTGGCGACGCACCGGACCTGGGGCCTGTGCGCCGCCGCGGGCTATCTGTGCGCGGCCGGGGTGGCGGCCTGGGCGCCGCCTTCGCGGGCACGCCCGGCCTCGGCGGCGGTGGCCCTGCTCGGCGCGGTGCTGCTGCCGCTCGCGCTCCTGCTGATCGGCGGACAGGCGCAGTCCGAGGTCTCGGTCATCGAACGTTCGGCCGACCTGCTGGTCCGCACCGGCAGCCCGTACCTCCCGGCCCCGCAGCAGGTCGCGGACTTCACCCCGTACCTGCCCGGGATGGCCCTGCTCGGGCTGCCCCGGGTGCTGCTGGGCGCGACCCCGCTCGCGGACCCGAGGCTCTGGTGCGCCGCCGCCCTGCCGGCGTTCCTGGCGGCCGGGCGCTCGGCGTTACGGCCAAGAGGAGCTCGGAGCAAGGGTGTTGGGCATGCCGGGGCCGGGTGGCCGTCGTACCGGACCGGGCTGACGGCGCTGTTCGCCTCGCCGGTGGTGGCGCTGCCGGTCTGCGTCAGCGGGGTGGACCTGCCGCTGACGGGTGCGTGCTGCCTCGGTCTGGCGCTCGCCGCGCGCGGACGTCCGGTCGCGGCCGGGGCGGCACTGGCCCTGGCGTTCTCGTTCAAGTGGTCGGCCTGGCCCGCGCTGCCGGTCGCGCTCGCGCTGCTCGCCACGGTGTACGGCGGCCGGGCCGCGGTCCGGTGCGCGGTCGCCGGCCTGGCCGGTACGGCGGCGCTGGTCGTGCCGGTCGCGGTGGTCGCACCGCACGAGATGGCCGAGCAGGTGCTGGCCTTCCCCACCGGCCGCGCCGCCGTACCGACTCCGGCCGGCAGTCCGCTGCCGGGTCATCTGCTCGCCGGGCTGGGCACGGCGGGCTGGTTCGCGGCCGTCGCCCTGCTGGCCCTGGGTGGTGCCGCTCTCGCGCTGTCGCTGCTCCTGCGTCCGCCCGGCTCCGCCGTCGCGGCCGCCGACCGTCTGGCCCTCGGCCTCACCCTGGCGTTCGCGCTCGCCCCGGCGGGGCGCTTCGGGTACCTCGCGCTCCCGCTCGTCCTGGTGGTGTGGGCCCGCCTCGCCGAACTGCCCGCCGCACAGGGCGAGCAGGCACCCGTCCTGCCCGGCCCCGGGCGGCCCGCGACGGCGACGGCGACGGCGACAGCAGGGCGGTGCCCCCGGCAGGAGGTCGGCTCCGCCTCCCCGCGACGCCGTCGGCTCACAGGCCCGGAACGAACTGCACCACCAGGTCGATCAGCTTGATCCCGACGAACGGCAGGACCAGCCCGCCGAGACCGAACACCCGCAGGTTGCGCCCGAGCAGGTCGGAGGCCGAGGACGGACGGTAGCGCACACCCCGCAGGGCCAGCGGGATCAGCGCGACGATGATCAGCGCGTTGAAGATGATCGCCGAGGCGATCGCCGAGGTCGGGCTGTGCAGAGCCATGATGTTGAGGTGGCGCAGCCCCGGGTGGGCCCCGGCGAACATCGCCGGGATGATCGCGAAGTACTTGGCGACGTCGTTGGCGATCGAGAAGGTGGTGAGCGCACCCCGGGTGATCAGCAGCTGCTTGCCGATCTCGACGATCTCGATCAGCTTGGTCGGGTTGGAGTCCAGGTCGACCATGTTGCCGGCCTCCTTGGCCGCCATGGTCCCGGTGTTCATCGCGACGCCGACGTCCGCCTGGGCCAGCGCGGGAGCATCGTTGGTGCCGTCACCGGTCATCGCGACCAGCTTGCCACCCTCCTGCTCCTCCTTGATCAGGGCCATCTTGTCCTCGGGCGTCGCCTCGGCCAGGAAGTCGTCGACCCCGGCCTCCTCGGCGATCGCCTTGGCGGTCAGCGGATTGTCACCGGTGACCATCACGGTGCGGATGCCCATCCGGCGCAGCTGCAGGAAGCGTTCCCGGATGCCGTCCTTGACCACGTCCTTGAGGTGGACCACCCCCAACACCCGTGCCCCGTGCCGGTCGTGGACAGCGACCAGCAGCGGGGTCCCGCCGCCCGAGGAGATGATCTCGACCGCCCGGTGCGCCTGCGGCGGGACCTGGCCGCCGTTCTCGTAGACCCAGGCGGAGACGGCGGCGGACGCGCCCTTGCGCACCCGGACGGTGGGGCTGCCGTCCGGCCAGCTGAGGTCGACCCCGCTCATCCGGGTCTGGGCGCTGAACGGGACGAACTCCAGCCGCCCGAGCTCGCCCTCGGCCCGTTCACGCAGCCCGTACCGCTTGGCCAGGACCACGATCGAACGGCCCTCGGGGGTCTCGTCGGCGAGCGAGGAGAGCTGGGCCGCCTCGGCGAGCTGGGCGGCCCCGACGCCCGGGAACGGGACGAAGCGGGTGGCCTGGCGGTTGCCGAAGGTGATGGTGCCGGTCTTGTCCAGCAGCAGGACGTCCACGTCACCCGCCGCCTCCACCGCGCGCCCGGACATCGCCAGCACGTTGCGCTGCACCAGCCGGTCCATGCCCGCGATGCCGATCGCGGAGAGCAGCGCGCCGATGGTGGTCGGGATCAGCGCCACCAGCAGGGCGACCAGGACCGTCACGGTCTGCTCGGCGCCCGCGTAGATCGCCAGCGGCTGGAGGTTGACGATGCAGAGGATGAAGATGACGGTCAGCGTGGCCAGCAGCAGGTTGAGGGCGATCTCGTTCGGGGTCTTCTTCCGCTCGGCGCCCTCGACCAGGGCGATCATGCGGTCGAGGAAGGTCAGCCCTGGCTTGGAGGTGATCCGCACCACGATCCGGTCGGACAGCACCTTGGTGCCGCCGGTCACCGCGCTTCGGTCACCGCCCGACTCGCGGATCACCGGCGCGGACTCACCGGTGATCGCGGACTCGTCCACGGCCGCGATGCCCTCCACCACGTCGCCGTCGCCGGGGATCGTCTCACCCGCCTCGACCACCACGAAGTCGTACTGCCGCAGGTCCTCGGCCGCCACCTGCTCCTGGGGGCAGTCCTGGAGACCGACCCGCCACCTCACCAGCCGTCGCGCCACCGTTCCGGTCCGCGCCTTGCGCAGCGACTCCGCCTGGGCCTTGCCCCGCCCTTCGGCGACCGCCTCGGCCAGGTTGGCGAACACCACGGTGAGCCAGAGCCAGACACTGATCAGCCAGGTGAACACACTCGGCGAGACGACCGCCGAGAGGGTGGTGAGCGCCGAGCCGACCTCGACCACGAACATCACGGGGTTGCGCAGCATCAACCGGGGGTGCAGCTTGCGCAGCGCCTCCGGGAAGGAGGTGACCAGCTGCTTCGGGTCGAAGAGGCCGCTCGCCGCCCGGTGCCGGTGTGCGGAGGGCGGGTTGGGCGCACGGCTGGTGACGGAACGGACGGTGACGTCCCTCTCGGGAGCCTGCTGAAGCATGGGGCGGACCTTCTCGGACGGGCCTGCGGCGGGAACAGCGGGAGCAGCGGCAGGACGGCGGCGGCGGGTGCGGACGGACACGGGCCACGCCGCAGCCAATCGCGGGGCCGCCCCGGCCCGCCGGGGCCCTGACGCGTTCCTGACGGGCTGTCAGGGAAGATTGACACCGGCTTGACGCCCCCGTCCCCGGATGTCCGCCGCCCGGCGTCAAGTCCGCGTCAAGGTTGCCGGGCGCGGCGTACGGCATGCGTCAAGCACCGGTACCGGGCGGCCCGGCCGGGGTTCGAATGGAGGTGGGACGCAGCGGGTTCACCCGTGGCGGGTTCCCTCACCCGAGGTGCCGATGGGAGCGGATGGCGATGATCGAAAGTGCCCGTGTGATCGTGGGGGTCAACGGCTCGTTGAGCAGCCTGGCCGCCGTACACCGCGCCGTGGAGGAGGCCGCCCGGCTGGGCGCGGTCCTGGTGCCGGTCGCGGCCTGGAACGGCGGCGAGGCCGAACGGCTGCGCCCGCTCCCGGAGTTGGAGCATGCCGCACACCGGATGATGGACACCGTCTTCGAGCAGGCCTTCGGCGGCTACCCGGACGGCGTGGTGATCCGCCCGGTGGTGGTGCGGTCCGAACCGGGGCCCGCCCTGGCCGCGGTCGCCGACCGGCCCACCGACCTGCTGGTCCTCGGCGCCGGGCGGCGCAGCCGCCTGCAGCACGTCCTGCACGGCTCGGTGGCGCGCTACTGCCGCGCCCACACCCGCTGCCGGATCGTGGTCGTCTCGCCGTCGGAGCTGCTGGAGAGCCTGGAGGTCAGCGTGCGCAGCGGCGCGCCGATGCCCAGGCTGTCCGGCCGGGCGGCGGCCTGGGCACGCCCGGCGAGCGCGCCCGCGCGGTGACGCCCGCAAGGTGACGCCCGCGCGGTGGCCGCCGGGCCGTACCGCAGCGACCCCGGCGACCCCGGCGACCCCGGCGACCCAGGCGGCTCCGTCCGGCCGGTCCCGGCAGTCGGCCTCGACGGCCGGCCTCAGCGGTCGGCGCGGCGGAGGCTGAACACGAAGGTCGCGCCGCCGCCCGGGGTGTCCTCGACGGACAGTTCGCCGTGCATCGCCTCGACAAAACCCTTGGCCACCGCGAGGCCGAACCCGGTGCCGGTGCCACGCGCCCCGCCCGGCTGCACCCGGTGTCCGCGCAGGGGCTGGAACAGCCGCTCGCGCTCCTCGGCGGCGATGCCAGGGCCGTGGTCGACCACGCGTACGTCCACCCGGTCCGCCACCGCCCCGGCGTCGATCCGTACCACGGCGCCCGGCGGCGACCAGGCCCGCGCGTTGGCCAGGACGTTGGCCAGTGCGCGCTCCAGCAGCCCGGGATCGGCCTGGACCAGCGGCAGTTGCCCGGTGCGGCCGAGCGCGAGCTCCGTCCCCGTCCCCGTCCCCGGCAGACTGGCCACGGCCGCGTGCAGCACCTCGGCGACCGCCGTCGGGCGCAGCGCGACCGGCACCCGGCCGGCCCGCAGCCGGCTCATGGCCAGCAGGTTGGCGACGGAGTGGTCCAGCCGGCCGGTCTCGGCGGCGATGGCCTCGGCGCAGGCGCGCCGGTCCGTCCCGGCGGCCGGTCCGGGCGAGTCGAGCAGGGCCGCCGCCGCCCTGATGGCGGCCAGCGGCCCGCGCAGGTCGTGCGCGACGGCTTCGAGCAGGGTGGTGTGCAGCGCGTCGGTACGGGCCAGCGCGTGCGCGGCGGCCGCCTCCCGGGTGAGCCGCTCGTGCTCCTCGGCCAGCCGCAGCTGGGTGACGAACGGACCCAGCAGCCGGGTGTTCTCCTCGTCGATGGCCGGTCCGAGCAGGACCAGCACGGTGCCCTGGTCGAGTTCGGCGGCGAACGGCGCGTCCTCGGGGCGGGCCGGCAGCGGGCCGCCGGAGGCGGCCACCGGGCGCCAGCCGTCGCCGGTCGGCGCCAGGATGCCGGCCGCCTCCAGCCCGAACACCCGGCGCAGTTCGGCCAGCAGGCTGCGCAGCGTACGGCCCTCGCCCCGGACCGTCTCGCCCGCCAGCCTGGTGAGGGCGTGCGCCTCGGCCCGGGCCCGCGCAGCCTCCTGGGAGCGGCGGGTCAGTCCGTCGATCAGATGGCTGATGATCCCCGCGACGCACAGGAACACCAGCAGCGGGGCGATGTCCGCGCCGTGTCCGATCACCAGACTGTGCCAGGGCACGGTGAAGAAGTAGTCCGCCGCGAGCGCCGCCACGAGGGTCGTCCCGGCGGCCGGGGCGAGTCCGCCGAGTCCGGCCACGCCGGCGACCAGCAGCAGCAGCCAGAGCAGGACCCCGGACAGGCCGAGCGAGGCGCGCAGCGGTGACAGCGCGGCGGCCAGCGCCACCGCCACGAGCGGCCCGAGCAGCCAGCCCGCCCGGCGCCGCCGGGCCGGGACGCGCGCGGGCCGCCGGAGGCGCGGGGCACCCGGCAGCGCGACCTGGTCGGGGGACGGCGGAGGCAGGATGCGGATGTCGATCGGCCCTGCCAGCCGGATCACCCGGTTGATCACCGAGCCGGTCAGCAGCTCCCGCAGCCGGGACCGGCCGGTCGGTCCGAGCAGGATCTGGGTGGCGCTCTCGGTCCGGGCGAAATCCACCAGCGTCCGGGCGGCGTCGGTGCCGCTGAGCTCGACGTAGCTGCCGTGGAGCTCGCGCAGCAGGGCGCGCTGGGCGGCCAGTCCGGGTGGCTCGGGCTGGAGCGTGCCGTCGTCCGCGCGGACGTGGACGCCGATCAGGTCGCCGTGCACCCGGGCCGCCGTCCGGGCACCGCGCCGGAGCAGGTGTTCGCCCTGCGGCGCGCCGTTGAGCGCCACCACGATCCGCTCCTTGGTCTCCCACGGGGCCCGGATGCCGTGCCTGGCGCGGTAGTCGGCGAGTTCCTCCTCCACCCGGTCGGCCAGCCAGAGCAGCGCCAGTTCGCGCAGCGCGCCGAGGTTCCCGGCCCGGAAGTAGTTGTCCAGGGCCACGTCGATCCGGTCGCTCGGGTAGACGTCGCCCTGCGCCATCCGGGCGCGCAGCGCCGCCGGGCTGAGGTCGACCAGTTCGATCCGGTCGGCGGCCCGCACCACGGCGTCCGGGATCTGCTCGTGCTGCACGATGCCGGTGATCTGCTCGACCACGTCGCTCAGGCTCTCCAGGTGCTGGATGTTGAGCGTGGTGGCCACGTCGATGCCCGCCCCGAGCAGCTCCCCGACGTCCTGCCAGCGCTTGGTGTTGCGGCTGCCCGGGACGTTGGTGTGCGCGAGCTCGTCCACCAGCGCGAGGGCCGGGCGGCGGGCGAGCACGGCGTCCAGGTCCAGTTCGGTGAGCGCCGCGCCCCGGTGGCGGGCCGCCCGGCGCGGGACCACCGGCAGGTCGCCGAGCTGCTCCTCGGTGCCGCGCCGCCCGTACGTCTCGACCAGGCCGACCACCACGTCCAGGCCGCCGGCGCTCAGCCGCCGCCCCTCGGCCAGCATGGCGTACGTCTTGCCGACCCCGGGTGCGGCGCCGAGGTAGACGCGCAGCCTCCCGCCACCACCAGCCACGAGGGACCACCCCTCAACCTGCGCGCCGTCGGCGCGGGCGACTCGCCGACGAGCCGCGCCGACAGTCCCACGATAGGCCGGATCCGCCGCGCCGCCCGGCGGGTTCGGCTAGCCGCTCCTGGCGGGGTGGGGGCGGCCGAGGTAGGGGAAGTCGGGGAGGAGATCGGTGTGGGCGGGGATGTGGTCGCTGGTGATCCTTCCCCCGGTGACCATGGCGAGCCGGGCCGAGCTCACGTCGTCGGTCAGGGTGCGGCCGTTCGGGTAGGCCGCGGGCCTGCTGCGGTCGTAGCGCAGGACGTCCGGCAGGACGGTGCGCACGGTCCGCTCGGCGGACGCCCGGTCGTAGCCTCCGGTGTGCTGGAGGACCGCGGTGAACGGCACGAGGTAGGCGGCCAGGTCGTCGGCGGGCTCACCGGCGTTGTAGTCGTCCCGGCCCTCGTTCTCGGCGAAGTACGCGATCAGGGACGGGTGGGCACCGCGGTCGACGGAGGTGAGCCGGCCGTCCTCGTGCAGGCTCACCCGTGCCCAGACGCCGATCGGCCCGTCGGTGCCCAGGTCCTCGTCCGTCAGCTCCAGCACGATGCTCAGCACGTTCTTGTCCGCACCCCAGTCCACCCCGGTCCACCGGAAGCCCTCGACGATGCCGTCCAGATCGACGAAGAACGGGTCGCTGCGCAGGCCGGCGAAGAACTTGAAGGTGTGGTCGACGACCACGGCGGGTTCGAGGTCGAGGCCGATCGGCACACCGGTGAGGACCTGCTTGCCGCCGGCGTGGTGCGCGCGGGCCTGCTCGCCGGTCGCCCGGTGGACGGTGCAGGTCTGCGGGCCGTCGTGCGGGTCGGAGAAGACGAAGCTGTAGGCCACGTCCGCGCGGTGGTCGCCGTCGGTGTCGATGTTGATGCGGTGGACGGCGTCCGGGTGGAAGGCCGCGCCCTCGGCGGGAGCGTCCGGGTGGACGTTCATGACCAGGACGGTGCGCCCGCCGGACGCCGCGAAGGCGTACACGTCGGTGAGGTCGAGCCGGGCGTCGCCGCGGGGGGAGCGCCCGTCGGGCCCGCTGAGGTGGTGGGACATGTGCTCAGCATCGGCCGGTCGGCCGTGCGGCGCAGCCTCGGCACGGGCCGGGCCGCACGGCCGGTCAGTCGGTGGTGGTGGCGGTGGCGGTGGCGGTGAGACGGCGCAGGACGAGTTCGGCGTGGACGTGGGCCGCTCCGGCCCGGCGGAGGCCGTGGACCACCGCGCGTAGCTCCCGCCCGTCGATGCAGGCGAGGTGCAGCTCCAGGTCCGCCTCCCCCGCGAGCGCGAAGCCGGACTGGACTGCCGGGAAGTGTGCCGCCAACCGGGTGAAGTCCAGCGGCTTCGGCCCGTAGCGGACCCGGACCACCGCCAGCAGCGGCCGTCCCAGGGCCACCGGGTCCACCTCGGCGCGCACCCCGGTGAGGACCCCGTCGGCGGCCAGCCGCCGTAACCGGGCGTTCACGGCGGCCTCGGTGAGGCACAGCCGTTCCGCGAGCGTGCCCGCGGGGGCGCGTCCGTCGGCGCGCAGGGCGTGCAGCAGGGCCACGTCCAGCTCGTCCAGCCGAGGGGCGGGTACGGGCAGTGCGCTCACCGGTGGGGCTCCAGCGCGGTGACGGGGCGCGGCGGGGTGTCGGTGACGGCGGGCGCGACCAGTTTCGGGTCCAGGACGATGGTCCTGACGCCCAGTGGTGCGATCATCTCCCGCAGCGCGGGAATCGCGAGCTCGATCAACTCCTGTGCGGGTCCGAGAAGTTCGTGTGCATCCGCAGCCGAACTGAAGGCACCCGCACAGCGGCTGCCGTCCCGTCGGCGGAAGAACCGGAGCACGGTGACACCTCCGACGGTCCGCACCGGGACGTACCGGGCGGTATGGTCGTCGGGCTCTTCTGGGGCGGTTTCGGTGCTGGTCACAGCAGGTCCTCCGGCTGCGGGGGAAAGCTCTGAGGGGGGCGCTGCGGGTCGCCGTCGACCCGCAGCGGGCACCATCGACGCTAGGCCGGATTCACCGTAGCGCAAGACCTCCTGACGTCGCGTTGACCATGAACCCGGCTCCCCTGACGCGCTCTTGACGCGTCCCGGCCCGGCCGTGGCCCCGCCCGGCGCCCGATACCCGCAGGACACGGCGGCGGACCGGCGGCGGCGGGCGCAGACTGGAGGCAGGAGCGCCGGTTCGGGGCGCCCCGGAAATTGACGGAAATCCACGGGACACCGGCGGCAACCGGGGGAAGACCCCCAGCGGCCGGGGTCTCCACGGCCCGGGAAGTCGGCAGAGTTCACGGGAAGTTCACCGGAGGAGGGGACGCGTCGATGGGCGGCACGCTCCTGGCTGGTCTGGCACTCTTCGCCGGGCTCGGTGGCCTGGTGGCCTGCCTCGCGGGGCGGGCCGGCCTGCGGGAGATCCGGTGGCTGCGCCGGGTGGGGCTGCCCGCGCAGGCACTGGTCAGGTACCGGGTGCTGGGCGAGGACGACCGGGCGGGCGGTCCGCGCCCCCTGCTGCAGTTCACCACCGTGGACGGCCGGGTGGTGGAGGTGTTCTCGCCGGTGCCGTCCAGCCGCTCCTGCCGCCTGGTCGACGGCGGGCAGGTGTGGATCACCTACGACCCCGCGGACCCCGGTCGGCTCCTGGTCGACGGCCGCGAGCGCCGGTGGCTGGAGTACGCCTTCCTCGCCTCCGGCGGCGCGATCACCATGACGGCGCTGGCCCTGCTGACGTACCGCGCCTGACCGGGCGAGCCGGGCTGGGCTGAACGGACCGGGTCGAGCGGACTGGGCTGAACGGACCGGGCCGGGCGGACCGGGCTGAGCGGACCGGACCGGACCGGGCGGACCGGACCGGGCGGGCCGGGCGGACCGGGCCGGGCTCGGTCAGACCCGGCCGGGCGCCTCCGTGCGCAGTCTGCGGCGGCCGGAGTCGCAGTGCATCCGCAGCAGCGCCGCAAGCTCCCGGCCGGGCTCCACGCCGAGTTCGCGCCGGGTGAGGCTGCGGTAGGCGTCGTAGCTCCGCAGCGCCTCGACCAGGTTGCCCTCGGCCAGATGGGCCTCGATGAGCGAGCGCTGGGCGCTCTCCCGCAGCGGCTCCACACCGACCGCCACCATCGCCGACTCCACCGCCTCCGCGTACCGGCCGGCCCGGACCAGATGGCGGCTCTGCGCCTCCAGCGCGTGCAGCAGCCGCTGCCTGATCCGCTCGCGCTCGATCAGCACCCAGTCGTCGTACCAGCCGGGCAGCAGATCGAGTGCGTCCGCCCGCCACTTGAGCGCACAGAGATCCCCGGTAGTGGCGGTGCCGTCGATCAGCCGGCCGGCCCAGTCGCAGAGCACGTAGAGGTCGACCACCGTGTGCTCGCGCACCTTGAGCGCGTACTTGTCGGAGTCGAGGATGTCGATGCCGGCGGCTCTGAGCCGCCACAGCGCGGAGCGCAGGTTGCCGGCCGCCCGCAGGTCGTCGCCCAGCGGCCACAGCACCCCCGCGGCGTGCCGCCGTTCGACGCGACCACCGTTCAGGGCGACGAAGGCGAGCAGCCGTTTACTCCCTTCGGGAACCTCCAACCGCCGCCCCGCCTGGACCACCCTCGGCCCGCCGAAGAGATGCAGAGTCGGCGCCTGCCCCTGCCCGGGGATCAGAACCGGCGACTCCAGGAACTGTGCTTGCATGGACGGCCCTCCTGCTCGAAGCCCGACCTGCAGATGGTATGCGCACTTCGTCACCCCATCGTCACCTGGAGCAACCGGAGGCCACCCGACGGCCCTGCGGCACCGCCCCTCATTCCAGTCCGCCCAGCACGATTCCGGTCCGCCCGGCACATCGGTTCCGCGCAGCACATCAGTCCCCGGCCGCCACCGCAGCGCCCGCCGACCCCCCGCCGCAGTAGCGCACCGCGCGTCGCACGAACGCCACCCAGCTCCCCTGCTGCTCGCTGCACGGATCGGCCGGGACCAGGATGTCGACACCCGTCCGGCACGGCCCGGCCAGCGGGATCCGGTCACGGTGCTGCGCCTCCTGGACCGCCTGCGCGATCTCGGCCGGACCGTAGTGGCAGATCCTCAGGTCGAGTTCGGTCCCCAGCAGGCGGGTCAGCACCGCACCGAGATCGGCCGTCGTGCCGTAGCTGCACGGCAGGTAGCCGGCGGGCGGGAGTTCGTGGATGCCCAGCCCGGCCAGTCCGAGCAGGTCCTGGCGGGCCTGCTGCGGACCGCCGAGCAGGCCGGCACCCAACTGCTCGACCATGCGGGCGATCTCCTCCCCCAGCTCGGTCTTGGTGTGCCGCTTCAGGTAGGACTCGTCCAGCCGGGCCAGGCGATCCGTCAGGGACGCCAGATCCGAGGCGGGGAGCGGCTGCGCCCGGGAGCGGTCGGCCAACAGCTCCTGGAACTGGAGCACTTGGGCGGTGAAGACGTCCCACGGACGCATCCCGAGCCGGCCCTGCCAGTACCGCTGCGGCGGCGGACCGCCCCGGTCGCGCCGGGCCGCCCAGACGTCCACCTCCCAGCCCTTGCGGTCGTCGCTGACCGGGACGAGCACCGCCAGCCGGACGGCCGTCGGCCTGGTCGGGGCGGCCGGCGGCGGCGCCCAACTCCCCGGCAGGGCGGTCCATCCGGCGGGACCGTAGGGCCACGGGGACGCCTCGGTCCGCTCGGCGGCGAACAGGCGCGAGGCGAGCCAGCCCCGGCGGTCGGCGGGCGGCTGACTGCCCAGGGAGCCCTCGGTGGCCGGGGTCAGCCTGATCCGCACCCCCTCGGCGAGGTACGGGCGGCGGGTGGCACCACCCGAGCAGGGGTCGTCGCAGAGCGTCCCCTGGACCGCGCTCTCGCCGAACTCCCAGGCGGCGGAGGTCGCTTCGACCCACCAGAAGGTGTCGGTGTCGGGTGTCAGGGCGGCCAGCGGCAGCGAGACGGCCCGGCCGGAGCGCAGCGGCCGCCCGTACGCGTCGATCGCCAGGCCGCCGCCGATCTGCAGCACACCCTGGCTGTTGACCACCTCGAACCCCTCCACCACGCCGGGGCCGCCGCCCGCGCCGACGGCCGTGGCGAGGGCGAGGGCGTAGTCCTGCATGCGGGTGAGGTGTTCCGCACGCAGGAACAGGCCGTCGAAGGGGTTGAGCCGGTCGACCCCGCCCCCGGCCGTCGCCGGGGTACCGTCCGAACCCGACGAGGCGGTACCGGTGTTGTCGCCGCTCCCGGTGCTGCCGGTTCCGGCGCCGGTTCCGCTCCCGGTGCTGCCGGTGTCGTCCGCCGGCGACTCACTCGCGATCGTCATGCGTCGGCCCTCCCGGCGCCGTCGGTGCGGGTCAACTGTGCGGTGACCACGGCGTCGTGGCCCTCCTCGCGGGTGCCCGGAGGGCCGCCGCGCAGCCCGGCGAAGGGCGCCTTCGGCTCCCGTCCGTAGCAGGGCGTCGGCCCGGTGCCCCGGATCCGGACCCGCACCAACTCGTACGCCGGCGCCTGGTCGAGGTCCACCACCACCCGCAGCCCGCCGTCGGTCAGCCGGACCGACCGCACCTCGTCGGTGGACCAGCCGTAGCCGTGGTCGGAGAGCGAGTGGATCTCGATCGAGCGGTCGAGCGAACCGTCGGCGAGCGGAGCGGTGACGCAGAAGCTCAGGCAGGTGTTGCCGCGCGACCAGCGGACCGAACCGGGCTCCAGACGCGGCCCTCCGGCGTCCGGCTGCGAGGTCTGGCCGAGCAGGGCGGGGGCGAGGCCGCACACCAGCTCCTGGACCGTGGTGGTGGGAAGGATCACCGTACGGACGTCCTGGTCCACGGTCACGGCGCCGACCTGCACGGTGCCGTCCGACACCAGGACGTCGACGGACAGCTTCGCCAGGACCACCCCCGCGTGCTCCTCGGTGACCGGCAGCAGCGGCGGGCAGGCGTCGCCCTCCGCGCACCGGGGTGCGGCCTGCCGGGCGTCCTCGGCGGCGAGCCGGCGGAAGGTGTGCAGCAGGCGCAGTGCCCGCTCGTGCGGCGGCGCCTCGGCGATCTCGGCCGGCAGCTCGGCCGCAGCGCGGTCCGGTCCGGCACCGGGCCCGGTCTCGTCCAGGCCCAGCAGGCCGCGCACGCGGGGAAAGGGCCGCCAGGGCGCGGGGGCGGCCGGCCGGATCGAGAGCCGGACGGACTCGACGACCCGGGAGAAGTCGTCGTGCCGTCGGGTGACGTCGCAGGGATCGGCCAGCGCCGGCACCGGCCGGTCCGGGAGGGCCGTGAACTCGGCGACCACCCAGCCCGTCAGCTTCCTCGGCTCTCCCGGGCACTCCGGGCTCGCGGGCTGCTGCGGCTCGTGGGCGACCCGGTCGGCGGCCCAGGCCGACAGCGACAGGCACCACGAGGCCTCGAGACCCAGCTCGCGGCCGAGTCCGTCGACCGCCAGGCCCGGTGCCACCCTGAGCTCGTCGCCGTCCTGCCCGACGCCCAGGCCCCAGACCACGCCGGCGCCGTGCAGCCACGCCGAGTGCAGCATCTGCTTGCCGCGCGGGTTGCCCATCAGCACCCGGAAGTCGTCCTCGCCGAGCAGCATGCCGAAGGCCACCCGCAGCGCCAGGAAGGGATTGACCGCCAGGTCCTCCACCGAGGTGGGACAGGGCGGCACCGAACCGCCCACCGAACCTTCCGAACAACCGCATCCACCGGGCGCGTCACCGGCACCGAGCATCGTCATGGTCTCTCCTCCCGGGAAGTCCTGGCAGTCTCAGCGGCGGCACCGGCGGCGGGGGCAGCTCCGGTGGCGGGGGTAACGGTGGCGGCAGCGGCCTCGGCGAGCGCCCGCTCGGCCCGCTCGTCCTTCGCCGCGCCCGGCCCTCCGGCCGGCTCGCCGGGGAACGGCCGGCTCACCTTGGCGTACTCCCTGCGCATCTCCTCGGCGAGGTGGCGCTGCCCGACCCGGCAGCCGGCCGCCGCCGCCCGGAAGGCCGCACCGATCGCGGCGTTGCGGATCCAGCCGCCGGGCACCGGATAGCGGTGCGCCAGCGCGGCCAGGTCGACGTCCCCGCCCCGCACCGCCGACGGCAGGTGCAGTTGCCAGAGCCGGTGCCTGCTCGCCTCACCGGGAAGGTCGAACTCGACGACG
The DNA here is from genome assembly GCF_042264695.1 of Kitasatospora sp. NPDC056138. NCBI lineage: Bacteria > Bacillati > Actinomycetota > Actinomycetes > Kitasatosporales > Streptomycetaceae > Kitasatospora > Kitasatospora sp. NPDC056138. Next base: position 74,373 of record NZ_JBHJVK010000030.1, on the reverse strand, counting down.
AAGTCCATCCGGCGCACGAACGCCGGGTCGATGTTCTGCCGCAGGTTGGTGGCCAGCACCGCCAACCCCTCGAACCTGTCCAGCCGTTGCAGCAGGTACGCGGTCTCCAGGTTGGCGAACCGGTCGTTGGCGTCGGATATCTCGGTACGCCCGGCGAACAGCACGTCGGCCTCGTCCAGGAAGAGCACCGCCTGCGTCCGCTCGGCGACGTCGAAGGCGGCGGCGAGGTTCTTCTCCGTCTCGCCGATCCACTTCGAGACCACCTGCGACACGTCCACCACCAGCAGGTCCGTACCCGCCCCGGCCGCCACCACCTCCGCCGCCAGCGACTTCCCCGTCCCCGGCGCACCCGTGAACAGCAGCCGCACCCCGCCCGCCGCCCGCGCCGCCCGCCGCACCTGCCAGTCGTCCAGCACCAGCGACTGGTACTCCAGCCGGGCCACCGCGTCCCGCAGCTGCCCGTCCGCCTCGGCGGCCAGCACCAACTGGTCCCAACCCGCCTGCGGGCGCAGCAGATCCACACCAGGTGGCAGCACCGCAGCGGCCCGGGCCCGGATCGAACGGGCGACGTCCGAGATCGATCCGCCGTGCGGGGCGGCGGCGCCACCGCTGCGCAGGTCCAGCGCCACCTGCGCGGTCAGGGCCGGGTCCAGCGGGTGCCGGGCCGCGAGCGCCGGGGCGTGCTCGCTCGCCTCCGGCAGCGCCGAGCGCCAGGCCGCCCGCCGGTCCTCGACCCCGATCGGGCCCAACGGCACGGTCAGCAGCGGGCGTTCGGGGCCCGGCCGGACGGTGCCGGGCGCGGCGCAGACCAGGATCGGACCGGCCACCCGGCGCAGATCCGGCACCACCGGTCCACCGCCGCCGGGCGCGGGCGGCACCAGCAGCACCGGAACGGCGCCGCGCACCGTCGCGTGCAGACCCAACAACCCCGTCGCCGCCGGGTCCTCGGGCCGTCCACGGCCGGCGAGCAGGCCGCACCCGGCAGCGTGCGCGAGGGCGGCACAGCGGCTGAGCGCCACCGTCTCGTCCTGCGCCGGGATCAGCAGCGTGCATGGCGCCGCGGACCGGAGCGCGGCGACGGCCCGGACGCTCCCGGGCAGCGCCAGCCAGCCGTCGAGGCCCGCCACCGGCGCTCCCGCGTCGACCTCGGCCAGGGCGGCGGGCCAGGCCGCGAACCCGTGCAACGCCTCCCAGAGCCGGTCGGCGAGGACCAGGCAGCGCTCGTGGAACGGCCCGTCCCCCAGCACGACGAGCGCCCCGGCGCGCACCGCCGGGCCCTCGTGCAGCAGTCGGCGCAGCACCGTCCGGGCGGGCGGTGCGGCGGACCTGGCGCCGACCGGCCCGGCGGTGCCCCGGCGGACCGGGGAGCAGATCGGGCTGCGCAGCAGCGGACTCCGCCGGCCGCCGCGCCGGTCGGTGCGGTCCAGCAGGAGCGCGGCCAGGCCGACGCTCGGGTACGGCTCACCCCTGGGGTGCATGGTGCGGAAGGTGCGGGCCATCCCCTCGTGCTCCTCGGGCAGGCCGGCCAGCAGGACCAGGTCCAGTTCGTCGGTACCGAGCCCGAGCCCGTGCGCGAGCCGGCCGAGCGGGGACTCCTCGCCGCCCGCCGACGGCCCCAGACCGTACGCGGCCGCCTGGCGCTCGGCGCCCTCCGCCCACTCCCGCAGAAAGCCCGCGGTCGCTCCGGCCGCCTCCGGACTGCAGGTGTCGTCGAGCAGTTCGGCGACCCGGCGCGCCTGGGCGGCCGCCCTGGCCGACAGGTCGCAGCTGGTCAGCTCGGACGGCAGAGCGGTGGGGAAGGGCTCCGTCGAGGACCGCTGCCACGGCAGTTCAGGCATAGACATACCGCACCACCACCCCGAGCCACGGAACCCACCCCGGATCGAGATCGAGCCCGGCGCGACGGACCTCGACCGCGACCCCGGAGACCGGCAGCCGCAGCTCCAACCAGCCCGGCTCCACGGACACCATCCCCTCCCTGCGGGCGAGTCGGACGATCACGGCTGCCGGGTCCACGTCCGGGGCCGGATCCGAGTCCGGGTCCGAGTCCAGGACCGGGGCCGGGGCCGGGTGCAGGCGGGCGGCGGTCACCGCCGCCCAGTCCCGGGCGAGCGCCTCGACGCAGCTGCGCTCGTCCGGTGTCGCCGGGGCCGAGTCGAGCAGCCCAGCCGCCCGGGAGGCGTCCAGCCCAGCCAGGGCGAGCAGCGCGGCGTCGTCCGCCGCCACCGCCGGCAGGAGCGCACGGCCGGCCGAGTGCAGTACCCAGCGCAGCGGACGGGCGGCCAGCGCGGGTTCGTCCAGGATCCTGTGCGGCAGGCCAGCTTCGGCCGCCGTGGCCAGCAGGAAGAGCAGTCCGGCCCAGGCGGTGGGCACTCCGCCGTCGGCGTCGCCGGGCGGTCCGGGATCCGGCGCTGCCGACGCGACCGGGGCGGGGGCGGGGACGGACGGCGTCTCGTCAGTGGCGGACAGGGCTACCGGCGAGCCGCTGTGACGTGATGGCGGCCCGGTTCCGGGGACGCCGTCCGGCGGGTGCTCCTCCGGTGCCCGGTGGGCGTGCCCCGCGGGCCGACCGTGCCGGGCGGTCAACTCTCGTGCGATCAAGGCGGGGAGGGCCGGGTGCGGGTGTCGGTGCAGGGAGGCCGGGTCCGTCTCGGCCACGACCAGTACGGCCCACGCCGTCGAAGTCCCCGGCTCGGGGCGCAGCCGCGAACCGCGCACCAGCTCGGCCAGCCGCGAACCGTTCACCAGACGGCGGGCCAGGGCCTGTTGCACCTCGGCGGCAGCCTCGCCATGACCGGGGCTGTGGCCGGGGCTGTGACCGTGGCTGTTCCCGGGACTCGGATCGTGCTGGTGGCCGGACCCGGACCGTGTGGGCTCGGACCAGGACGCCAGCGCCACCAGGGCGGCCGCCCGCTGCCAGCCGTCCCGGCCGAGCGCCCGGTCCAGCGCGGGCAGTCCGCACTCCGCCGCCGCCCGCAGCAGGGCGGCGGCGGCGTGCTGCCGGCTGCGCGTGAGAGCGGTGAGGATCGCCGCGCCCGGAGCGGCGGAGGGCGATTGGTCCCCGGGGCGCAGTACGGCGGCCTGCCGCCAGGCCCAGCTGCGTTCGGTGCGACCGGTGGCCGCCCCGGCGACGAAATCGGCCAGCAGGTCGATCTCGTGGCGGTAGTGGACGACCTCGCCCGAGCCGTCCCGGACGGCCCGCTCGATCGCGGCGGCGAGCGCCTCGGACCAGCCGGACGCGAGTGCGAGGTCGGTCCGGGCGGGGTCGAGTGTGACGGCCACGTCGATCCTCCTGACGCACCATCGGCCCGGCGGCAGCCGCAGGGCGTCCAGCGCCTGCGCCAGACCTCCGCCGACCAGGTGCCGCAGCGGGCCGTCGAGCCTGCTCCCGGGGAGCTCCTCGGCAGCACCCGGGTGGAGCGTCGTCGTGAGCCGCTCGATGGTCACGGCGGCGGCGGAAGCAGTGGCGCCGGTGGACGTACTCATCCGACCCTCACCGCCCCCGCGATCGACGTGTCGCCCAGCCTGGCCGCCGCCGACGGCACACCCACCACGCCGTCGCCGCCGACCAGGACGTGCCCGAGCACGGCCGGCCCCCAGGCCGCACCGGGGCCGACCACCGAGGTCAGGTCGAGGTGCAGGCTGCGGCCGATCCGCATACCGGATCCCAGCGGGCAGATGTCCACCAGGGTGTGGGCCGGGCGGTGGGTCTCCACGATGCTGCGGACCACGTCGAGCCGGTCGCCGTCGAGTGGGGCGGCGATCAGGACGGTGAAGCGGTGGGCGGAGGCCGAGTAGCCGTCCCGGCCGGGGAGTTGGCCGCCCACCGTGAAGTGCCCGAGTGCCCCGGCCGACGCGGCCGCGCCGCCGATCGCGGGGGCCGGCGGTCCGCCCGGCGCGGTGCCCAGGACCGCGCCGCCGAGGCCGCGCAGGCGCCAGTTCTCCACGATGCCGACCGGGACTTGCAGGTGGATCCGCAGGATCCGTTCCAGGCAGGACAGGGTGCCCCGGATCCGGAACAGGTCGTACGCCTGGGCCACCAGTGCGCGTCGGGCCTCCACCGTCCACCGGCGGTCGAGCACCACCCCGACCAGGCCGGCCAGCCAGCCCAGCGCCTCCTGCGGGGTGGCGGTCGGGTCGAGCAGCAGTGCGCGCAGTGCGGCCCGGCCGTCCAGTTCGTGCAGCATGCCCTCGGCCGGGGCGAGGAAGCGTTGCAGGAAGTCCGCGTCGGCCTCGTCCCGGCTCCACGAGCCGGGCAGTCGGGCCGCGAGGCGGTGGCCCGGGTGCTCGACGCGCATCGCGCGGACCCGGGGGGTCAGCCGGGCGGTGCCGCCGAGCGTGAGGACGACCCACAGGTAGCGGCCGGGCGGGGCGGTCACCGGCGCCTCGTACGTTTCGTAGTCGTCGTCGGGGGCGATCTGCGCCCAGGGCCATTCGCGGCCGGTCGGGCGGCGGAACAGCGCTGCGGGGTCGGGCAGTCGGGCGAGCCGGGCGAGTGAGGGCAGCGGCGGGGTCAGTTCGGGGTGCCGGACCGCGCGCTGCCCACGCCCGGCGGGAGTCCGGGGCAGCGGATCGGGGACCTCGTCCTCGTCACTGCTCAGGAAGCTCACCCGGACGTCCGTGCCCGGCGGGATGCAGGCGTCGACGAACAGCCGGCCCCAGCGGGTGCGGTAGCTGCCGGAGTCCAGGCGGTAGCTGACGACGCTGCCCTGCTGGGTGTAGCGGGCGGCCGGACCGGCCGTCCAGCCGAAGCCGTCGGCGGTGGTGAAGGCGGTCCGGCCGTCGGGCGCGACGGCCAGGGCGCCGCCGTCGTGGCCGGGCGCGTGGAGCGGCTCGATCTCCGCCCAGGACGCCCCGTCGGGGCCGAAGCGCCGGAGCGGCCGGCCCGGACCGCACGCGACGACCAGGGTGCCGTCGGCCGTGAGGTCGAGGTCGCTCGCCGCCGCCACGGTCAGCGCCCCGCTGCCGTCGGCGCGCGCGAGGACGGCGAGCGGGCTGCCGGGCGCCGACCAGAGCAGGTGGACCCGGCTGCCCGAGGCGGCCACCCGGACCGGCGCGAGGCCCTCGGCGCCGGGCGGCCGGAGCACGGCGGGCCCCTTCAGCGGACCGCGCCGCCCCTGGAGCAGGACCAGCCCGGGCGGGTCGGCGAGCAGCACGACGGCCCCGCCGCAGACGGCGGCCACGTCGAGCGGCCTGCGTGCCCGCTGCGCGGCCGAGCGGACGGGGACCCGGCGCAGCAGCCGCCCGGCCCACAGGTCCACCACGTGGACGGCGCCGCCGCAGGATTCGGCGATGTACAGGCGCTGCGCACCGTCGACGGCGAGCCCTCGGGGGGTGCGCAGCGCACCGGGGTGGTGCGACGCGGCGCCCCGGGACGACGCGGCGGCGCCGCAGGGGCGGCCCGCACCGCAGGGACGGGCCGCGCCGTCACAGGGCTGGGCCGCAGCGCCGCACGGCTGGGTGGCGGCGTCCAGCACCTCGACCCGCCCGTCGGCGGGCCGCGACCGGTATGCCCGGCCCCACCGGTCGAACGCCAGCCCGGCAGGACCGGCACCGGGGGCAGGGGACGCACCGGCGCCACCGGCCGGCCCCCCGGGGGCGCCGGGGTCGGTGCGGCCCGAGGCCGCGGCCACCGCCGGGTCGGGAATGTCCCAGACCAGCCCGACGCCGCCCTCCGCCAGCAGAGCCGTGGCGTTGTGGCTGCACCGGGCCCACTGGTCCGGATCGGCCAGGACGCTGATCGCCCGGTCGCCGTCCATCAGCAGACCTCCGGTGGGAGCGGGACCAGGACCGGGTCACCGCCGGGCAGCGGTGTCGCGGGGTAGCCGGTGCCGGGCGGCAGCGGGGAACCGGTGACGACGGTGATCCCGGCCAGCCCGGGCACCTCCCACGGCCGCATCGGCACCAGCGGAGCGGTCACCCAGTCACCGGCCGCCGCACCGGCCGCCGGATCCGCCACCGCACCGGCTGCCGCACCGGCCCCCGGCCGCCAGGCGAGCCGCAGCTCGTCCTCGATGTACTCGACCCCGTCGACCTGCACCGCGACCGCCTCCAACTCGGCCCGCCGCACCGCCCGCCCGAGCGGCCAGCCGGCGCCGTCCGGCCCGTACGGCGGCAGCGGAGCGAGGTACTGGCGCAGGATCAGTTCGACCCAGCGCCGCACCGCGTCCACCTGGAACCCGTCCCGCACCTTGACGCCCACCGAGACCGCGATCTCCCGGTACGTCGGCGGGATGACGTACAGCTCGGTGGTGACCAGCCGCCGTGGATCGAGGTAGGCCGCGACCCGGCGCAGCAGCGCGAGGTCGGGCAGGGGTGCGCCCGGGTCGCGCAGGTCCTCGGTCGGGAAGACCAGCACGCTGACGACTCCGGCGGCCGGCTGGGCCGGGGTGTCGGGGTGCAGCAGCGGCAGGGCCTCGGCCCGCCGTACGCCGGGGACTTCGAGCGCGAGGGCGCGGAAGTCGTCGGCAGTGACGGCTCGGTCCCGGCGGTGCACCTCGGCGGGGAGGGCGTCGAGCGCGTCGGCCAGTGAGGCCGGGTCGGCCCCGCCGGTGGCGGGCAGCAGGTTGCCGACCTTGGCCCCGGCGACACCGGTCAGCGAGGTGATCGCCCCGGCCGGGACGTTCCCCGTCGCGCCGCCGCCGTAGCGGTAGGAGAGGACCCTGATCCGTTCGCCGATCTGCGGCAGCCTGGTGCGGGTGCCGAAGGTGACCGTGCCGGCGTCGAGGTCGACGGTGTAGGACCGGTCCAGCGGGCCGCCGTCGGCGAAGCTCTCGACCTCCGTCCAGCTCCGCCAGCCGTCGGCCTCCTCGACCTCCAGCCGGACGGTGCCCGCCAGCACCGGGTTCCGGGTCAGCCGGAAGGTCTGGCCGGCGTCGCCGGTGCCCGTGCCGAGCAGTTCGGGGGTGGCCGTCCGGGCCTGGACGGCGCCGACCGCGTTCAACCCGACCCAGCCGATCCGGTGGATCGCGTCGTTCTCGGTCGCCGGGCGGCGCACCCGCAGCCAGCCGATGACGCGGGCGGCGAGCCGCTCGTCGTCCAGCGGTGGCGGGCTGAGCAGGTCACCGGCGCTGTGCGGGGCCCTCGGGTGGAGCGGGAACGCCTCGGGCAGCAGGACGGTGACCACCCCGGTGGTGGTCAGGCCCCGGGTGGTGTCGGCGAGGACGGCGAGCGGGGTGAACGGGACCGGGCCCGGGGCGGCCGGGCCGTTCCACAGCTCCCAGAGGAAGGCGGGCGGGTCTGCGGTCAGTTCGCTCGCCTTCAGCCTGGTCGGGTCGGCGGGGTTGCGGGCCACCAGGTCGAAGGGGCGGGGCAGTTGCTCGTCCAGGGCGAAACCGACGAAGAGGGCGCGGTTGCGCAGGAGGGTCGGGTCGGTGGCGCTCCTGGCGAGCAGCGGGATCCACAGGCAGCGGTCGACGGTGGCGCTGACGTCGAGCGGTGCCTGGCCGGCGGCCGACGGGTCGACCGGGACGGCGGTGGTGACGTAGAAGGAGGCGCCCGTCCGCTGCGCCCTGCACTGTTCCTCGGCGGGCAGCGCGGCCACCGCGTCCTGCCGGCGGCGCCGCTCGGTGGCGGCCCGCGCCGGGTCGTCGGCGAGGGCGGGTGCGGCGGTCTTGCCGACCGCGTACGTCTCCAGCGGCCAGGCGACCACCTCGTTCTCGGTCTCGAAGGCCAGTGCGCCGGCCCGGGCCTCGGTGCCGCGCAGCACCTGGACGCCCTGCGGCAGTTCGGTGTCGAGGACGAGCAGTGTGCGCGCGCTCCGGGCGGGCCGTGGCCGGACTCCGAGCAGGCGCAGGAAGGCGACCTTGGTCGCGTCGGGTATCTGGTTGAAGCGGAAGAGCAGCGACTCGCCGAGGTGGGCGAAGAGTTCGAGCAGGACGACGCCGGGGTCACCGGCGTTGTGGTCGGTCCACTCGGGGGCGTAGACCGGGATGCGCCTGACCAGCTCGTCCCTGAGCTGTTCGAAGGTGCGGTCGTCGAGGATCGGGCCGATCAGCGCCATTGCGTCGTCACCCGCCCGTCACCGCAGGTAGAAGGGGTAGACGAGGTTGTCCGGGCGCAGGTCGACCAGCCGGACGTAGGCGATGTCGATCCACACCATGGTGGGCTCCTCGGCCGCCGTGACGGCGACCTCGGTGACCCGGATCCGGGGCTCCCAGCGGGTCAGCGCGTCGGCCACCTGCTCGCTCAGCGCGGCACGGGTGGCGGCGTTGTTCGGTGCCATCAGGTAGCGCCGCAGCCCGCAGCCGAAGTCGGGCCGCATCACGCGCTCCCCGGGTTCGGTGTCCAGGATCGTCTCGATCGACTGCCGCACCAGCGCCATCCCGCTGGCCCAGGCCAGGCCGCCCTGCGGCCGGAGCGGGAAGCGGACTCCGGTGCCGAGCCAGGCGTCGGCCGGGGTGGTCGAGGCTGCCGCCGCCGGGACTGTGGTCGAGGGGTCGGATGCTGCTGCCATGCCTCGATGATGGGCGGCAACCGTCACCGGAGCGTTTCGCCCCGGCCGGGCGGCCCCCGCCAGGCGGCGCCGCGGCGCGGGCTTCGGCGCGGGCTTCGGCACGGGCTTCGGCGCTGACCGGGGTGCGGGCTTCGGCGCGGACTTCGGTGCGGACTGCGGTCCGGCAGTGTACCGGGCCGTCACCACCAGCCCGACGGCATGACGTTGAGCATCTCCCGGACGGCCCGGTTGTACTTGGCGCCGAACTTCGACCTGATGTCGTCGATGTCCTTCTGGATCGCACCGTGGTACCTCCCCCTGCCGATCAGGTTCCGCTGGTCCGCCCGGTGCTGCTGGGACGTCGCCCAACTGCCCCAGCTGGCCGTCTCCTTGTGGTCCCGCCGGTCCATCTGGATGGCCGGGCCGTTGGTGTCCAGGTGGACCACCGAGTTGGGCGGGATGTGGTTGATCTCCGTCCCCGGCACGTTGTTCCCGGTGGCCGGGTCCTTGAGGTCCTTGTAGAGGCCGCCGCGGTAGACGTGACCGGGCGGCGCGACGTCGGGTTTCGGGCCCTGGGCGGCGGTCGCCGCCGTCCTGGCGCTGACCCTGGCCGCGTTCTTGACCCTCGGACTCATCCCGGCCGCGACCACCCAGTCGCCCGCCCGCAGTTCGGCGGTCAGCTCGCTGAAACCGTACGTCCGGCGCAGTCCGGCCAGTGCGTCCCGGATCCCGGCCGCGTCCAGCGGGTCCTGGTGCGAGTGTTCGGCGAGGCCGCCGAGCGCCTGGAGCCCGCCGAGCCAGCGGTTCTGCTTGGCCGGGCTCGGGACGGCCTCGTTCCCGGGCTGCGGGGCGCGGACGGCCGTCGGCGGGGCGGCGGAGCCGGCCGGCCGAGCGGGCTTCGCCGCCGTGGGCGCAGGCGCCTTGGGGGCAGCCGCCTTGGGCGCAGGGGCCTTGGCGGCGGGCGCTCCGGGGGCGGAGGACCGGGCGGCGGCGGTGTCCTGCCAGGTGGCCGGCCCGGCCTCGTCGGCGCCCGACTTCTGCGGCGCCTGCCCGCCCAGCAGGTCCCCCATGAACTTGTCGGCGCTGAAGGCCACTTCGCCGAACGTCAGCTCGGGACGCCGCCCCGACCCCAGGACGTGGTCGGCGAGATCGGCACCGATCCCGAACTCACCGGGCAGCGGGTACTCCAGCTGCCCGAGCGGCCAGTCCCACCGCCTGCTCGGCGCGGGCGACCACCAGGGACTGACCAGATCGACGAAGAGCTCGCCGCCCAGCCCCAGGGCCGGCCGGGCGGCCAGCTCCAGGTGCCCGCCGAGGAAGAACTCGCCGTGCTTGCCCGCCCCCGGGTCGGCGACCTCCCGGTAACCGATCCTCGGAGTGGCCCGCAGATAGCCGCGGATCGCTGCGGTCGCGTCGATCCCGACACCGAACTTGATGTCGTGCCCGACCAGTTCGACGCCCGCACCACCCTGGGCCGTCAGCCGGACCCCGGCGCTGATCGGGACGTCGAGTGTCCCGGTGAGCCCGAAGTTCCTCAGCACCTCCGGTTTGGTGGACCAGGTGCCGGTCAGCTCGATGCGCTGCAACGTGGCCGGGCCGAGGCCGGCGAAGACCCCGAGGCCGATGTTCGCGAAGACGAAGACGTTGCCGACCAGCGGGATCCCGTAGAGGGTGCGGACCTCCAGCTTCGGCAGCTCCTTGGCCCACCGCTCCGCCTCGAAGAGTGGTTTCTCCAGGTGCGGGGTAATCTTCCCGACCACCGTCACATCGCCGAGGTGGTCCACCACGACCAGGGCCTCACCGCCCAGCCAGTCGGCGAGCCGGACGTCGACCGTGCCCCAGCCCGCGACCACCCGCGGCCCGGGACGCGGGGCCGCCGGGGCCCGGGGTTCGGCACCGGAGACCAGGCCGTCCGTCAGCTCCCGCGCGGAGGCGGCGTCCGTGGCGACCAGGGTCAGCCGGCCGCCGAGCTTCTCGCCGGTGTACCCGACGCTTCCCCGGACGTCGACGGCGCCGCCGCCGAAGGCCACCGCCAGCTGCCCGGTGAAGCCGCGCAGGGCGACGTCCACCACGGCCGCGCCCGACAGTGCGCCGTCCGCGCCCCGGGTGACCGGCACCGTGACCGTGCCGAGGCCGGGGGCCGTACCGGTCGCCGTCGCGTCGAAGGTCACCGTCTCGTCGGCGAGACCGAAGGTGCCCGTCGCGGCGAGGAAGCCGCCGAGTTCGAAGTGCATCCCGGTGGCCTGCACCGTCAGCACCCGGCCGCGCAGTTCGTTGACCACCCCGGGCAGCCGCAGTCCGCTCAGTCCGGTCCAGCCGAGGTCCTGGCCGTGGGTCTCGACCTGGTCGACCAGCCCGCGCAGGCCGCCGGCCAGCCGGCCCCCGACCAGTGCGGAGGCGTGGCCCTCCAGCACACCGGCGGCCGTGGTGCGGACGGCCAGCACCGGTTCGATCCCCCGGTCGCGCAGCGGGAGGAAGAGCGGGTGCAGCAGTGGCACCGGCTGGAAGCCGTCACCGGGTCCGGTGGCCAGCCCGGCCCCGGTCTGCCGCAGCAGCAGCGTCCCGGCGGCCACGCTGCCGAGCCGCACCGGCACCCGGCCGCCCGCAGGGCCCAGCCGGCCCAGGTACTCGGCGACCGCCGGGGTGGCGGTGAGCGCGACGCCGCCCTCCAGCGGCAGTTCGTCCCTGAGGCCGCCGATGCCCGACAGTTCGCCGGACAGCCCGCCCGGCCGCGTCGGAGCGGCCGCCGCGGGAGCCGGCGCCCTGGCGGGGGCCGGCTGCGGTGGGGCCGGGCTCTGTTCACGGGCCTGTGCCATCACTCCCCCGTACGAGGCCGCGCGCGGTTCACGTGCCGCCCCCGCAGAGCGGGTCGGGCGGCGAGCACTCCGCCGGCGGCTCGGCGGGCCGCGCCGCCGTGGCCGGGTCGAGGGCGGCCGGCAGCTCGGCGGCGTCGGCGGCGGGGAACCCGCTGCCGTCGGCGGCGAGCCGGGCACTCGCCCCGGGGGCGCCGAGCAGGGCGTCCAGCATGGTGCGGTCCGCCGACGGCGGGGCGGGCGGCCCCGGGGCCGTGGCGGGCAGGTCGGCGAGCGTGCCGCCGCCCGCGAAGTACGCCTTGAGCAGGGCCGTCGCAGCAGCGGCCGGTGGCAGGCAGAACCGCAGCGCCAGCAGCCACCACAACTGGAAGAGGAACACCACGACCGGCAGGAACAGGCTGAACACGAAGAACGCCACGATCGTGAGGAGTTCGACCGCGAAGGTGCACACCCTCGGCGAGGTGCCGCCCACCGAGCCGCCGCTCGGTGTCCCGCCGCCCGGGTCGAAGGAGAGCTGGGACTGCGGCGGGCTGGTGACCACCGCGCCACCGGGGCCCGGCGGCCGGCCCGCGCGGGCGGCCAGGGTGCGGAAGTCCGGCAGCCGTACCGACACCTGACGGTTCTTGCTGCCCTGCGGGTCGAAGAAGGCGGCCAGCCGGAACGGCTCGGTCGGCGCGCTCCAGGACACCTGCGGCGGACACCGCCCGTCCCCCGGCGCGGACTTGCGGCGGACGAAGCAGCGCAGCTGGTAGACGGCCTCCTCGTCCAGCTTCGGGGCGCCGTCGGCGTCGTGCTCGCCGGAGAAGGTCGGCACCGGGCCGAACCAGAGCGAACGGGTCGCCGCCGCCGCGCAGTTCTCGCCGGAACCCGGCAGCCGCCACATCGGCAGGACCTGGTCCTCGGGGGTGCCGTCCGGTGCGACCGGCTGCCACCGGCCACGGCCGGTCGGCCCGACCACCCAGCCCTCGACGACCTCCGTCAGGCCGAGGCGGTCCAGCCAGTAGCCGTCCCCGGGGTCGACGGAGAGCCGGTGTGCGGCATCGGCCCACACCACGTCGTCGACGTCGCTCTCGCGCAGCGACTCCGGCTTCGCCCCCGCGTTCTGGGCCGCCAGCAGGCGTGCGGTCAGCTGCCGGGCCAGGCGCCGGACCACCGGCGGCCCGGCGGTCACGTGCATGGTGAGCCTGCGCATCACCAGGCCGACCTCCACCTCGTCGGCGGGGGCCGGCCGGGGCAGCCCGGGGCGGTCGCAGAACAGCTCGACCGCCACCGCGTAGAAGCGGTCGTGGCTGGGCTGGTACAGCTTGCGCAGCTCGGTCCTGACCAGCTGGTGCGTCGCGAACCGCAGCCGCCCGGCGCCCCGCCGGGCGGCCGGCACCGCGACCGGGTAGGACCAGACGTCCTCCTCGGCGTCGAACCTCAGCGAGTCCCGGGGATCGGCCAGCAGCCGGTGCACGAACTCGGCGGAGTCGTACTTCTGGATGGCCGGCCGCTCGGCCGCCGGACTGAACCGGTCGTAGCCGCCCCGCTCGCAGACGTACCAGGGGGCGCGCAGCTTGAACCCGTGCTCCGCCGCGCTCACCAGAGGTTCCCCGCGCCGGGCGTGTAGGCGGGCGACATCACCATCTGGTCGGCGACCAGCGTGCCGACCTTGACCAGGCCGGTGAAGGTGGCGAGCGCGGCGTCCACCTTCACCGTCGGCGCCGTCACCTCGACCGACACGTTGGCCGCGACCTCCACCGCCGTCGCGGTCAGCCGCACGACACAGCCGCCGGCGTGGCGGACCGTCACCTGCTGCGTCGCGTCGTCGAGCGTCACCTGGTGGCCCGAGGCCATGGTGATCCGCACCTTGGCGGCACCGCCGGTGTCGTCGAACTCCAGCCTGCTGTCGGCCCGGGAGCGCAGCAGCCGGATGTCGTTGGCCGCCTCCGGGGTGTGCGGCAGCGGCTCCCGGCCGTTCCAGGCCGCGCCGATGACGTACGGGCGGCGCAGGTTGCCCGCCTCGAAGGCGACCACGACCTGGCTGTCCACCTCGGGCAGGACGAGCAGGCCCTGGTCCGCGTCGGCGTACGGGGAGCAGAGGGTGGCCCAGGCCCGGACGTCCCGGTCGCCGTCGGTGCCGAGCCAGGGGAAGCGGACCTGGACCCGGCCGAGCCGCCGCTCGTCCACGATGTCCGTGACGATCGCCGGGTAGACGCCGAAGTAGCCGGGAACGGCACCGTCGGGCGGTGCGGACAGAGCCAATCAGACCACCCCGTTGAGCGTCGGGCGTTCGGCCTCGAAGCGGGTGCGGAAGCCGTGTTCCAGATCGAAGGTGTGCCGCATCCGCGTCACGTGGTACCCCGGCCCCTCGAACGGCCCGCCGACCGACTCCAGGGTGAGCCGGGTACCCACCAGCAGGTCGGGCGTGCCGTTGGTGACCCCGGTCGCGGTGACGAACCGCCGGCCCCGGCGCAGCATCTCCGCCCGCGCCCAGGCGCTCGCCTCCGCCGGGCCCAGGGCCGCCTCGCGGACCCGGAGCGTGGTGCTCGGGCCGAGCGTCCGGCCGAGCAGCCGAGCGCCCGTCCGCCCGCCCGCGGGGGCCTCGGCCTCGACGGCCTCCGGCCCGGCCCGTTCGTCGATCGGCCGCCGCTGCTCGGCGTCGTACCCCGTCACCACGACCTCGCTGCGCTGGTGCGCGAGGTCCGCGGCGAACCGGGCGGACAGCAGGTCACGGCCGAACACCAGGGTGACGGCGGTGGCCTGCCGCGCGGAGCGGGAACAGAGGTTCAAGGTGCCTCCCGAGCACCAGAGTTCGGCCTGCAGCAGGCGGGCCCGCTCGCGCAGGAAGGCCAGGTCGCTCTGGTTGAGCTGCTGGACGACGTCGTAGCGCGGCGCGTCCGCGTCCAGGTCCACGGCCGCCCGCAGACCGTGCTCACGGGCCACCGCCTCGGCCAGCTCGCCGTCGGTGACATCGGTGTAGGTGCGCATCCTGCGGGTCATCCGCAGCCGCATCAGGGCGTCCTCGGCGTGCACCACGACGAGCGGCGGTTCACCGTCGTCCAGCACCAGTTCCAGGGCGGAGACGGTGCCCTCGAAGACGTGGCGCTGTCCGCCCGCCGGGCCGAGCGACACCCTGAGCGGGCTGCCGAGGTCGACCGTGCGGCCGTCCAGGTGCGCCAGCCGGTCCTGCGGGCCCCTGGCGCCGATGCCGACGGCCAGCAGGTGTGCGCGCAGGGTCCGCAGGCCCTCGGCGCCCTCGGCGACCTCCAGCCGGACGCAGTCCCGGGCGAGCTCCCGCACCAGCGTCCCGGCCACCTCGAAGACCGGGGAGACGGCACTGACGGCGGGCTCAGTCATCGAAGCCCTCCGCGGCCACCCGGGCGCGCAGCCACTCGGCGTGCGCCAGCGCCTCGCGCAGCCGCTCGGCCGTCCACTGCCCGCCGCCGCGCTGCTCGGCCGGCGCCCCGGCGGGCACCACGTCCGTGTGGACCTCCCCGATGTGCACGCTCATCCAAAGCCTCCCTGCCCGGCCGCCGGGCGGCCGCTGAGCGCCCCTGGGACGCGAGGAACCGCACAGAGCGGAGGACGACTGCCTTCCTTCGACCCGACCCGGCGGACGCGCCGCACCGCACCGCTGCCGCACCACCCGGCAGCCGCGACAGCAGCGGCAGCAGCCGGCCGCGCCGGAACGCGGCCGGCGCCGGGCCGTGCGGGGCCGCACGGCCCGGCGCACGGTCACGCTCCTTGCGGACGCCATCTCAGAGTGCTCGGCCCGGCGTCACGGCGGCGTTGCTCGCAGTCGGCGGCGCGGCGGTCGGCGGAGGGCGGCGGCAGCTGCTCCCAGGGCGCGGACAGCCCCACCGGGGGCGGAACCTCGCTCGGCCGGGCGCGGCCGGCCAGGCTGCGCCCTCCCCCGGCCTCGCCGTCGGCCACCGTCCCCGGATCGGCCCGGACCCGCAGCGGGATGCCCCGGCCGTAGCCGGCGGACCGCCGGTCGGCGCCCTGCGGGACGAGCGACTGTTGCGCAAGGCCCTGCGGGACGCCCGGCCGCCGGACAGCGGGCGGCGCGGCGAACGAGTCCTGCGCCCGCCCGACGGCCTGTGCGGCGGTGTCCGCGAGCACGCTGTCCGCCGAGGTCGCGATCCCACCGCCGGCCGACAGCGCGAACCCTGCCGACAGGTCGTCGGACCGCGGGAGCCCCGGGCCCAGTCCGAGGGCCGCCGCCAGCCCGGCCACCGACGCGGTCGCGGGCGCACCGGCGAAACCGGCCGACTGCCCGCTCGCGGTACCGCCGCCGCCCGCCGAGACCTCGGCGCCGAGCTGCACCACGGCACCCGCCGGCAGCGACAGCGGGCTGTCCAGCCCGCGCATCGCACCCCGCCAGGCCGCCGGGTCGAGTCCGAGGCGCGCCAGCAACTGCTGTGCGCTCTCCCCCTCCTGGGCCTGCACCACCTGCCGCGGACGGCCGGTCCCGGCCGTCCCGGGCGCGGTGCCTGGCCGGGGCTGTCCGGGGTCGGTCGCCTCCCGGGCGTCCCGCACGCCCGGGCCCTTCTCGTTCGCCTGGTACCTGAAGTCCTGTTCGGCGATGGTGACGCCGACCCTGGCCCGCAGCGGGGTGCCGTCCGGGGCGAAGTAGTCCAGCTCCTCGGTGACCTGGGTGACGATCCCGTTGAAGCGCAGCGTCCCCCAGACGAAGCGGACCACCGGCGGCGGGTCCCCGGTGCTGTCGGGCGGCGGCTCCACGAACTGCCGTACCAGCGCCGTCCACTTCCGGACGTCCACGTGGTCCCCGGTGCCGCCCTGCTCGGCGGTGTCGAACTCGAGGTCGAAGGCGAGCGTCGCACCCTCCTGGGAGGTGTACTGGCGCTTCTGGGTCAGGGTGGTGGTACCGCCCCGGTCGGTGTTGTTGCTGCGGCTGATCCGCAGCGAGGCGGGGTTGAACTGGACGGGCACCGCCGGGCCGTCGTCCAGTACCGGGACGGGCTGGTCCCTGGCCGTGGCGGTACCGCGCCGGAGGCGTTGCAGGGTGGCGTGCGCGAGCGGTGTCATCCGGTCCTCTCCAGCCGCAGGCCCTCGTGGGCGATGTGCAGTTCCTCGATGGCGATCTCGCCGGTCCGTGCGTTGAGGGCGGGTCCGGTCAGCTTGAGCGGGAGCCCCCGGGTGAACCGCCAGTGGGCCACCACCCGGCCGCCGGACGGGTCCAGGACCTCCACGTCGCCGTCGTAGCGGGGCAGCGGCAGGGTGCCGCTCACCATGCCGTGCAGCCAGTCCCACAGGGCGGTGTCGGCACCGCCGCCGTCGGTGGGAACCAGCATGCCGCGCCTGAGCACCACCGGTTGCAGCTTCACCCGGCCCACGCCCCGCACCGTCCCGTCGTTGCGTCCGCCCTCCAGCCGGTCGCGGAGGTCGGCCTCCAGATCGAGGCCGGTGCACTCCTGGAAGCCGCCGTCACCGAGCCGGTCGGCCGCCCCGGTGCCCTGCTCGGGGATCGCGGGCGAGCGGGTCCGTTGCCGGGCGGGCTCCGCCCCGAGGACCGGCGGCGGCGCCGCGCTCGGGCCCGGGGACGTGCTGCGGGTCAGCCCGACCCGGAACCTGAAGCCCTGGACGAGTTCGGCCATCAGCCACGCACCGCCCCGGGGCGGGCGGCCCCGGTCGCCGGCCGCACCGGGCCGGAGCGGCGGCCGCCCCGCCCCGGTGCGGGCCCGACCCGTCGAGCGGTCATCCCGTCACCTCCGGCGCCCCGTCCGCGTCCTGCGCGATCCGCAGCACCAGGTACTCCAGCGGCTGCGCGGGCGCGACCCCGACCTCGGCGACCAGCCGCCCGAGCCCCTGGGACCAGGCCGGGTTGAGCCCCTCGTCGCAGCGGACGAAGAACGCCTGGTCCTCGCCGGCCCCGGCCAGCGCCCCGTCGCGGAACAGGTCGCGCAGCAACTGCGTCACCGCGCCGCGCAGTTCGGACCTCAGCTGCGGCGAGTCGGGCTCGAAGGCGAGGCTCTGGGCCTGGCGTTCGAGGACCAGCCGGAGCATGGTCATCAGTCGGCGCACGCTCAGCTGCCGGTAGTCGGGATCGCTGGAGAGAGTACGGGCCGAGGCGAGCCGGAAGCCGTCCCGTTCGGCGCGGAAGGTGTCGATGCCGAGCAGGTGCAGCTCGTCGAGCTCGGCGGCGGTGGGCCGGTCGGCGGCGGTGACCGCGTCCACCGCCAGGACGTTCGCCGGGCCCCACGGGATCCCGAGCCGCTGCTCGCGCTGGGCGATGATCCCGGCCGCGAAGGCGGACGGCGGCACCAGCACCGCGCGCCCGCCGCCCGGGCGGCCGGACCCCGGCTCGGTGGCGACGACGCCCAGCCAGGGGTGGTAGGCGGCGGCGTACGAGCTGTCGAAGCCCGCGCGCCAGCGGGCGACCAGCCGGGCGGGCAGGCCGGGCGGCACGTCCAGCAGGGCCACGAAGCGGCGCTGCCGCTCGGCCAGGGCGACCAGCCTGCCCTGCCGCCGGAGGATCTCGGGCAGTTGGGTGCGGCCGTCCAGCAGGACCTCCTGCTGCGGGGGCGGGGTGTAGACCGTCGGCACCGGGGCGGGCGGGCACGGCACGAACTCCGGTCCGGCAGAGCGGACCGGGATCTCGGTGCCGCCCGTCGGCACGCCGTACTGCCAGAGCAGGTCGGGCACGGCGAGCAGGGCGACCTCCGCGACCAGCGACATCCGGTCCACGCCGGGGATGTCCGCGACCGCGCCACCGGGCAGCTCCTCGCCGTCCGCCGTCCCGCTGCCGCCGACGGGCAGCAGCTCCGGCGGGAGCGGGCCGAAGAAGCTGTCCGCGCCGATACCGGCCCAGCGGTCCGCACCCGGGCGGACGCAGCCGGAGTCGGCGGCGCCGAGGAAGACGTCCGGCGGCAGCAGGGCGGCCGGCCACGGCCCGTCGGGGACGACCAGCAGCGACTCGGCGGTGAGGACGTCGCCGACGTAGCGCGGGTGGGCGCTCGACAGGCCCAGGTCGGTGAAGCGCTCCTGGCGGGCCTGCGCGGGGTCGGCGTCGTCCACGGTGACCGCGGCGGTGACGAGGTCGACCTCAGCCGTACCCGGAGCGGGCAGGGTCGGCCGGTCGAGCAGGGCGACGCGCCGGCGCAGCCCCGGGGCGGCCGGACGGTCGGCGACTGCGGTGACCAGGGCGTAGCTCCCGGCGGGCGGCAGGCCGGGGCCGAGGATCCGCAGCAGGGAGCCGACCGGCGGGGCGGGCCCGTCGGGGAGGGTGAGCTCCCGGCCGTCGAGCGGGCCGAGGAAGTGCCGGGAGGCGGCGAACTCCCAGTGCACACGGAGCCGTTGGCCCCAGCTTCCCTCGTCCCTGGCGCGCAGGTCGACCTCCTGCGGGGCACGGCCGTCGGCGGCGGTCAGCCGGGTGCGGTGCAGCGCGGTGGCGCTCAGGGCCTCGGGGTCGGGGCTGCGCGGCAGGGGGGCGACGCGCAGCACGTGCGCCCTGGTGCCGCCTTGGGCGAAGAACTCCCGTACGGCGTGGGGAAGCAGGCCGGGGCCCTCGAAGCCGCCGAACCGCCGGAGGTAGTCGGACCAGCTGTCGAGGGCCACCGGCTGGTCGACCGGTCCGCGCGGCGCCACTCCGACGAAGCCGGCCACGTCGAGCCGGACCGGCCGGAGGGCGGGTGCCGGTCGCCGGTCGTCCCGGTAGACCCCGGGCGCGCCCAGCCGGAGCCCCGGGCTTCCCGCACCGCTCGCCCCGGTCACAGGGAGACGAAGTCGATCCGCTCGGCGACGAGGTGGAGTTCCTCCATCGCGACCTCGCCGCCGCCCTTGCCGGACAGCGTGGGACCGACCCACTTCTTGGGCTGGGCGGCACGGAGGACCCACTGGCAGACCGGGGCCCTGGCCTCGTCGTGCAGCGTGACGACGACCGTCCGGGGGTCGAAGGCCCCCTCCCTGGTCGCCTTGATCCAGTTGAACAGGCGCAGGTCGCCGATGATGCCGCGCTTGAGGGTGACGTCGTCGGTGGTGTTGGTGTTGGCGATCTTGCGGACGTGGTTCTCCGGGTCGTTGCCGTTGCGGTACTCGGAGAACTTCACCTCGTTGCCCGCGCCGCTGAAGTCGGAGAAGCCGCCGGCGATCTGGTCCTCGCCGCCGGTGTCGCCGAGCCTGACGAGGAAGTTGAAGGCGCCGTACGGGTTGTTGCGGATTGCCATGGATCTGCCTCCTGCCGGGCCGGTGGCTCTGCACGTCGGCCCTCCTGCACGTCAGTTGTCCTGCAGGTCGGCTGTCCTGCACGTCAGCCGACCTGGATCGCGGGCGTCCCGGGGCCTCAGCCGTCCTGCGCGTCCGCCGTGAACTGGCCGATGCGGAAGATCACGAACTCGGCGGGATAGGTGGGTGCGACGCCGATCAGACAGATCAGGCGGCCGTTGTCGAGATCGTTCTGGGTCATGGTGGTCCGGTCGCAGCGGACGAAGTACGCCTCCTCGGGCTTGGTGCCCATCAGCGCACCGGTCTTCCAGGTGGCCAGCAGGAAGTCCTCGACGCTCTGCCGGACCGAGGCCCACAGGCGCTCGTTGTTGGGCTCGAAGACCGCCCACTGGGTCGACTTGTCGATGGAGTGTTCCAGGTAGAGGAAGAGCCGGCGGACGTTGACGTACTTCCACTCGGGGTCGGAGCTCATCGTCCGGGCGCCCCAGATCCGCCTGGCCCGGCCCTCGAAGAAGCGCAGCGCGTTGATCCCCTCGGGATTGAGCACCGCCTGCCGGTCGTAGGTGACGTTGGTGGTGAAGTCGGTGATGCCGAGGACCACTTCGTTCGCGGGGGCCTTGTGCACACCGCGCTCGATGTCGCTGCGCGCGTACACCCCGGCGACGTAGCCGGACGGCGGGACGTCCAGCAGGGGCTGGGGCGTGCTCGGGTCGGGGCGCCGGGTCGGGTCCACGATGCGCACCCAGGGGTAGTAGAGCGCGGCGTAGCCGGTGTCGAACTGCGAGCGGAACCGGCGCACTTCGGAGATCGAGCTGCCCTGTGGCGGATCCACCACCGCCATCCGGTAGCGCAGCCGCTCGCAGTGGCCGATCAGGTTCTGGACGGCCGTCAGCTGTGCGTCCGGGCCCAGCGTGACGGAGTCCGGGGTGGCGACGACGGCGATGTCGTCGATCTCGCCCAGCGCCTCCAGCCCGGTGGCGGGGGTGTGGATGCTGTCGGGGTCGGCGGGGTGGCCGAGGAGTTCGTCCGGCCCGATGTCCTGGCCGGGGCCGCCGCCCGACAGGTACGCGCCGTCCCGGGAGTCGAGCGTCAGCAGGGCGGCGAGCAGCGCGCCGGGCGCCGGCGCGGGCTGCCCCTGGGCCGCAGCGACGGTCTCCAACCAGACCAGTGAGAACTCGTCGGCCGGGTCGGCGGCCTGGAGGACGTTGGCCACCGAGCGCGGATGCGGGTCCGCCAGCTCCAACTCGTTGTAGACGTCGGTGCGTTCGGCGCCGAACCGGACCGTGACCGCCAGCGTCAGGTGGTACGCCCCGGTGTTGGGGTCCACCGGCTGGACGCCCTGCGGCCCCGCCCCGACGTAGCCGAGCACCCCGTCGGAACCCCTGGCGACCACCATCACCTTGGCAGGATCGGGGGCCACGTTGTCCGCGATCGGTTTCGGCTGTCCGGCCACGAGCGGGACCAGCTCCACCGCCGCGCCCGGCCGGACTCCCGTCAGCCGACCGCCGACCAGCACGTTCTTGCTGCGCCGGAACGTCACCGAGACGTTGACCTGGGCGGCCGCCGTACCGGGCCAGCGGGCCCGCCAGCGCAGCAGCGGCGTCTTCGCCCCGAGCGGCAGCGCGAGCGCGGCGAAGTTCCCGTCCTGGTCGATCACCGGGTGCGGACCGGCGGTCATGGTGAAGTTGAACACCCGGGAGACGTACAGCCGCCGCCCGCCGTTGGCGAAGAACGCGCGGGCCGCGAACGCGAGCCAGCAGGGGTCGCCGTCGACGGTCAGGCCGCCGAACGCCCGCTCGTACTCGGTGAAGCTGGTCACCAGCGCGGGCCCCGGCACCACCGTCGTCCCGCCCACGGAGTACGGGACCGGGCCGGTCGCCGTCCGCCCGGCCATGCCGAAGGTACTGGTGGGCACGCCCTCGATCGAGCGTGAGCGGAAGCTGGTCTCCTCGACGTAGACGCCGGGGGTGAGGTACTCGGGCACGGTCGGACCTCCTCGATCGCGGGTCAGCCGGAGGACGGGGCGGCGGGTCGGCCGCACGGACGGGTCAGCCGAAGGGCAGGTCGGGCGAGCGGATCACCTGGCCGACGGTGAGCGAGCGGACCACGTCCCTGGCTGCGGTCAGATAGCCGTCGGGCACGGCGAGGCCGCGCAGGACGTCGTTGTCCAGGTCCTCGGGGCGGGGCGGGTTGTGCGAACGGTCGACGGCCTCCACCACCAGGTCCCCCAGCGGGTCGAGCGGATCCAGCGCGTCCAGCCGGTCCAGCGCCTCCGGCAACGGCACGGTCGCCGGGTCCGGGATGTGTGCGCGCAGCGCGACGTCGAACCGCGCGGGCGTCGGCGGCGGCAGCGCGCCGGTGCCGTCCACCAGCAGCAGCACCTGCCCGTACTGGTCCCCGTGCGCCCAGCCGACCCGCTGCCCGCCGGGGCCGAACGCCTCCATCCTGGGCCAGCGCACCGGCGCCCCCGCCAAGGTGACCCGCAGCCGGAGGCCGGTGACTCCCCTGGCCACCGGGTAGGCCACCCCGGGCAGCAGCCAGGGGCGCAGCAGGCGGGCCGCCACCGGCACGAACGTGCCGGACGGCCGCTCGGCCTCCGCCAGTTCGGCCCGCGTCCACAGCGGGAGGACGAACCGGCGCGGCACCCAGCGGGACGCCGGGTCCGCGATCCGCAGGCTCACCGTCCGGCCGCGGACCCCACCGCCGCAACCGCCGCCGTAGCGGAGGACGAAGGCCGTGCCGCCGTGCGCCTCCAGGGGCAGGACGCGCAGCAGGGAGCGGCCGAAGCGGTCGGACGGGCTCTCGACCTCCCGGTCGGCCCGCACCCCCGGCCAGACCGGGCCGTTGGTCCTGGCGTCCACGGGGGACACCGCCAGTGCGAGCCGGTGCAGGACGTCGACGGCCCCGAGGTCGCCCGCGTAGCTCTCCCGGAACGCCGTCGGCCCGCTCGTCGCTCCACGGGGCACCGCTTCGCCGGCCGTCGCCCCACGGGGCACCACCGTGCTGCTCAGCACTCCGCCTTCGGGCACCGCTCCGCTCTCGGGCACCGCTTCGCCGTCGGTCATCGCCGGACCTCCGACAGCCCGGCCGCGACCGTGGCGACCTCCCCGGCGGCGCCCATGGACGGCCCGTCGATGCGGACCACCCGCGCCAGGTACGGCAGGCAGAGGCGGTACTCGGTGGTGAACGCCTGGAACGCCTCGCTGAGCGAATCCATCGCGAGTTCGTCCGCGACCAGCTGGATCATGTCCCCGCTCTCCCACTCTCCGCTCGGGTCGAGCAGCGGCCCGGTGAGGATGCTGTCGCTCTCCAGCACCTGTGCCGCCAGGCCCAGCCACTCCAACTCGGCCTCCACGTACTGGTCCCAGGCCGCGACCATCAGGTGCATCCGCAGCGGCAGCCGGGGGATCCCGTCCCGCGCCGCCACCGCGGACCAGCCCGGCCGGGTCTCCTTGTCGACACTCAGCCGGTAGCAGTAGACCGAGACCGCCGGATGCCGGATCACGGCACCCGGGGTGTCCACCTTCTCGAAGTCCAGCGGCCCGGCGAGGACCGCCTCCGGTCGGCGGCCGACCGGGATCCGCTCGGCGAAGCGCCGGTCGAGCAGCGCGACGACGCTGCGCCCCACGGCGGCGAGTGCCCGGTATCCAGCCATGGGGCGATGCTGCCGGGGCGGGCGTCACCAGCGCGTTGCCGGACTCCGCCCACCGGCGCGTACCGGACGGCGCGCACCCGACGGCGGTCCGCCGGCCCGGCCGCACGGGCCGGGGCGGCGACGCGCCGGTGACAGTACGTCGCACACACTCGGCAGGCATCCGCTCCTCGACCCGTCCTCGACCCGGGAGAAGCCATGCAGAACTTCACGACGTCCCCACCCCCGCCGGCCCCGGGCCAGGACTGCGGTCTCGGCGCCATCACCGATCTCAACTGCGGCGCCACCGGGCTCAGCAAGCAGGCCGCCGTCATCAACGAGGTCCTGCCGGTCCTGCAGGGCTACCAGAGCCGGTTCGGCACCGCGAAGACGGACTACGGCAAGGCCCGGGACGCCGCGAAGGCCGACGTGGACGCCGCCGTCGGGCTGCTCGACTCGGTGCACGCCCTGCTGCGCTGCCGGATCGACGACGAGCAGCGCAGCTGCCTGGAGCAGGCGGTGGTGAAGGTCTTCGAGGAGATCACCGCCTGCGCCGGGACGTCCGACTGCTGTCCGCCGCCCGCGTGCGACTTCGACTGCGCCCCGGACGACGACACGGTCGAGGAGCTGGCCGCCCGGATCGCCGGGTACCGGAACATCACCGCCAGGTACACCGCCTGCTTCACCGCGCTGATCGCCGAGCAGACCGCGCTCCCGGCCCGGGCCGCCGCCCTCAAGGCCGACGCCGCCCAACTGGCCACGGACGCGGCCGCCGAGGCGACGGCCAGGGACGTGGTCCGGCTCTACGCCCGCCTGCTGGTCGCCGACCGCCAGCGGAAGGCCGTGTGGCACGGCTTCCCCACCGTCGCGACCTACGTCGACCGCCTCTGCAAGGAGTTGGTCTGCATCCTCAGGGGCTGGCAGGCCATCGCCGTCCTGGAGGGGGCCAAGGCCGGGCTGGAGTGCCAGGACGCCGCGAAGGCGGCGGCCTGCGACGCCAAGCGGCAGCACGTGGTGGACGAGGTGCTGACCGAGTACGAGAAGCTCTGCCCGCCCTCGTGCCCGCCGACGGGCACCCCCGCCACGGCCGGCTCGTACTGACCCCCACCCGCACCCCCTGGCGGTCGGCCGGCACCGTGCTCGGTCACTCCCCCGGGCGGCACCGCTCCGGGCCGGGCGGACCCGCCGACCCGGCGGGCAGTCCGGACCAGCTCGACCGGCCGGGGCGGTGCCGGCACCCCGGGCTCACCCGGCCTGCGCAGCCCCGGCGGTCTCGGTGGCCTCGGTCGGCGGGGTGAACGGCCCCCAGGTGAAGGCCGGCAGCCAGGGCCCGGCCGGCGTCCCGCCCCAGTCCAGCGCGGCGATCTGCCCGGCCGTGCGCCGCCCGGCCAGCGAGCGGTAGAGGTCGTACTCGCTGCCCCGGAGGGTGGTGACCGGCTCCCCGGTGCCGATCGTCCAGTCCGCGTGGGGGGCCTGGAGGCGGAACGCGGGCAGGCCGTGCGCGCCCACCGAGGCGGAGAGGCCGGTGGCCAGCAGGTCCAGGGCGTCCGGGTAGGCGGGGTGGTCGGCGGGGACGGGCAGGTCGAGGGCGCGCCGCAGGTCGGCCTCGTGGGTGAACGCGTCCATGGTCATGACGCGTACGTTCCGGGGAACCGGCTGCCCGGCCGGCACCTCGATCCGTCCGGACAGCTGCGACCACTCGGTGAGCAGCTCCGCGACGCCCGCCTCCCGCAGGGCCTGCTCCCCCTCGGCCACCATGACCCGGATGTCGGCCGGATCGCGCACCGCACCGTCGGCGACCAGCCGGCAGACCGCGACCAGGTGGGCGACCAGATCCCGCCCGGTCCAGTCCGGACAGGCCGGGACCGGGAGACCGGCCGCCTCGGGACGGCTCTCCAGCAGCCCGGCGATGTTCTCCCGACAGCGCCCGTAGGCCTGGTGCAGCGGCACCCGCTGCCAGGACGACGCGGACTCCTCCCGGTACTGCTGCTGGTTCGTGACCATCCGTGCTCTCCTCACCGTCGGCCGGTCGCCCGGTCGGCCCGGGCAGCGCCGACCGGCCTCTGACGACCAGTCAACCACACAGGGTTGGATTTCCCTACTGACTGATCGGTCACACCCGTCACCCCTGGAGCGGGCCTGTCGATCGGCGACCCGTACGGCGCCCGGCGCCGTCCTGACGGACCGTCGGGCGACGCGGGCCGCGGCCCGGTCGAAGCCACGGGGTCGCACCCTAGGCCCTGGAGTCCACTCCAAGTCAACGTCCTACGGTGGAGGACGTGACCATCGCCTCCCGCGCGCTGCCGGCCGAAGCCTGTGCGGCCACCGGACTGCCGGCCGGCCGGCCTCCAGGGCAGGCACGGCCACCGCCCCTGGCACTGGACGCCGCTCGGCTGACCCTGCCGGGACGCCGGGGAATCGCACAACCGACCTACTGTGGACCGTTGTTGCGCCGACTTTGAGCCCTCGTACCGGTGAAGTGGCGATCGGCCCCCGAAGCGCCGACGGCAGGTGGTATCACGGAGGCGACCGGGAGAGGAGCCCTGATGACCCGCTACGCCGTCGACCCCGCGCGCCACGAACTCATCGCCACCTGGGAGACCGGCGAGGGCGATCTCGCCACCCGGGTCGCCGCCGTGCCGGAGGCGTCCGATCCGGTCCGGCTGACCCGGCTCACGGCGGCACTCGCCCGGCTGTCCACCGCCGCCTGGCACACCTACACCCACCCGGCCGCAGCCGTGGACCCGCTCGACCCGGGCGAGGGCG
Organism: Kitasatospora sp. NPDC056138; assembly: GCF_042264695.1. Taxonomy (NCBI): domain Bacteria; kingdom Bacillati; phylum Actinomycetota; class Actinomycetes; order Kitasatosporales; family Streptomycetaceae; genus Kitasatospora; species Kitasatospora sp. NPDC056138. Next base: position 48,563 of record NZ_JBHJVK010000030.1, on the reverse strand, counting down.
ACTGGCGGCGCGAGCAGGAGCGCGGCGCGTTCGGCGAGGCCCTCCGGGCGATCACCCGCCCCAACCTCCCCGACCGGGCGGGGATCATCCTGGAGTACAGTCCGCTGCTGGAGTTCGCCCACGAGGTCGGGCGGGCCCTGCATGCCCTGGCGGACCGGGAGTTGACGGCGGCCGTGCGCGAGGAGGTCGGCGTCGAGCTCGCGGCCGTGGAGAGCGCCGAGCTCGGGAGCCTCACCGGACGGGCCGGGCAGGCCGTCCTGCTCAGCCTGGATGACGCGTCACCGGTCCAGGTCGCCGCCGCCGACCAGCTGTTCAGCCAGGACCCGTTCGGCCAGGAGGCACTGTTCACCGCCGTGGACCCGACCTCGGCGGCCGTCGCGGCGGCGCACTGGCTGCACGCCGCCGCCGAGATCGCCGCCGAGCAGTCCGGCCACCCGACCGCCTCCGTGATCCGCTTCGCCGACGACATCGAGGCCCTCCCGCACGAAAGCCCCACCCACGTCCTGCAGTTGCTGGAGACCGGGATGACCCCGTACGACGCGGTCACCGGCCTGGTCGGCGACGCCCTCCAGGTCGCCGACGGCGTGCTGCCCGACCTGGTGGCCTTCCGCGCACAGGTCGCGCCGGTGGAGGACCTGATCGCCAAGTACGGTGCCGACGACCCCAAACTGCGGGCGGAGCTCTCCCGGATCCGCCTCACCCCGCTCGACCCGTGGCGTCCGGCCCGCGACCTCCTGGAGGACCTGGTCTCCGCCGTCCACGGCTGCTGGCTGCTGTACGCCGAGCACCTCGAGGACGCCCGGGACACCCATCCGACCGAGGACGCACGGGCCGCGCGGGGCGAGGAGGCGCTGAGCCGGAAGGCGTTCGCCGACCTGGTCCGGGCCAGGGCCGCCCGCCACCGGGACCGGCTGATCTGAGCCCGCCGCACGGCACACGACGGGTCGACGCCGGCCTGCAGCAGAGCGTCGTACCGCTCGACCCGCTGCGGATCGTCACCCGGCGACTGGTGCGCGACGGCCAGGCTCTGGAAGCCGTAGTCGAACACCGTCTGCTGGTTCCACGGCACCGGCTGACCGCCCTTGCAGGGCGAGTCCGCCGCGAAGTACCGGCGGTTCCCCTTCGAGACGTCCAGCAGCCGGGCCAGGATGTGCCGGTCGGCGGCGGCATCGGACTCCGCGACGGCCTCTCGGCCCGGTCGAGGTGGGTGGCACCGTACCCGTGGGGGTCGCCGGTCGTCACGGGGATGCGCCGGACGGCGGGCGTCCGCAGGACGAGCCGGGCGCCGGGACCCGCCGGGTGATCGGCTGTGGGACCTGCCTAGTCGAGGTCGAGGCGCCGGTCGGCGAGGCAGCGCCGCCACAGCTCGAAGGTCAGGTCGGCCTCGACCAGCGACTCGTGGACGAAGGCGGGGTCGGCGAGTTGGGGCCCGGCCATCCGCCGTACGGTGGCCAGCAGGTGGGAGGACGTCCGGCGGATCCGCTCGGCGTGGACGGCCTTCAGACGCGGCACGAACCCCGCCATCAGCTCCGGGCCACCCGGCTGGCCGCCGGCATCGGCCGGCTTCTCGTCGTACACGGAGGGGACGGGCGGCAACTGCTCCTCCGACAGGTGCGGGACCGGGGCGGTCCGCCGCGCCGCGGGTTCGTCCCGGCCGAGGATCCGGGTGAGCAGCCGCCGGGTCTCCTCCGAGCGCTGGATCTCGTCGGCGAGCTTCTTCAGGGCGTCGAGCAGGCACGGGATGTCCTGCTCGTTCTCCTCGGACGCCAGGCGGCCGATGTCCTCGGCGAGCGTCCGGCCCCGGGCCGTGGCCCGGGCGAGCAGGGCGTCGCAGGCGTCGAGCTCCCCGAAGGCCCGCTCCGTGGCCCGTACCGACTGCTGCACCATGTCGCCCACGTCACCGTCGAACCGGCCGACCGTCCTCGCGAGTTCGGACTGCGGCAGCAGCGCCTCGAACAGGTCCGCGCCCGGCACACCCACTACCGTCCCCATGGAAGCCATCGCAGGCCCACCCCTCTCTCCGTGATCGGTCTCCCCAGCCGGAAGCGATCATGAACCACCTCCCACCGGAGCGCCACCCCCAAACCTGGGAAACGGGATCGCGGATCCGACCGGTCAGGTGGAACGGACCCCGGGGCGGGCCCGGCTGCGGGACGAGGGCTCAGGGACGGATCCGGGTCCGGACCGGCCGCGGGTGGGCCGGCCGGCCGCAGGTCACCGGCGGCGGCTCCCGGTCGTCCCGGCGCCCGGACGACCGGTCGGCGTCAACTCGCTGCGTCCACGAAAGAGTAGAGACTGCGCATGGCGCTGACGAGAACCTGGCCGTACTGGTTGAGGGCTCGGCCGTCGGGGGTGGTGAGCGGTCGGCGGGCGACCAGGCGGCCGAGGATCCCGCCGGGGTGCAGCAACGTTCCGGCCCGGGGCAGGTTGACCAGTACGCACTCCTGCGTCTGCGCGGGCCCGCACTCCAGCAGTCCGGCCCCCGGCCGGCGGAAGACCAGCCGGTCGCCCTCCAGCGCGTACACACCGCCCGCGGGGGCCTCCAGCAGCAGGCCCGCCGGGGCGGTGTGCCTGATGGTCAGCTGCACCGCCTCGACCGGGTCCAGGTCCGGCTTGCCGAGGGTGCTGTGGCCGTGCCGCTCGGCGAAGTGGCGGACCATCGTGGGCAGTCGGCCGGCGCCGAGTTCCAGTTCACCGAGCAGCCAAGTGGAGCCCAGGACACGGCAGTTGATCTCAAGGGCGGCCACTGAGCCGTCCGCGCGCAGCGCGAAGTCGCCGCCGAAGATGCCCCGGTAGCCGAGTTCGGCGAGGCCGTGACCGATCCGCTCCATCGCCTCGCGCCCCTTCGCCAGGGCCTGTGCGGGCAGCAGGGCGGGAGCGTGGAAGTCGGTGCCGACGTACCCGCCGAAGCCCGAGCCCAGGCCCTCCAGGCCGGTGAGCTGGACCGCCGGGCGCAGCACCTCGGGGGCCCCCTCCCGGGGCACGAACCCGTGGAAGCTGAAGGTGGTGTCGCCCGCGTACTCGCTCACCAGCCAGCGGTCTCGCCGGGGCAGCTCACCGGCCTCCCGCTCGCCGGTGATCAGGTAGGTGCCGTTGCCGCCCGAGCTCTTCGGCTTCTGCGCGACGAAGGTCGGCCCGAACTTCCCGCTCAGCACCGGGTAGTCGATGCTGTCGACCACCACGCTGGCGGGGGCCGGCACCCCCAGGTGCTCGAACCAGTCGCGCATCAGGACCTTGTCCGTCAGCAGCTCCGCGCCGCCGGGCGCGGGCGGCACCAGCAGCAGCGCACCGGTCCGCTCGATCGCCTGCCGCCAGTGCTCGCGGTACGTCCCGTAGGCCGTCAGCCCGAACTCCCGGCCGCGCCACCGGCCGCCGACCAGCGTCGGCAGCAGGCCCATCAGCTCCTCCAGATGGCGTCCGCTGAAGGTGTCCTCGCGGCGCGCGGTCTGCTCCTCCAGCGAGTGCATCCGGGCCCCGAACCGCTCGGCCCAGCCGAGATCCGCCCGCTCCGCGGTCAACAGCTCGGAGAGACAGCCCGTGCGCAGCAAGGGCAGCAGGTAGAGCGGGCGCGCGGCAAGCCCCAGGTACCCGGCGGGGTGCAGCAGACGCTCGACGTCATCAAGGGAAGCGATCACGCGATGGATTATGCATCGCACCACCCCTCCCCCATTCTGATCAACTTGTCGGAGTAGAGGGAACACTGATGATGCATTAGACTGCCCGACCGCCCGTCGGCCGTCCCCTCCGGGGACGCCGCAGGGGACGGCCTCCGGGTACGGGGAGGCCTCAGTGCCCCCTCACGCACATCAGCCGGCCGCCGGGTCCGAAGCGGGGCCCGGCGCTCCGGTGTGCGGGCCTCGGCCGCCAGGCCGGTGGCGGGCCGGCCCGACCAGGCGGTCGCCGGAAATTCGGGTGCGACCCGGCAGTGGGCGACGGCAGGATGACGGGGCTTCAGTACCGACCGGTCGAACACGAGGACCCGACATGACCTCCGAGGCGCCCAAGGCCCCCGGCAACACGCAGACCATTCCCACCGGGACCCAGGCCCTCCCGGGCCCCGACCCGCAGACGGAGGCCGTCCTGCGCGCCTTCGTCCGGGAGGGACGGCTGACCCGGCTCCCGGCCAAGCGGGGCAAGCGGATCGTCGTCCTGGAGCACGTCGCGGCACAGTCCTTCCGGCCGGGCGCGAGCTACACCGAGCCGGAGGTCAACGAGATCCTGCGGCACTGGTGCGAGGGTGGCGGCACCGACCACGCCGCGCTCCGTCGAGACCTGGTCGAGGAGCACCTCCTCGGCCGCAAGGACGGGGTGTACCGGCTCCGCGACGCCAGTGGGGCCGACCCGTTCCGCCAGGACGTACCGGCCCCGGGCGCCAACTGAGCCGGCCCGGGGCGCGGGTGAGCGCGAGCGCCGGGGCGCAGGTGCCGGGCCGGGGCCTCCCGTAGGGTCCGGGCCGGCCGAAGCGGCCGCGCACACGGCCGGCCGGACACTGCGCGGCAGGAGGTGCGCCGCCCGTCCCCACAGCCGTCGGTCCTGGCGCGGAACGCACCGCAGCACCGCCCGCTCCGCAGACAACTCACCGAGCACCACTCGGAGTTCGGTTCCGCTTCGACGGCTCCGGGCGGTCGGCGGTCATCGCGGTGGTCCGGACCCGGTGGGCAGGTCCGGCTTCGCCAGCAGGGCGACGAACCTGCGGAAGGCGTTCTGGCAGGTCGCGTACCGCTCGTAGGCCCGGCTGGAGCGCGCCACCGGGTTCCCCCGGACGCCGGGGACCGCCCAGTTCCAGCCGATCCCCTCCCGGACGTGGGTGATCCTGGCCACCAACGTCGGTCCGGCGGCGGCCAGTTCGGCGAACGCCCGCTCCGCCTCGGCCGCCGACTCGTACACGGGCGAGGACACCGCGACCACCCGCCCGTTCGGGGCCTTCAACTGCCACCGGAAACCGCCGCCGGCCACCCGCTCGGCCTGTAGACCGTCCCGCCCGAGGCGGGCCGCCCCACTCTCTCCGGCACGCCCTGAACCCCCCACCACCGCCCCCGCGGGACTCGTGCTGAACGTCGACGCCGGGGGCAACGCTACGTGTGCACACGGGCGGCCGGAAGGGCGGAGGGTCCACCGGATCCTCCTCTTGGCGCAGACGTTCCCCCTCGTTCATCTCCGCCCGCCCAGGACTTCCCACCGCCCTTCCCCTCCCGCTCGGGACTTGCCCCCAGGGCCTCCCGCTCAGGGCCTCCCGCTCAGAGCCTCCCGCTCAGGGCCTCCCGCTCAGGGCCTCCCACTCAGAGCCTCCCGCCCCGGACGCCGGGCTCGACGGAGCCCGTTCCCACCCCGGCGGGGCCGTTCGGGACCGGCCGCTCCTGGAGCAGCAGCCGCACCCCGACCGGGCTCTGTGTCAGCCGGATCCGGGGTCTGACCCTCGCCCCCGGGACGGCCCGGATCCGCCAGCGCTGCAGCACGACGGCCAGCGCGACGGTCGCCTCGGCGAGCCCGAAGGCGTCGCCGATGCACTTGCGCGCCCCGGCACCGAACGGGATGTAGGCGTCGCGCTGGGCGCGGCCGACCCGCTCGGCACGCCATCGGTCCGGGTCGAAGCGGTCGGGGTCGGGGAAGACCTCGGGGTCGCGGTGCAGGGCCGAGGGGCTGTACACCAGGTCGGCACCGCGCGGGAGCCGGTGGCCGCCGAGCTCGGTCTCGGTCAGGGTGGTGCGGCTCAACAGCCAGGACGGCGGCCACAGCCGGAGCACCTCGGTGAGCAGTCGTTGCAGCTCCGGCAGCCGGGCGAGGTCCTGGTAGGACGGCGCCGCGCCGCCGAGCACCCGGTCGAGCTCGTCCTGCACGCGCCGGTAGTGCACGGGATGGGTGGCCAGGCTGTGCAGGGCCCACGAGATGACGGCCGAGACGGTCTCGATCCCGCCCGCCATGAAGGTCAGCACGTCGTCCTGGACCTCCCGGTCGGTGCGGGTGCCGGCGGCACTCGGAGCCGCCGCGAGCAGCAGGGTGAGCAGGTCGTCGTAGCCCTCCTCGCCCCGGTGACCGGCTCTGCGGTGGCGGCTCATCTCAGCGATCGCCGCGGCGGTACGGGCCATGGCCGCGTCGAAGCGCCGGTTGACGGGCAGCGGGAGCCGAGCGGCGGCAGGCACCAGCACCCTGGGCGCGAGCCCGTCCAGCAGCAGCGGGAGATCGCGCTGGAACTGGCGGACGATCCGGTGCGAGACCGGATCGCGGAAGAGCGAGCGCGTCAGACTCGCGGTGGCGAGCCGGGTCATCTCCTCCTGGACGTCGATGGTCTGCCCGGCCGCCCAGCCGTCGGCCTGCTCGCTCGCGCAGGCGGCCATGCTCTCGACGTAGCCGGGCATCCGGCCGTGGTGGAAGGCGGGCTGGAGCAGCGGGCGTCTGGTGCGGTGCCGCCCGTTGCCGCAGGTCGCCAGCCCCTCGCCGAGCATCTGGACGGCGGCGCTCATCCACGGGCCGCCCTTGTCGTACTCGCTCCGCCCGCTCACCAGCATCTGCCGCACCAGGACGGGCGAGTTGACGACGTACGCGGTACGGCGGCCGAGCAGGATCCGCACCACCGGGCCGTGCGCGCGCAACGCCTCCAGGAACCCCACCGGGTCGGCACCCAGCCGTCCGAGGTGGCCCAGCACCGGAATCGCCCCCGGTATGAGGGGCACCGTTTCGTCACTCAGCATGATCGCAGCCCTCGAAGTCGACGGCAGGGTTCGCATGCGGCCGAACTCCAGCCCCACGGATCGGAGTTACTTACGGTTCCCATGCAAACACGTGAGGCGACTGGTACTCAAGAGCACGGACCGTCCAGTCGGTCGGCAGCACCCGGCCAGGGGCCCGGTCCGCCGTCGGCCCCTCCCGCCGTCGGCCGCTGCGGCGCAGCGGGTCGGGCCGGGAGCAACCGGGGGCTGCACGCGGCATAGTGGCCGTAGTGGGCCCTGTCCGAGCGACCGTACGGAGGCCGACCATGGCCAGACATGTCGAGTACCGCAGGATCTACGCCGACGCCGAACCCGCGGACGGTGTCCGCGTGCTGGTGGACCGGGTGTGGCCACGGGGGCTGCGCAAGGACTCCGGGGCGTTCGACGTCTGGATGAAGGACGCGGCGCCGTCCACCGAACTCAGGCGCTGGTACGGCCACGACCCCGAGCGCTATCGTGAGTTCCGCCGCCGCTACCTCGCCGAGCTGCGCGACCCGGATCACCAGGAGGCTCTGCGGAGCCTGGCCGACCTCGCCGACAGCGGCCCGCTGACGTTGCTCACCGCCAGCCGCGACGTCGACCACAGCCAGGCCGCCGTGCTCGCCGACCGGCTCTCCGGTGCCGGCGGTAAGCACCCGTGAACACCGCCCCGACCGCCCCGGGCCGACCCGTCCGTGAGCAGGAGTTGCCGATGCCGCCCACCGACGTCCCCCGCCTGCTGGCCGATCTCCCCGAGTGCATCGCCGCCGCGTCGGCGGAGCAGCGTGGAGCGCTCTGGCGGCTCGCCGAGCCGGGGCGGCAGCTCGACGCCAACCTGGTTCGCCTCCCGGCTGGCGGCGCCGTCGAGGAGCACGTCGAGCCGCTCCTGGACGTCCTGCTGCTCGTGGTCGAGGGCAGTGGGACGCTGTGGTCCGAGGGGCGGTCCCAGCCGCTCACGGCCGGAGCACTGGCCTGGCTGCCGCGCGGCTCCCGCCGGGCACTGCGTGCGGACCCGGCGGGACTGGCCTGGCTGACCGTGCACCAGCGGCGTCCGGGCCTGACCGTCCAGCCCGCCCGAGCGGCGGCGGCCGCACCGGCCGAGAACACCGAGGGCGGAGAGCCGGCGTGCTGGTCGAACCGGGTCTGCCCCGCCTGCGGCCGGTTGGCCGAAGGCACTGCGCCGTCCTTCTGCAGCCGGTGCGGCGAACGCCTGGAGACCACCTGAGCCCGGTCGGGCCCTGCGATCGCGGTCCTGTCTGCCCGTCTGCCCGTCTGGCTGACTGACTGACTGACCCTGGACCATCGCGTCCACGGCGTCGACCGGCCCCGGGCGCCTCGAACTCCTCCTACCGGAAATCGAGATCGGCATCCCTGTCGGTCACCGTCTGCGCAGCCCCCGCATCGTCCTGCGGACAGCGGTCACGCCGGCGGCCGACCCGCTCCCCCGGCACCTCGCGCCCGACTCCCCTTCAGGCCCGGCCACCTGGGACGGCCGCCAGGACAACCGCTACGACGAGGCCGCCGCGTTGCGGGCGCGGATCGCCCGCCGCAGCGCGCCCGGGAGCGGTCCGGCCGCCGGGGCCAGCTTGTCGATCCGCGTCCGGAACTCGCGGCTCTGACGCCAGGTCAGCACGGTGCGCAGCTGGGCCGCGTCGGCGAGGGCCACCAGTGCCGCATCGTCCGGGTCCACCCGGGAGAGCGGGCCGCGCAGGGCCTGCGTGACCGCCTCGGCCAGCGCCTTGCGCACGCGCGAATCGCGCGGGGTGACCCGGGCCGCGGGGAACAGGCCGAGCACGCGGTACTCGTCCACCCTGATCCAGCCCGCCGCCGCCAGCCCGTCCCGTACGGCGCGCGCCGTACGGGAACGGCGCCGCCCCACCCAGGACTGCCAACTGCGCGGCCGCTCCGCGCGGATCTGCCGCAGCACATCGGCGAGGACCGGGTCGAGCCCGGCGGGCTCGCTCCCCACGGCGGCCGGTCCGCGGCCGTCCTCGCGCAGCAGGCCCCGGCGGAGCAGTTCGGTCAGCGCCGCCGCGCGCAGCAGGAAGTCGAGGTCGCGGACTCCGGTGAGGCGCTCGCGCTGCGGGTCGTAGGCGAGCAGGTAGAGCTTTCCGGGAAGGGTTTCGGGCAGTTCCATGGCGGGCTCCATGAGGCTTCGGCGTAACACGGCTGAGTGCTGGCTGAGTGCTGACGGATCAACGCGGGGGATGCGGGCACAGCTTCGGCTCCCGGCCCGCCCGACCCACCCGGCCCGCCCGGCGTCCGGTCCCGCGACACCCGCAGGCTCGCGACGCCGCAGGCTCTCGGCACCGCAGGCACGCGACGCCCGAGGCCTCCCGGCGCCCGCGATCTCCCGGTGCCGGAGGTCTTCGGCCTCCGGCACCGGGCCCTGCGGTCAGGGAGCTCCCGCTCCGGAGCCCCCCTGACCGGTGCCCCCGGAGTCGGGGGCATCGGAGTCAGGGCCGTCGGAGTCAGGGGCGCCGGAGTGGGGGGCGCCGGAGTCAGGGGCGCCGGCGCGGGTGCCGCCCGGCTCCGGGACCTCCTTCGTCGGACGTCCGCGGCGGGGCAGCCGGGCCACGCCGCCGGGCATCCGGGCAGCGTCGGTGAGCGCCCGGCGGAGCAGGAACTCGATCTGCGCGTTGGTGCTCCGCAGTTCGTCCGAGGCCCATCTGACCAGCGCGTCGTGGACCGCCGGGTCCAGGCGCAGCAGGATCTTCTTCCGCTCGGTCGCCACCGCGTGCTGCTCCTCACTGGATCTACTGGTAGAGCGAGCCGGTGTTGACGACCGGCTGGGTGCCCCGGTCGCCGCAGAGCACCACCAGCAGGTTGCTCACCATGGCCGCCTTGCGTTCCTCGTCCAGCTCGACCACGTCGCGCTCGGCAAGCCGGTCCAGGGCCAGCTCGACCATACCGACCGCGCCTTCCACGATCAGCCGACGGGCCGCGACCACGGCACCGGCCTGCTGGCGCTGCAGCATCACCTGCGCGACCTCGGGGGCGTAGGCGAGCCGGGTGATCCGGGACTCGACCACTCGGACGCCCGCCGAGGCCACCCGGGCGGCGATCTCCGCGGACAGCTTGCGGGTGATCTCGTCCGCGCTGTCGCGCAGCGACATCTCCCCCTCCTCGTGGGCGTCGTACGGGTAGCTGTTGGCGATGTGCCGGACCGCGGTCTCGGTCTGGATGGCGACGAACTCGGTGAAGTCGTCCACCTCGAAGATGGCCTTCGCGGTGTCCTCGACCTGCCAGACCACGACCGCGGCCATCTCGATCGGGTTGCCGTCCGCGTCGTTGACCTTGGTGGTCTCGGTCTCGTGGTTGCGGATCCGGGTCGAGATCCCGCGTCGGCTGGTGAACGGATTGACCCAGGTCAGGCCGTCCGCCCGGATGGTGCCCCGGTAGCGGCCGAGCAGCTGGACCACCCGTGCCCGCCCGGGAGAGACGGCGGTCAGGCCACGCGCCAGCAGCAGGCCGAGCAGGATCAGCACCGGCCCGGCGATCAGCAGGGCGGTGGCGACGCCGGTGGCGCCCGACGCGTGCTCGTTGCCGCCGACGATGATCAGGGCGGCCCCGCCGAGCAGGAAGAGCATGGTGAGCCCGAGCATCGGCAGCCCCGGCAGGCCGACCATCACGCGTTCGGTGACCTTCGGGGCCGGGATGTCGAGGACGAAGTCGTCCGCCGTGTCGGCGGGGGTGTGCGGTGTGGTCATCGGACCGGGTTCCTCTCCTGCGGTGTGGCACGAACCTAGCAAAGTGATATCACTTTTTCGAGCCCCGCAAACCCCGCCCACCCGACAACCCGAGCCAGGGCCAGGCCCGAGCCCGAGCCCGGGCCGCGACAGAGCCAGAACCAGAGCCAGAGCCGGGGCCGAGCCCGACGGCGCCGGATACGATCCCCCCGGGGAACGAGGGGGGCCACCCATGCTGCTCACGCTGTCCGGCGGCGCCGGGGCGGGAAAGACCACGCTGGCGGAGGCGCTCGCGGAGGATTCCGCCGCCCGAGAGCGGCCGGCGACCGTCCTGCACGGCGACGACTACTACGTCACCGAGCCCGCCCACGGCGGCATCTGGACCCCCGACGAGAGCGGCACGCTCCGCCTCGACGTCGGCGATCCGCGCTCCGTCGACTCCCGGCGGCTGGACTCCGACACCGCCTCCGCCCTGGCGGCCTCACCCCTGGTGATCGTCGAAGGACTGTTCGCCTTCCGGGTCCGACCGCCCGCCGGGCACCACCGGTTCGACGTCTTCGTCGACCTTCCGGCCGACCTGCGACTGGCCCGCAAGATCCGGCGCAAGTGCCTCGACGACGGCTTCCCCCTGGACGTCCTGCTCGCCAACTACCTCAACCACCGACGCGCCGCGCACACCCGCCACGTCGAACCGGCCCGCCACCTCTGCGACCTCGTCGTCGACGGTGCACAGCCCTCCGCGCGGACCGCACGGCGGATCCAGGCGCACCCACGGTGGACCCGGGGCGACTGAACGAGCCGGCGGCACGCCGACGCACCTCATTGCGCCGGACCGCCGCACCGGCGGCACCGCCGCCGCACCACTCGCTTCCGCCACGCATTCCCGCCGGCTCGGACAGCCGGCGGGAAACACGCCGGAATTCCCGCCGCCCCACTGATTGCCTGTCAGCAATTTCCGCCGCACACCAGTCCCACCAGCGACGATAAGGGTACGCACTTATCCGTCGGAACCCGGCGGGCCACCCGAGGCGAATCCGACTCCGGGCGGGGTCGGCGGGAATTCTGCATTCACGGAACAGGCGGCCGCGACCGGGGGAATCCGCACTCCCGCAGCAGCCCTCACCCGGCACGGCCAGGCCCGACCCGGGACGCCGCGCCCTGGCAGCCGGTCACCCGACCACCACCCGCGCCGATGCCGCCGGGCGTCCTCCGGCCACCCCCCGGGCAGCATCCCGCACGGAGGCGCACGCACAAGCCGGACGTCCACGAACGAAGCACCGGCCGGAGGGCGGAACTCGGCACACCCCGGCGCCGCACAGCGCGGGCCCGGCCCACCGGCACGCACCGCACGGCCCGACGCCGGCGATCCCACCGGCCTCGCCGGCCCCATCGACCCCGCACCCGCCGCAGCACGCCACGGGCACACGGACACACGGGCACGGCCGACTCGCGACACGGCCGTGACGCAGCCGCGGCTCCGCCCGCATCCCTCCTGACGCCCCCACCCCCGCGAACGGTTGCCCCTCCCGGAGGAATTCACCGAAATGTGGTGTATGTCACGATGCCCATGACACCCCGCCTCCGGAGCCCCGGACGACCCCCCGGGCAGCCCCCGAGGCAGCCCCCGGACGGTCTCGCCAACCCCCCGCGACAGCGCCGACCTGCCGTTTCCCGCACCCGGTGGACTGTGCACGACCACTGCGGCGGTACCCTGGAGATCTTGCTGACGGGAAGTCGGTGCCGGGCCCCACGCCCGAGCGGCCGAGTGCCCACGGGATGCGTGCCGCCTCCGCCCTCCGCCGGTAAAGCACGGGAGAGCGGTTCCCCGCATCCTTCGGGACAGTGCACCCTTTGGGACAGTGCGCCGATAAGCCCTCAAAACTGGACATAAGACCCAACATCTTCCGCAGACAGTGATAGGCGCCCCTTGACTCAAGACTGAGGGGGATGAAGATGTGATGAAATTAAGTGTCCGATCCGACTGACGGACGGTGAGCTCCGGAATCCATGCACCAGGGGGATACGTTGGCTGGCTCGCAAATAGACGACGGCCCTACCGGGCAGATGGCGGTCCGCGCCAAGAACCAGCCGCCCGTCGCACCGCCCGTCCGCAGCACGGTCGGCGTGCTCCAGTCGGAGCGTTCGAAGGTCGTCCGGGTGTACCGGCGGCTGCTCCCCGAGCGCAGCCGTGCGGCGATCGCCGGCATGGTCCCGTACGAGCTCCGCACCCAGGTGATCCACCGGCTGTCCCGCACGCTCTCGGTCCAGCAGAAGGTCGCCACGGTGCACGGCGGGCTGCTGGCCAAGCGCCACCCCGCGCTGTTCGAGTCCGGCCGGGTCACGCTGCTCCAGGTCGGCAAGGCCCGGAAGATCGTCAGCCTCCGCCCGGACGTCTCCCCGCGGCAGGCCCGCAACGACAACCTCACCCTGGTGCGTTCCGCCCTCGCCGAGGCCGGGATCGACTGCTTCGCCGTCCGCGGCATGCAGGAGACCTCCGCCGTCCTCGCCGTCTCCCGGGCCGACCGGCCGGCCGCGCACCGGGCGCTCGCCGCACTGTGCGGCACCGTCCCCGGCTACGTCTCGGCCGTGCCGTCCGACCGGTCCACCGTGCCGACCCGCTCCGAGCCAGGCTTCGAGAAGCACACCTGGACCACCCTCGCGCAGGCCGAGGTCATCCGGATGACCTGGTTCCACGCCGACCCCGGCGCCACCTACGTGCTGGGCCACGAGTACGGCTGCGACATCGAGTTCTGGGTGCCCGAGGACGGCGATCTGGTCGCCCCCCGCCGCAACCGGGTGACCGAACGGGTTCCCGCCTGGCACGAGCCGGTCGACGGGCCGGTCGGCATGTTCACCCGGCTGGAGGCCTGGGACCGGCCCGACAACCCGGTCCCGACCCGGCCCGAGTTCGTCCACGCCCTGCCCGAGGACATCCGCTTCCCGATCGACGTGGTCTACACCTGGGTGGACGGCAACGACCCGGCCTGGCAGCGCCGCCGCGCCGAGGCCGACGGCTCCGCCCAGGACCTCAACCCCGAGGCCGCCAACGACGCGCGCTACATGAGCCGCGACGAACTGCGCTACTCGCTGCGGTCGTTGCACCTCAACGCGCCCTGGGTGCGCACCGTCTACCTGGTCACCGACGACCAGACGCCGTCCTGGCTGGACACCTCCAACCCCCGGATCAAGGTGCTCAGCCACCGGGAGATATTCCGCGACCAGACGGCCCTGCCGACCTTCAACTCGCACGCCATCGAGAGCCAGCTGCACCACATCGAGGGACTGTCCGAGCAGTTCCTCTACTTCAACGACGACGTCTTCCTGGGACGTCCGATCTCTCCGCAGCTGTTCTTCCACTCCAACGGGCTGAGCAAGTTCTTCCCCTCGGTGGCCGCGGTGCCGCTGGGCACCCCCTCACTGCTGGACTCCCCGGTCTCCGCGGCGGCCAAGAACAACCGCCGGCTGATCGAGGAGGACTTCGGCAGCACCCTGGTGCAGAAGATGCAGCACGTGCCGCACGCGCTGCGGCGCGAGGTGCTCTCCGAGATCGAGGAGCACTTCAAGGAGTTGCACCAGGCGACCTCCGAGGCCCGCTTCCGCAGCCCCTCGGACCTGTCGGTGGCCTCCTCGCTGCACCACTACTACGGCTACCACAGCGCCCGTGCCGTGCCGTCCGAGCTCAAGTACGCCTATCTGGACCTGATGCACCAGAGCACCTCGCGGCGGCTCGCCCGCATCCTCGCGGCTCGCGACCTGGACGTCTTCTGCATCAACGACACGGTGTCCGACCGCAAGGACCTGCCGAACCAGCTGCAACTGCTGCAGCCGTTCCTGGACGCGTACTTCCCGCAGCCCAGCCCCTTCGAAAAGCGCTGACCCTTCCCGCCCGGGGACGGCCCCCGGGCGGGTCGGGGCGTGGGGCCCCGCGCCCCGAAGGCGCCGTCAGACGGTGGTCCAGGGGCCGAAGGGGCTGGCGCTGTCCGCGGTCGACTGCCGGGTGGTGTGCAGCCGGGCGTCGACGCCGATCACGGCCGCCACCATGCGACCCGTCGAGTCCTCGGCCAGGGCCGGGGCGTACACCAGCTGCCCGCCGCTCTCCGCCCAGCCGACGCCCGGCGTGCCAGGTGCGGCGACCAGCAGGCTCAGCAGCCCGGAGCCGGCGCGGTCGGCCACCGCCGTCCCGCTGCCCGCGCCGTTCCTGCCCGATCCCCAACGGGCCGCGGCGATCTCCCCGGTGCCGTCGTGTCCGCCGAGGACGGCCGGCAGCGGCGGCCAGTGCACCCCGTCGGACTCCTGCCGGTAGACCACCACGTTGGCGGTGCCGGCCTCGCGGTAGTACAGGGTGAGCCGGCCGGGTGTGGACTCCACCGGGGTCACCGCCCCGGCGACCGGCACCGGGATGCCGATCCGCTCCATCCGGAACCCGCCGCCCGCACGCTCCTGCCGCCAGCGCAGCACGCCGTGGGTGTCGGTGGCGAAGACCTGGACCGCGCCGTCGTGGCCGGTGAAGGCGGTCACCGCGTCCTGCAGGACCGAGCCGCCGAGCTTCTGCCACGGACCGAAGCCGCCGCCGGGCAGCTCCTGGCGGTGGCTCAGGCCGTGGGCGAAGTTGCGGACGAAGACGTGCAGTCGCCCGTCCGCGTCGAAGGCGGTGGCCGGCGCGCCGATCTCGCGCCGCACCCGGTGGTCGGAGTTGCCGTAGTCCGGGCCCTCCAGCGACTCCCAGGCGCCGAAGTCACCGCCGGGCGCGGTCTGCACGGCCCGGACCACCTCGGCTCCGACCGTGTCCTTGTCCCCCGCCCAGCGCCGCAGCGCGACCAGCTGGATCCGGCCGGACCGGTCCACGCCCACCTGGAGCCTGGGCAGCAGCCAGTCGCCGGTCAGCTGGCCGGCCTCGCCCCAGCTGCCGCTCCCCGGGGCGCGCTCGGTCCAGTGGGCTACCCGGCCGCCGAGGACCGCGAAGGCGTTCAGCCGACCGGTGCCGTCCTTCACCAGCCAGTCGGTGGCCGGGGTGTAGCGGTAGGCGCTGCTGATCAGGTGGGTGGAGTCCCCGGGGTCGGGCCGCACCTGGTAGTCACCGCAGTTGTCCGCCGGGCACGGCGCGCCGAAGCCCGCGTACGGCATCAGGTAGCTGCGCTTCTCGGCCTTGGCCGCGGCGCTCAGGTTGGACGGCCAGAACTTGCTGGTGTAGCCGCGGAAGTGCTCGACCACCGGCCGGGCGCCGGTCTCCTCGGTGTACGCACGGAGGGCGGCCAGCACGAACTGGGCGGTGGCGGTGTGGTCGATGTGGTCGGCGGGCGAGATGCCCGGCTGGTACGGGTCGTGCTCGGGGTCCGGGTCGAGCGTGCGGACCACGGTCGGCCTGCGCTGCTTCAGCAGGTCGAGCAGGCAGGCGGTGACCCGGTCGCGGCTGAAGTCCTGCGGCGCGGTGACCGGTGCACCGGTTCCGGGCAGGGTGCTCTCCAGCGGGACGTCCCCGGACCAGAGCGTCCGCATCCGGACGCCGGTGCCGTCGGGGGCCTTGGCCGAGCCGTGCAGGTTCTGGGCGAGGTTGAAGAAGTACAGCTGGACGGCCGGGCGCTCGGCGAGGGTGCAGCGCTCCACCTGGGCACCGTCGCCGAGGGTCACCACCTCGCGGCGCCAGGCGGCCCGCTGGTTGCCGGTGGCCATCAGCGCGTACGCCGAGCGCAGGCCGTTGTGCCGGGCCTCGGTGTAACCGGGCTTGTCCGCCGGGGTCTTCTCGTGTTCCCGGTCGTCGTCGGTGGGACTGTTCCTGCCGTCCGCCTCTCCCGCGGTCAGCACCGCGGTCGCCACCGTGGAACCCTCCGCGATCGAGCGCTGGAGCAGCGGGTTCATGAAGTACAGGTCGTCGTCGGGGTGGGCGATGATCTGCAGGTACGAGCCGCGCCAGCGCTCACCGGCGGGCGCGCCGCCGGCCCCCGCGAGGTCCGCCAGCACGGTCGTGTCGGGGGCCGGGGCGGCCCGGAACATGCCGCCGAGACCGGTCAGCGAGAGGGCGGCCAGTCCGGTGCCGAGCACGGTCCGGCGGCCCCACTCGCGGCCGGCCCGCCGTGGCCGTACGGCTTCGGGCGCGCCGTCCTGCGTGTCCTGCGGTGCTGAACTCGGGCTCACGGGCCGGTCCCCCTTGTGCAGTGCCGGGGTCGACCGCGCTCCGATGGAATGCCGGTCCCCGCGTCAAGATCTCCGTCGGGGAACAATACTAAAATTCACTATTCGAGCCTTCGGGACCGGTGCCCGAGCTCGGGTGCCGGGGTGACTCACTGCGATGGGAGCCGCACCGGGAGCGTCGGACCACGGACCGCCTTTGAGCGGCGGCCGAGTCGCGATGATGATGGACGGGTGGAGGAAGAAGTGTCCGGCGCCGCAGGCCCGGAGGCGGACCTCGCGGCGGGCGCCTACGCGGTCTCGGCGGAGTTCTACGACGTCCTGCACGGCGCGGAGTACCGGCGGCACGCGCTCGCGCTGAGCGGTCCGGCCGCGGCCGCCCGGGTCGGCATCGTCGAGCTCGGCGCGGGTACCGGCCTGGTCACGGGCATCCTGCTCGGCGCCTCGTCCGTCCCCGTCGACGTGGTCGAACCGGCCGCAGCCATGCGGACGGTCCTGCTCTCCCGGCTCTCCGCCGCCGGCCCCGACGCCCTCGGCCGGGTGACGGTCCACCCCTGCCGGGCCCAGCAGCTCGCGCTCCCGGCCCGGGCGGACCTCGCCGTCTGCTTCCGGGTGGTCGCCTGCCTGCCGCCGGTCGAACGCCACGCGGTCTGGCACTCGCTCGCGGGCTGGTTGCTCCCGGACGGCCTGCTGCTCATGGACCGCCCGCCCGCCGCCCTCCCCGCCGGGCCGAAGCGCCACCGGGTCGGCGAGGCCCGCGTCGGTGCCGACACCTACAGCGCCTGGCTGACCGAACGCCCCGAGCACGACCGCATCCGGCTGGACTACCTCTACCTGGTGCACCGCCGGAGCCGGGAGATCCGCCGGGCCGAGGAGACCTTCCACCAGTGGCCGTTGACCGACGAGGAACTCGACGACGAGCTCACCGAGGCGGGCTTCCGCCGGGAGGACGAGTGCGCTCCGGACGTCCTGCGGCTCCGGCGGCTGGGCCGGCGCCGCTGAGCCCGCCCGCTCCCGCGAGCCCGTCCGCTCCTGCGGGCCCGTCTACTCCTGCGAGCGCGCACCGCCGAAGGACATCGCCAGCGCGACCACCCAGCCGATGAACGTCCAGCCCAGGAACAGGTTGACGACCACGACGGCCCCCTTGTTCCGGGTGTCCCGCAGGAACGCAACCACGGTCGGGACGAAGTACATCACCAGCCCGACGATCAGGAATACCGACACTCCCCCGCTTCTCACCATGCCACGAGCGTACAAGTCCCTTGCCGCCCGGGACAGATGGAGGAATCCGCTCCCTTTCGCCAGCCGGCTGCGCGGCCCGGCCGGTCACCCAGCGTCGACGACTCTTCACCAATCCGCACCTCAGCCCCTACGATCGGCTGCGAACGGCCAATGGCACGCCCGCAACCCCCGGAAAGGCGGCAGCAATGCCCACCGTCAGCGTGGTCACCGTCGTGCCCGACGGCGGACACCACCGCCTCCCGGAGGCGTACCGCTCGCTGGCCGCCCAGCAGTTGCCCACCGGGTGGGAGTGGCAGTGGGTCGTCGAGGGCGTCCGGAACCTGGCGGAGGCCGGGCTGCCCGACGACCGCCGGGTCTCCCCCGGGACCGGCCCGAAGACCGCGCCGGCCTCGCCCAACGGGGCACTGGCCAGGGCCACGGGCACGCTGCTGCGGACCCTGGACGCCGACGGGCTGCTCCCCCAGGGCGCGCTGCGCCGGGACGTCGAGATCATGACCGGGCACCCCGAGCTCGGCTGGTGCCTCTCCCCGGGCCTGGACCTGCTGCCCGACGAGACCCTGGCGGCCGGTCCCGACGGCCCCCCGGCCGGACCGATCCGCCCGGGCGTACTGGCGGACGGGCTCAGGGCGGGCCGGCTTCCCGCCCTGGGGACGACGCTGACCGCGCGCACCGACCTGCTGCGCGCCCTCGGCGGCTGGCCGGACCCGGCCGGTACGGCGGGGCTCGGACTGCTGCTGGCCTGTGAGGCCGTCGCCCAGGGCTGGATGCTCGGGGAGCCCGGCACGATCCGCTGCACGGACCACCACGTCCCGCTCACCGAGGAGACGGTGGCGGCCGCCCTCGGCCGGGTCGACGCCCTGCGGCGGAGCGGCTGGCGCTGGCAGAGCCCGCCCACCCTCAGCCGGTTCGAGCGGCAGCTCGGACAGTCCTCGGACCCGCAGTGGTCCTACGACCGCCGGATGGAGATCCACAGTGCCGTGAACTCGGTCCTGCACGAGGCCGACGACCTGGTGAAACGGCGTGCCAGAAACGGGTGTTGGACTCCCCCGGGCGAGATCTCCGAAGGCGGCAGCAACGTCGGCCTGGCGACGGCGGCCCGGGTCTGGGTGCTGGACCGGCTGGCGGCCAGGATCGACACCGCACGAGCGGTCCTCGACCAGGTGGAACACGACTGCCGCACCCACCGGGAGACCTGCCGGGAGACCTGCGGACACACCGGCGGGGACGCCCGCCCGGCCCCCGCCCGGGAGGGTGCGGAACCGGCCCCGGCGCAGGTCGCTCAGGCCCGCGCCTGACGGGTGTAGCGGGTGAAGAGGAAGTCGTCCTCCGCGAGGACGGCCGCCAGGACCATCGGGGTCCGGCCCGCCTCGCCCCCGCCGCCGCGCCGGTGAACGCCGCGCCGGCGCAGGCCGTCCTGGGGCAGGCCGTCCTGGTGCAGGCCGTCCTGGTGGAGAATGCGCGGGCCCCCGCCGCCCGTGAGCATCGGTGAGACGGTCAGACAGAGCTCGTCCAGCAGATCGGCGGCCCACAACCCGGCGAGCAGCCGCGGACCGCCCTCGCAGAGCACCCGGCGCAGCCCACGCCGCTCCAACTCCAGCACGGCCAGGGCCGGTTCGACCGCCTCCTCACCCGCGACGACCACCTCGGCGACCCGTTCCAGCGCCTGCCGGGCCGCGGCCGGCGCCCGAGCTGCGGTGATCACCAGCGTCCGCGCGCCGGGGGACGCCGGGGGGCGGCTGAAGAGGTCCGATCCGGGGTCGAGGTCCAGGCTGCCGCTCACCACGGCGATCGCGGGCGCCGGTTCCTGCCCGGCGGCGAGCCTGGCCCGCGCCAGCCCCGGGTGCACGTCGGCCGGCCCGTACCGCTCGCTGCGCGCCGTCCCGGCGCCCACCAGCACGACGTCGGCCAACCCCCGCAGCACGGCCAGCAGTTCCGCGTCCGCAGGACCGGACAGGCCGCCCGACCGGCCCTGCCACACCGCCGCACCGTCCAGCCCGGACACCATGCACGCCCGCACCCACGGCCGCTCCCCCACCACCTCGGCCGGATAGCGGTACGTCTGCGCGAGCCACCCGGCCCGGCCCGACTCCGGTGCCACTGCCATGGGTTGGGGATGGAGACGCTGCACGCCGACCAGTCTGCCACCCCCACCGTGGTGTGGGGCGCCGACCCGGCCGGACCGGCTGCGGACACCTCGGGGCACCACCGGTCGGCGCCCGGTCACAGCCACCGCCACAGCTACCGTCACAGCCGCCGTCGCACCGCTCACCGGCGCAGGACGACCGGGCCCGACCGGCGGGCGGGGCGGTACCGACGGCCCCGGGACCGGCCCCGCGCCCCACCGGTGACGGGCCGTCACTGCCGTCCGGCACCGGCCTCCACCGGACGGATCCGCAGCAGCGCCCGGGTCGGCAGGGCCGTCGCGACGAGGCTGAGCAGCACCGCGCCGGCTGCCAGCGGGAGCGCGGTGGTGAGCGGTACGTGGGGTGCGGCGCCGGTGATGCCCCTGGCGATCGGTACCAGGGTGATCCAGGCGATGACGCCGCCGACCAGCAGCCCGGTGGCGGCCACCAGCAGTGCCTCCCAGCGCATCATGCCCCGCACCTGACGGCGCGTGGTACCCGCGAGCCGGAGCAGTCCGACCTCTCGGCGGCGGTCGAGGACCGTCATCACCAGCGTGTTGGCGGCGGCGACGGCCGCGAAGCCGCCCAGCACCCCGGCCATCACGGTGTTCGCCCAGGCGCTGATCTCCTGGTCCCGGTCCGCCTGGGCGGCGTAGCCGGCGGCGTCCAGGACGGTCAGGCCCGGCGCGCCCAGCCCAGCCAGCCGCCCGACGACCGCCGCCCGGTCGGCCCCCCGCACGTCGCGCACCAGCACCTGGCTGTCGTACCCGGCACTCACGTGCCCGGCCACCGCGGCCCGGGGCAGCAGCAACTGTCCGAACCCGAGACCGCGTTCGTACGTCGCGACGACCTTCGGCTGCACCCTGGTGCCGTCGCCGAGCCAGAGCGGGACGCGGTCACCGACCTCGACGCCCAGACTGTCGGCCAGTGTGCCGGCCAGCGCGACCGTGTCGCCGGAGCCCCCGAGCGCGCTCAACGACCCGCTGCGGACGCCGAGATCGAGCACCTCGGGCAGCTGCGCCGGGTCACCGGAGACGCCCAGCGCGGGCGCCGAGGCAAGGACGTCGCCGGACCGGTAGACCGCCCCGGTGCGCAGGACGCCGATCGCCGCCGCCACTCCCGGCACCCGGACGGCCCGTTCGGCGGTGTCGGCCGGGAGTCCGGCAGCGGTGGAGCCGAGCACGTGGTCGGCGACGACCCCGCTGCGCACCTGCTCGCCGGAGACGTGCCTGATCGTGCTCTGCATGAACAACAGGGTCCCGCAGAAGGCGGTGACCATCACGATCGGGGTGATCGCGGAAGCCAGCCGCCGGGCGTTGGCCCGGGTGTTGTCGGCCGCCAGCGAACCGGGGGCGCCCGCGCCGCCCGCCCGCAGCGGCAGGCCGAGCACGGTGGTGGCCGTCCGGGCCAGCAGCGGGCCGAGCAGGGCGACCGCCAGCAGGAAGCACATGACCACACCGAGGGCGGTGTTGGCGGCGTCCGCGCCGCGCAGGTCGGCGGCGACCACGGCCAGCACCACACCCCCGGCCGCCGCGACCAGGCCGATGGCCGTCCGTACCGCGCCGGGACGGCCACCCTCCACCGCGGTCTCGCCCAGTGCCTGGCTCGGCCGGAGCCTGGCGGGCCGCCGCGCGGCCGAGTAGCCGGAGGCGAGCGCGGCCAGCAGGCTCAGCGCCACCGCCGCCAGCATCGGCAGCGGACCGATGTCCAGCCTGACCCCCTCGGGCACCGCGCCGCGCGAGACGAGCTCGTCGAACCACCAGCGGGCCAGGGCCAACCCGGGCAGCACGCCGAGCGCGGCGGCGACCGGGGCGACCAGCACCGCCTCGGTGGCGATGGTGCGGCGGATCTGGCGCGGGGTGGCGCCGATCGCGCGCAGCAGGGCGAACTCGCGGGCCCGTTGGCCGGTGGCCAGCGCGACCGTTCCCGCCACCACGAAGACGGCCGTCATGACGGCGATTCCGCCGAAGGACCCACCCAGGCCGGTGAGGACCTCGGCCCCCTGTGCCAGGGCCGGCTGTTCCGCCGCCGCGCGGTCGTCGCCGGTCAGCACCTCGGCGTCGCCGCCGACCGCCTGCCGCACCTGCCGGGCCAGCTCGTGGGCCGAGACGCCCTCGCGTGCCGTGACGGCGACGGCGTCCACCCGGCCGGGATGTCCGGACAGCTGCCCCGCCACCGCGTCGGCGAACCAGGCGCTGCCGCCGCCCGGCTGTGCCGGGACCAGGCCGGATATGCGGTAGTCCGCGCCGCCTGCGGGAGCGGTGAGCGCAACCCGGTCACCGGTCCGCAGCTTCGCGGCCCGCGCGGTGGCTTCGTCCAGCACCACCTCACCGGCGCCGGGGGCGCGGCCCCCGGCCGGCGCGGCGGTGCCGGGGGCGGTGATGCCGATCGACGAGTAGCCCCGGCCGGTGAGGCCCGGCAGTGCCGGGGACTGCACCGGGAAGGCCAGATCGGGCACGGCGGCGGCGACCTTGGGCCGGGCCGCGATCCGCGCCGCCAGCGCGAGGTCCACCCGGGCGCGCTCCGGCAGCGCGGTCCTGTTCTCGTCGGTGTCCGCTCCGTGTCTGACGCTGATCCTGACGTACGGATCGGCGGCGACCACCACCGGCGACTGCGCGTACCGCACGGGTGCGAGATGCGCGGTGAGTCCGCTCTGCAGCAGGGTGCCGCAGGCGGTGATGATCGCGGCGCCGAACAGCAGCGCGACGAAACTGCCCACGAAGGACGCGGGCCGGAAGCGTACCGAGGCACGCGCCAGACCGTTGCTCATGCCGCCGCACCCGCCGGCCGCCCCTGCGCCACCGCCGTGAGCGAGAGCATCCGGTCGGCCACCGCCGCCGGCTCGGGGTACCACAGCTCGTCGGCGATCGCACCGTCCGCCAGGAACAGCACCCGGTCCGCGTGCGAGGCGGCCACCGGGTCGTGGGTGACCATCACGACGGTGGCTCCCATCGTGTCCACCGCCTGCCGCAGCAGCCCGAGCACCTCGTGCGCCGTTCGGGTGTCCAGCGCGCCGGTCGGCTCGTCCGCGAACACCACCTCGGGCCCGGTGATCAGCGCACGGGCGATCGCCACCCGCTGCTGCTGCCCGCCGGAGAGCTGACCGGGCCGGCGTCCGCCGTGCTCCGCCAGACCCACCCGGGCCAGCAGTTCCCCGGCCCGCCGCCGGTCCTGGCGCTCGCCCGCGAGCCGCTGCGGCAGCAGCACGTTCTGCTGCACCGTCAGCGAGGGCAGCAGGTTGAACGACTGGAAGACGAAGCCGATCCGGCTGCGCCGCAGCTCGGTCAGCCGGTTCTCGCTCAGCCCGGTGATCTCCACGCCGCCGAGCAGCACCTCCCCCGAACTCGGCCGGTCCAGACCGGCCGCGCACTGCAGGAACGTGCTCTTGCCGGACCCGGACGGGCCCATCACCGCGGTGAAACTCCCGCGCGGCAGCACCAGGTCGACGCCACGCAGCGCCTGCACCGCACCTTCGCCCCGGCCGTAGCTGCGCCGCACCGCACGCAGCTCGATCGCCGGCGGCGCCGGATGCTGTTGCTCGGTGCGGGTGCGGTCGCGGCGCAGTGCCATGGTGTGCCTTCCTCAGCGGGTCAACGTCGTCGTCCACGCTAGGAAAACGGCCGCGGGCGGACCATGGTGGCCACTGGCCTCCCCGGCAGGGGGTTTACCCCCGTACCCGCCCCGGGGACAGCGCCACCGTCCGGGCCGACGCCGCCGGGACCACGGCCCCTCGCAGCGGGGTGTCGGGCAGCGCGGTGCCGGGCCTGGGTCGGCACCGTGACCGTCCCGGGTGGGGAGACGCCCCGCGCCCCGGGCACCCGGGCACCCGAACACCCGCGCTCGGGGCACCCACGGCGCCGACACCCCGTCCGACCTGCACCTCAGTGCTGCGCGGCCGGCGGTAAGGGGGGTGCCGGAGGCCGGTCCGGGAGGTCAACTACGATCGGCGGGTGCCAAGCCTGACCGGAATTCCACTGCAGATCATCGCCAGTGTGCTGGCGATCGCCGTCTTCGCCGCCACGATGTGGCTCTGGCCCCGGCTGGGCGGGCGGAGCTGGCGCGCCTGGGCGGGCAGGATCGGCGCGTTCTTCGTCACCCAGATCTCGGTACTGGCCGCGCTCGCGCTGGTGGCCAACTCGTACTTCGGCTTCTACAGCACCTGGAGCGACCTGCTCGGTCTGGACGGCGGCCCCGGCACGGTGGTCGACCACAAGCCGGGCGGCAAGGCGATCTCCGTCACCGGCGAGCAGAAGATGTACTCCGCGCAGGGATCGGCCAAGGAGCAGTCCGGCCTGATCCAGCAGGTGCGGATCAGCGGCGACGGCTCCGGCCTGGTCGGGAAGGGGTACGTCTACCTGCCGCCGCAGTACTTCCAGCCCGGCTACTCCGGGCAGCGGTTCCCGATGGCGCTGGTGCTCTCCGGGTACCCGGGGAACGCCGAGAAGCTGATCAGCCTGCTCCAGTACCCGGCGTCCACGCTCAAGGCGATCGAGAGCAAGCAACTGCCGCCCACCGTCCTGGTGATGATGCAGCCGACGCTGTCCGGCAACCGCGACACCGAGTGCATGGACGTCCCCGGCGGGCCGAAGGTCGAGACCTTCTTCACCGAGGACCTGCCGAAGGCGATGTCCGCCGACTACCGGGTGCTGGACCAGCCCGACGCGCGCGCGGCGATGGGTGACTCCACCGGCGGCTACTGCGCACTGAAGTTCGCGCTGCGCAAGCCCGACGCGTACCGGGCGGCCGCGTCCTACTCCGGCTACTACAGCGTCTCCAACGACCCCACCACCGGCGACCTGTTCGGTGGGAACGCCGAGCTCAAGCGGGAGAACGACCTGCTGTGGCGGCTGAAGAACAAGCCCGCCGCCCCGGTCTCGCTGCTGCTGGCGACCAGCCCGAACGAGGAGAACTACGCCGCGACCCAGCGGATGGTCTCCGCGTTCAAGGCCCCGACCGCGATGTCCACCATCACCCTGGACAGCGGCGGCCACAACTTCCACACCTGGACCCGGGAGATCCCGCCCGCCCTGGAGTGGCTCGGCAAGCGCCTGACGCCGCCTCAGCCGGCGAAGCCCGCGTAGTCGCCCTCGCGGGGCCCGGGCCTCGGACCTCGATCCCCGCGCCCCGCGCCCCGCGCCCCGCGCCCCAGCCGAGATCACACCACGCTCATAGCTGGGACTCATCGGAATCTCAGCGAGGCACCCGAGCGTGGTGCCATGACCTCGACCAGTTCCGTCCCTCCGACCGAAGAACCGTGGCCCGGGGCTGCGAACTACCCGCCGCCGGCCCCCCCGACGAGCGTCCCGAGCGTCACGGCCCAACCGCTCTTCCCGCCGGCCGACCCGCCCGCGGCCGGTCCCAAGGGGCCGTCCTCCTGGGCCGAGCGGCTCCGGACCCTCCCGGTCCGCACCTGGCGCGGGCGCCCGGACGACCCACAGTGGGTCCGTCCCGCGCTGCTCGCCCTGCTGGCCGCGACCGCCGTGCTCTACCTCTGGAACATCTCGGTCTCCGGCTGGGCCAACGCCTTCTACTCGGCCGCCGTGCAGGCGGGCATCCAGAGCTGGAAGGCGTTCTTCTACGGCTCCTCGGACTCCGCGAACTTCATCACCGTGGACAAGCCCCCGATGTTCCTGTGGCCGATGGAGATCTCGGCCCGCATCCTCGGGCTCGACTCCTTCAGCCTGCTCGCCCCGCAGGCCCTGATGGCGGTCGCCACGGTCGGCACGGTCTACGCGACGGTGCGCCGCCGCTTCTCGGCACTGGGCGGACTGGTCGCGGGCGCCGCGATGGCGCTCACCCCGGTCGCCGCACTGATGTTCCGCTTCAACAACCCGGACGCGCTGCTGGTGCTGCTGCTCTCGCTCGCCGCGTACGGGCTGGTACGGGCCACCGAGACCGCGAGCACGCGGTGGATGGTCTTCGTCGGCGTGATGTTCGGCTTCGCCTTCCTCACCAAGACGCTGGCGGCGTTCCTGATCCTGCCCGCCTTCGCGGTGATCCACCTGGTGGTGGCACCGACCGGACTCTGGCGCCGGGTGCGCCAACTGCTGCTCGGCGGGCTGGCGTTGCTGGTCTCCGCCGGCTGGTGGGTGGCGATCGTCGAGCTGACCCCGGCCTCCTCCCGCCCGTACATCGGCGGCTCGCAGGACAACAGCTTCCTGTCGGTCGCGCTGGGCTACAACGGCCTCGGCCGGCTGACCGGCGACGAGCGCGGCAGCGTCGGCGGCGGACCCGCAACCGGCGGCGGCGCGACCGGCCACTGGGGCACCACCGGCATCACCCGGCTCTTCGGCAGCGACATCGGCGGCCAGATCGCCTGGCTGATCCCGGCCGCCCTGGTCCTGCTGGTCCTCGGCCTCTGGGCGACCCGGCGCCGCCCCCGTACCGACAGCGCCCGGACCGCCTTCCTGGTCTGGGGCAGCTGGCTGGTCTGCACCGGCCTGGTCTTCAGTTTCATGTCGGGCATCTTCCACCAGTACTACACCGTCGCCCTCTCCCCCGCCGTCGCCGCCCTGGTCGGCATGGGCGCGGACGGGCTCTGGCGGGCCCGCAGACGGCTTCCGTACGCGGCGCTGCTGGCCGGTGTCGTGGCAGGCACGGCGGTGTGGTCGTACGTCCTGCTGGGCCGCAGCTCCACCTTCCTGCCGTGGCTGCGGTGGGCCGTGCTGGTGGGCGGCGTGCTGGCGGCGGCGGCCCTGCTGCTGGCGGGCCGACTGGCCGGGCGGGTGGCGGCGGTGGTCGGACTGGCCGGGCTGGCGGCCGCGTTCGGCGGTCCGACGGCCTACGCGCTGGACACCGTCGGGACCGCGCACACCGGCTCGATCGTGACGGCCGGGCCCAGGGTGGCGAGCGGTGACGGCTTCGGGCCCGGCGGCTTCCCCGGCGGCTTCGACGGCCAGGGCGGGCAGCGTGCAGGCCGGGCGGGCGGCGGGTTCCCCGGTGGTGGCCCGGGCGGCGGGTTCCCCGGCGGTGGCCCGGGCGGCGGCTTCCCCGGCGGCTTCGGCGGACAGCGCGGCCAGGGTTCCCGGAACGGCCAGGGCGGCGCTGCCGGATCCTGGCGGGAGTTCGGGCGCGGCGGCGCAGGCGGCATTGGCGGCATGAGCGGCGGCATGGGCGGGCTGCTGGAGGGTGCCCGGGTCGGCAACGAGCTCGCCACCCTGCTCAAGCAGAACGCCGGTTCGTACACCTGGGTCGCGGCGACCGTCGGGTCGCAGAACCAGGCCAGCTACCAACTCGCCACCGGCGAACCGGTGATGGCCCTCGGCGGCTTCAACGGCACCGATCCCTCGCTGAGCCTGGCGGGCTTCCAGCAGTACGTGAAGGAGGGGAGGATCCACTACTTCATCGGCGGCGGCATGGGCGGCGGCGCCCGCTCGGCCACCGGCAGGGCCACCGGCGAGGGCCCGGGCACCACGGCGGGCTCCCGCCTCGGCGGCGGCGCCATGCGCGGCGGTTCGAACTCGGAGTCCGAGCAGATCGCCGCCTGGGTGGCCGCCCACTACACGGCCAAGACCGTCGGCACCACCACGGTGTACGACCTGACGGCGCCGGTCACCGGCTGACGCGGCGCGGTCGAGGGCCCCGGGCCCACCGGATCTCCCCTCCGGTGGGCCCGGGGCCGTTCCGCGCACCGGCCGGGGCCCCGGATCACCGCGCCGCGGCTGCGTCGGCCGGACCCTCCCTGGTGGCCGCGACGACCTGCGCCATCGTGACCAGGAAGCGGCGGGCCGCCGCCAGTTCGGCCGCGTCGAAGTCACCGAGGGCCGCCACCATCCCGCCGATCAGCGGGCCGAAGAACGACTGCCCGAGCTCCACCGCCCGTTCCTCGACCACGAGCAGCACCCGGCGGCGGTCCCGGGTGTCCCGCACCCGCCGGATGTGCCCGAGCCGTTCCAGCCGGTCGACCAGGGCCGTCGTCCCGGCCGAGTTGAGGTGCAGCTGCTCCCCCAGTCGGCCGGGCGTCAGCTCCGTACCGGCCCGCGCGGCGTCCAGCAGGGCGATCAGGGCCCGCAGATCGGTCGGGTGCAGTCCGTGCAGGCCCGCGAACTCGCCGCCGAGCAGGTCGAGTTCGACGGTGAGCGCCCGCAGCAGGTGCACCAGCTGCATCGAGCCGTCGGCGGCGCCCGCCGAGCCCGTCTCCGTCCCCATGGTCCTTCTTCCGTCCACCGTGGCTTCCGCCGGATTGCTCGCCGATCTATTATCTCGCTCAGCGAGTGTATTGCTTGGCGAGACTATTTCTCGGCGAGTAGATCCTGCCAGATCCGGGGGCGCACCATGAGCACATCCACGAGCCGCACCACCCGAACGGCCGAGCGGCCGGAGTTCCGGACACCCGGCGCCGAGGCGGCCTTCCTCGCCGCCTACGACACCGCACTGGCCCGGTGGCCCCTCCCGGCGACGCCGATCGACTGCCGCTCCGAGTACGGAACCACGCGGGTCAACGCCTGCGGACCCGCGGACGGCCGTCCCGTGGTGCTGCTGCCCGGCGGCGGCGCCACCTCGACGGTCTGGTACGCCAACGTCGCGGCGCTCGCGGCCACCCACCGCGTGTACGCCGTCGACCCGATCGGCGACGCGGGCCGCAGCGTGCGCGACGGCCGTCCGATCCGGCGCGCCGAGGACCTGACCGGATGGCTGGACGGCGTCCTCGACCGGCTCGGCCTCGCCTCGACCGCCGTGGTCGGCCACTCGTACGGCGGCTGGACGGCCCTCGGCTACGCGCTGCACGCCCCGGACCGGGTCACGCGACTCGCCCTGCTGGACCCCACCCGGTGCTTCGCCGGGTTCCGGCCGGGATATCTGCTGCGGGCCGTTCCCCTGCTGCTCCGCCCGACCGCCGCGCGGGCCCGCGCCTTCATCGCCTGGGAGACCGGCGGGGCACCGGCCGCCGGACTGATCGACCCCGCCTGGTCCGCCGTCCACGCGCTGGGCGCGGCCGACTTCCCGCGCGCGAAGCCCGTCACCGGCCCGCGCCCGTCGGCCGGACAGCTGCGGGCGCTGACCGTCCCGACACTGGTGCTGACGGCGGAACGCAGCCGCACCCACGACGGCGCACGGGTCGCGGCCGCCGCCCGGACACTGCTCCCGCACGTCGAGGCCGAGGTGCTGCCCGGCGTCTCGCACCACGCCATGCCGATGGCCGACCCCGGTCCGCTGAACGACCGTCTGACCCGGTTCCTCGACCGGGCGGCGTGACCCCGGTCCCTCCCGGCCCGGCGCCAGGCCGGCGACCGGCGCCGGGCACGCCGCTTCAGCCGGCCTCGATCGAGCCCTGCTCGACGGGATCGGCCTCGATCGGGCCGGACTCGATCGGACCCGCTGCGGCGAGGACCGCGTCGAGCACCCCGGGGAAGCGCGCCTGGAGTTCGTCGCGGCGCAGCTCGTTCAGCCGCCGGTTGGCCTCGCCGCGCTGACGGATAACCCCGGACTCGCGGAGCACCTTGAAGTGGTGGCTGAGGGTGGAGGGCGCGACATCGACCGGGAAGGTCCCGCAGGCCCGCTCCGGTTCGGCCCACAGGGTCTGGACGATGGCCATCCTGGTGGGGTCGGCGAGGGCGTGCAGGACGTCGAGCAGGTCGATCTCCTCGACGTCCGGATGGTGGAGCGGGGTGCGGCGCTGCTGCGAGCGAACCATGACAGACCTCCTGAACAGCGATGTTCGACATCTATCGAATATCCGTGGTACTAATTTCGTCGTTCGTAGAACTTCGAAAGACATCGTACTCGCAGGAGGGGATCCACAGATGCGCGCCTTGGTGATGACCGCGCCCGGCGGCGCCGAGAACTCGGTGGTGGCCGAGATCGACGAACCGGCTCCGGGGCCGGGCGAGCTGACGATCGACGTCGCCTACGCCGGACTGAACTTCGTCGACGTGATGGCCCGCCGGGGCGACGCCGGCTACGCGACCTGGCCGCACCGCCCAGGTCTCGAGGTCTCGGGGACGGTCCGCGCCCTCGGCCCGGACGTCCACGGCCTCGCGGTCGGCGACCGCGTGGTGGCGGTGCCGAAGGGCGCGGGCATGTCCGAGGTCGCGCTCGCCGCAGCCGAGTTGACCGTGCCGGTGCCGGACGGGGTGGGGCTCGCGGAGGCCGCCGCGACACCGCTGGGCCTGGCCACCTCGCTCCTGCTGCTGACCGAGGCCGGGCGGTTCAACCCCGGTGACACCGTGCTGGTGCACTCGGCGAGCGGCGGCATCGGCAGCGCGATCGCCCGGCTGGTGCCGCTGCTGGGCGGGGGCCGGCTGATCGGTACGGTCGGGCGGCCGGAGAAGATCGCCGAGGCCGAGCGGGCCGGCTACCAGCTCGTACTCGCCCGCGACGGCGACCCGACCGAGGCGATCCGGTCCGCCACCGGCGGCCGGGGTGTCGACCTGGTCCTCGACCCGCTGGGCACCACCGCACTGGGCCTCGACCTGGACCTGGCGGCGCCCGGCGGCCGGGTGGTCCTGTTCGGCAACGCCACCGGCGCACCGGTCGACGCGCTGCCTCCGGCCGAACGACTGCTCCGCGGCAACCTCACCATCAGCGGGTTCAGCCACCGCGGCCTGGTCGCCGGTGCCCCCGCCCGGGTGGCCGCCGCCGTGAGCCGCATCCTGGGCTTCCTCGCCGACGGCCGGCTCACCCTGCCGGTCACCGAGGTGCCCGGCCTGGCCGGCATCCCCGCCGCACACGACCTGCTCGCCGAGGGGCGCGGCACCGGAAAGTACGTGGCCCGGATCGGCGCAGCCGGCTAGCCGGACCCCGTCCGCCCCGCCCCCCGTCCAGCCCCCTCAGCCCCCTGCACCCGCCCCGCCGGCCGGGCGCACGGAGGGCGGCGAACGCCGCACCCCTGCGCCGCCCGGTCGGATCTCTCACGGCAGCAGTCCCTAACAGTGTCAGTCGGTCAATGGTGTGGTTAGACTTCCCCTAACAGTGTTAGGTGGCAAGCGTGTTTTCCACGACGGAGGTGGCCGGGTGCCCGACGACAGCGCGCAGGACGGTCCCCAGCAACCGGGGCTGACCCGGGAGGCGCTCGCCCAGGCAGCACTCCGCGTACTCGAACGCGAGGGCATCGGCGGGCTGTCCATGCGCAAGGTCGCCGCCGAACTGGGCGTGAAGGCGGCCTCGCTGTACTGGCACGTCCGCAACAAGGAGCAGTTGCTGGACCTGCTCACGGACGCACTCATGGCCGACGCCGAGCCGCCGCCCCGGGAGGGCGACTGGCGCGAGCAGCTCCGTGAGTACTGCCTGCGCCACCGTCGGCTCCTGCTCGACAAGCGGGACGCAGCCAAGGTCGTCGCAGGTCGCCTCGCCCTCGGTCCGCACCTGCTGCACCTGATGGAGGAGCAGCTCGACCGGCTACGGGAGGCCGGTTTCTCCAACGCCGACGCCGCTCTGATCACCTACCTGCTCGGCGCCTACGTCCAGGGGTTCGTCCTCCAGGAGCAGGCTCCCATCTCGGCGGCCGAGACCGCGGGGGTCAGCCGTTCCGAGGTCGCCACCACCGTGGGCGACCAGCTGCGGCAACTGCCGGAGGCGTCCTTCCCCAACCTCGTCGCCCTCGCCGGCGACCTCACCGAGCCGTCCATGGAGGACCGCTTCAGGTTCGGCCTGGAGCGGCTCCTCGACGGGCTGGCCGCGCTGCCGACGCGGAGCGGGCCGAGCGGCTCCGCGGCACCGCCCGGCGCCACCGACATCCCCGACATCCCTGACGCATGAGCGCCCGAGCGCCCGAGCAGAGAAGAGCACGAGAGCCATGAGTGACCGCACCTACCGGGTCATCGTCCGCGGCGTCTTCGCGGACCTCGACGACGCCCAGCGGGCCGAGCTGCTCGCGGCCGCCGACCGGCACGACATCCTCAACGCGGCCTTCACCGACGAGGGCAGCCTCATCTACGACCGGGCGCTGCGCGCCTTCTCATTCCGCTGCGTGGTCCGGCAGCCCGCCGACGAGGAGGACGAGATGGCGGTCGAGTACGCCTGCGACCGGGCAGCCACGGCGCTCGCCGCCCGAGGCCTCCGGCACGGCGTGCTGCGCGCCACCGCCACCAGCGTCGACGACATGAGGATCCGCCGGCCGCGGCGCTGACGACCGTGCCCGCACCGGCCACCGCCCCGGCCGCTCCGCCCGGCTCCGGGGCTGGGGCTGGGTCGGCAGGCCGAGCGCGTGCGGCCGGTGCTGGTGGCGGTGCTCACGCGGGTGCCGTCGGCCGCGCGGGGTCCATGCTCTTCAAGCCCCGCACTGGCGCAGCATGGCCTTCTTGTCGTCCGGCGTCACCGGCAGCTGGTACTTGAGCGAGACCTGGGCGAAGCGCACCGCGTAGGAGCAACGCACGGCCGGGTTGGACGGGAGCCAGGAGGCCGGCCCGGAGTCGCCCTTGGCGGCGTTCTGCGATCCGTCCGCCGGGATCAGGTTGAGCGGGTCGTTGGCTATCTCGACGCGCTTGGCCTTGTCCCACTTGGCGGCGCCCATCTGCCAGTCGTAGGAGAGCGGCATCACGTGGTCGATCTGTATCCGGGCCGGCTGCTGCTTGGTCCACCGCACGTTCTTGCCGATGTACGGGTCGTAGATGGTCATCGCACTGACCACGCAGGCCGAACCGTCCCGGTGCTCCAGGGACCTTCCGTCCCGGGCGAGCATGTCGTCCCGGGTGCTGCAGCTGTTGTGACCGAACGGGACGCCGTCCACGTTGTCCGTCCAGGCCGGGCCGAACTGGTCCCGGTCGTAACCGGTCTTGGGCCCGGCGGCGGCCGTCGTCACCTTGCCGATCAGGTCGCGGGCGGCCTTGCGGTCGGCGTCCGACGTTATCGGTGCCAGGCCCGGCCTGGTGCCGTCCGGGTTCCGCAGGGGGCTGGTGCCGAGCGCGACCGGCTTCGCGGAGCCGTGGGACGCTCCGCCGCCGCTGCAGGCCGTCAGGACCGGCGCGACGGCGAGCAGCAGGGCTGTCGCGGACAGGGTGGTACGGCCGGCGCGCACGGTGGTCTCCCCCGGTGGTGTGACGTCTGACGGCGCACCAGCACACCAGTGCAGTCATACCCGGTCAAGTCGCCACAGCGGGGGCGCGGGGACATGGCACGGCTCACACCCCCGGTTCCCGGGGCGGTCCCACCGCCCCGGGAGGAAGCTACCGCGCCACGCGGTCGAGCAACTCCTGCGCCCAGGAGGGGTCGTAGTCGTCCAGCCGGGGCAGGCCGCCCTGGTTGGGGTCGCCGGTCCAGACGAAGGTGGCACCGGGGTTGTGGGACTGGTAGCCGTCCGAGGTGAACAGGTGCGGACTGCCCTGGATGTCGGGCCCCTGAGCGACGTGCCACTGGGCGTACACCTCGGCCCGGCCGGCGCCGCTCTCCAGCGCCTTGGCCAACTCCTCCGCGTCGACGTGCTCGCACTTGTCCGCGAGGTCGAGGATCACCGAGTGGACGCTGATGCACTTGCTCCCGCCGTAGAAGGCGTGGCGCAGCGCGGCGTCCAGCTCGTCGCTTCCGCGCAGTCCGCCGACGGCCGGCTCCTTGGCGGCCTGGACCGCCTCCAGCGCGGGCAGCGTGGTCGACGGGTAGTCGGACTCGACGCCCGACCAGACCCGCCAGCCCAGTTCGGGGCGGCGCGCTCCGATCACGATGACCTCGGGCTCGACGATGTACTTGGGGGTGGGCTGGCGGTTGAACAGCTCCAGCGGGAAGGCCCGGTGGTCGATCAGCAGGTCCTGGCCGCGCTCGGCGGCGGCGGCCCGCAGCGTGTGCAGCGCGAGGCTGGCCCAGGGGCAGCCGATGTCCGACCAGACGGTGACGTGGGCCGATTCGGGGCCGGCCGCTTCTCCGACAGTGCTCATCCTGGGTACCCCTCAGTCCGTTCGCCTCGATCGGCGTCCGACTCCGACCGGCACCCGCCGGGGGTCGGGCGCTCCCGTACCACCCGGCCCATGATGGCCAGGCCGGCGCCGGGCCGCCATGCGGGCGGGGCACTTCGTCAGGTCGCGGTGGACGGCGGGGGTGCCGGCCGGCGGCCCGCCGGCGGCGGGCGGGCACCGACCGCGGTGGAGGGCGGCCGACCTGACGAACTGGACGGCGCACGGTTGCCGCCGGAGCTCCGCGCCCGACAGGCTCCTCGGGGGCCGGTATCGTCTTCGGGCCCGCCGGCCCGCCGGGGCCGCCGCCGAGCCCCGTACCTGCCAACTCTCCGACGTATCCAGGAGACCGAGATGTCTGCCGTCACCAGCCAGCCCGCACACCGGGACGCGGGCACCACTCCACCACCGGCCGGGCCGCCGCCGCTGCGGGCCGTACTTCGCCTCGGCTGCCTGGAGTTCCTGGCAGTGGTCGGGAACCTCTTCCTGGTCATGACGCTGGCCCGCTGGATCTTCCACCCGTCCTCGCCGCTCGGCGGCCTGCTCCCCTCGCTGGACGCCAAGTTGGCCGCCATGGGCGTCGGCGTCGGGCTGTACGTCACGGTGGCGTTCACCATCTCGGTGCGCCGCAACACCGCGGGCCAGCTCAACCCGTCGGTCACCGTCGGCCTGTGGGCGATGCGGCTGCTGCCGGGACGCCTGGTACTGCCGTTCGTGGTCGCGCAGTTGGCGGGGTCGGTGACCGGCGTGGCCCTGGGGCGGCTGGTCTGGGGACACGAGGTGGCCGAGGTCGGGTACGCCGCACTGGTCCGCGCGCCGGGCTGGACCTGGCCGTCCGTCTTCGCCCTTGAGGGCGCCTTCATGCTGGTGCTGATGCTGCTGGTGGTGGTCTCGCTGGTGCAGCCCCGGTTCGGGCCGTGGCTGCCGCCGCTGACCGGCGCGGGGGTCGCCGCGCAGATCGTCTGGATCAGCACCTGGTCGGGCGGCGGCGGCAACCCCGCCCGTCAGTTCGGCCCGGCGCTGTTCTCCGGCCGGACCGAACTGCTCTGGGTGTACCTGCTCGCGCCGGTGGTGGGCTCGCTGCTCGCCGGTGCCGCTGCCGCCCTGGTG
This sequence comes from Kitasatospora sp. NPDC056138, assembly GCF_042264695.1. Classification (NCBI taxonomy): domain Bacteria; kingdom Bacillati; phylum Actinomycetota; class Actinomycetes; order Kitasatosporales; family Streptomycetaceae; genus Kitasatospora; species Kitasatospora sp. NPDC056138. The sequence goes on along the minus strand of NZ_JBHJVK010000030.1, from coordinate 13,767 downwards.
CGGCGCCGCCGCTAGGGCCCGCCCGACGGGCGCTGCCCGGCGCCGCCCGTCCAGGGCCTCCGCCCCGTTCGGGGCATCCACGGGGCGGAGGGCCCGGACTACCGGGGCAGCGAGGAGATCGTCACGCGGTCGACGTCGAGCTGCGCGCCCTGGCCCCACAGCCGGTTGCCGGGCAGGCTCAGGTTGTCGGCGAAGGTCTCCGGGGTCGGGGCGCCGAGGTGCGGGTCGTAGTAGCGGTCCGGCTGGTCGGTCAGCCGGACCAGGCCGCGCCCGTTCCCACCCTCGCCGTCCAGGATCGCGAACATCCCGAGCCCGCAGGAGAGTTGGCGGGGATCGGCGGCCTGCTCGGTGCCACCGAGGTCCAGCAGCAGGTGCGAGCGGTCGGCGGGCCGGAAGCCGAGCCGGTTCACGCTGAACACCTCGCGGCCGTCGGCCTTCCACACCACCGTGCCCGCCGCCCGGTCGTAGGAGATCGCCAGGTCGTGCTGGGTACCGGGGGTGCGGTCCGCGACCGGGAGGGCGTAGGAGAACGGCGCGTACGCCGCACCGGGCGTCGGCAGCCGCTCGTAGAAGGCGTACAGCTCGGTGTTGGTGACGAAGAAGTCGAAGACCATCATCGTCTCGTAGTCGATCGCACTCAGTCCGGCGGAGGCCAGCCGCAGATCGCTCTGCGGGTCGGCGACGTCGGCGCCGAACGGGTTCTGCTCCGTTCCGTAGGTCCGGGCGCCCAGGCGCGCGCCGCAGGTCAGCACCTTGCCGGGGACGGCGTCGAAGCCGGTGACACCGGTGCTCGCGGTGTGGTTGGCGACCGCGTACCACTTCAGGTGGTCGGCCTGTCCGGCGCCGCCGTCGTGCTCCTGGCCCGTGGTGTAGGCGAAGGCCGGCTTGCCGGTGGTGGCGTTGCGGCCGGTCGGGACGACGGTCAGGCCGTTCGCGGAGGTGGTCGCGATGCCGTCCCCGTCCGGCAGCGAACCGGCGGCCGACAGCGTCCACTTGCCGCCCGTCCCGTGGGTGAAGCCGCCGCGGAAGTCGTCCCAGACCACCCGGTAGCTCCCGCCGGCCGTCCCGGCGTCCGCCCTCGCCTGGGCCGGTACGGCGACGGCACCCGCGGCCAGCGCCACCGCCGCGGCCAGACCGGTGATCGTACGTCTCAACGCTCCGTGCACTGTTCGCTCCCGTGATCGTGTTGCGCGGTCGACGGAGAGCGGTGCCGTGGCACCCCAACCCTCCGGACCCGCAGGGCTGTTGCGCGCCTCAGCGTGCAAGCCCGGCCGACCCGGGAGCCACCGGCGGGCCCTGAATCCGTCAGGTCGGCCCCGCACCGCCGGGCCCATCGGGACGGTCCGGAGGAACACCGGACTCCGCACCGCCACGGTCGCTCGCACGGCCTGCCGGCCTGCCGGTGCCGGCCCGGACAGTGCCGGCCCGGGTGGTGCCGGCCGATGGCGGGACCGGCCGGGCTCAGCCGCCGATCGCGGACATCGGGCGGTCGGGCCGGACGAAGTCCGCCGAGCCGATGTCGTGGCCGGGGCCCTTGCGGGCGATGGTGCTGCGCCAGGCCGCCTCGATCCGGGCGTCGTCGGCGCCGCCGCGCAGCAGCGCGCGCAGGTCGGACTCCTCGGTCGCGAACAGGCAGTTGCGCAACTGGCCGTCGGCGGTGAGCCGGACCCGGTCGCAGCCACCGCAGAACGGCCGGGTGACGGACGCGATCACCCCGACCACCGTGTCCGTACCGGCGATCCGCCACTCCTCGGCGGGCGCGTTGCCGTGCCGCCCGACCGGGTGCAGCTCCCAGCGCCGCGCCAGGATCTCCAGGAGCTCGTCGGCGGTGACCATCCTGCTCCGGTCCCAGGCACCCTGGGCGTCCAGCGGCATGGACTCGATGAACCGCATCCGGTACCCGTGCGCGGCGGCGAACTCGACCAGGTCGAGGATCTCGTCGTCGTTGACCCCGCGCACCGGGACGGCGTTCACCTTGACCGGCGCGAGCCCGGCCGCCCGGGCGGCCGCGAGCCCGGCGAGGACGTCGGCGATCCGGTCGCGGCGGGTGATCTCGGCGTAGCGTTCGGGCCGCAGGGTGTCCAGGCTGACGTTGACCCGTTCCAGCCCGGCCGCCCTGAGATCGCCCGCCGTCCGGGCCAGGCCGATGCCGTTGGTGGTCAGCGAGAGCCCGGGGCCGAGTGCGCTCAGCCTGGCGATCAGTCCGGGCAGTCCGCGCCGGAGCAGCGGTTCGCCCCCGGTGAGGCGCAGCGACCTGATCCCGAGCCGCTGGACGGCGATCCGGGCCAGCCGGACGATTTCGTCGTCATCGAGCACCTCGGCCCTGGGCAGCCAGTCGAGACCCTCGGCCGGCATGCAGTAGGTGCAGCGGAGGTTGCAGCGGTCCGTGAGCGAGATCCGCAGGTCGGTGTGGACGCGGCCGAAGCGGTCGACCAGCGGGGAGCTGCCCGTGGGCTCAGTACTACGAGGTGCCATCTCCCAAGTACAGGGCGCGCCCCCGCGAAGATCCAGCGGTGGAAGAGCCGGTGCACCACGGCGACCTGCAGCTTTGCCTTGTGCGTTCCTCCAACTGCACGCCCGCGGGCCGGCCCGCCAGACTGGCGGTATGGCAGACCCCGCGCACCCGCTCCCCGCACCCCCGCCCCCGGCGCCCGTCCCCGCCCTGGTGCTGGCGGCCGGTGGCGGTCGGCGCCTCGGCGGGCGGCCCAAGGCGCTGGTCGAGCACCGGGGCAGGCCGCTGCTCGAACACGCCCTCGCGGTGGTCCGGGCCGGGGGCTGCACCGGGACGGTGGCGGTGCTGGGCGCGGCCGCCGCGCAGGTCAGGGCCACCGCCGAGGTCGGCGACTGCCGGCTGGTCGACAACCCGGACTGGGAGAGCGGCATGGGCTCCTCGCTGCGCGCCGGGCTCGCGGCCCTGCCCCCCGGCGCGGACGCCGTCCTGGTGATGCTGGTCGACACTCCCGGAGTGACCCCGAGCGCCGTCGCACGGCTGCTGGCCGCCCACCGTTCGGGGGCGGAGCTCGCGGCCGCGGCCTACGGCGGACGGCGCGGCCACCCGGTGCTGATCGGCTCCCGGCACTTCGCCGAGGCCGCCGCAGGTGCCACCGGCGACGCCGGGGCCCGTGCGCTGCTCGCCGCGCACGCCGCCGAGATCGTCCTGGTGGAGTGCGCCGACGTCGCCGTGCCGGACGACCTGGACACCCCGGCGGACCTCGCGCGCTGGAACGCCTCCGCGCCCCTGAACTGTCCCTGAGGTATTGCCGCAATCGGCGCCAAGGCCCGTGCGGATCAGGGACGATGGGAGGCGAACCTGCCCAGCCGACCCGAACGGACGGTGCACGCCATGGCCTCAGTGCCGCTGCCCGACGACTTCAGCGATCCGGCCTGGTTCGGCCCAGGCGCCGCGTCCGGACCGGCCGGTGCCCACGGTCCCGGCGGGTCGTCGGAGGCCTCCGGCACCGGCCCGGGGCCGGCCGCGAGTGCGATCCGCTGCCCGGCCTGCCGCCGTGAGCACATGTACGAGCCGCCGAGCCTGCCCTGCCCGTGCGGGGCGCAGCTGCGGGTGCCGCTGCTGCGCGGCGGCGTGCCGGTGCAGGTGCGGTTCCGCTCCTGGGAGGACTCCTGGCTGAGCATGCGCTGCCCGCACTGCGGGCGCAGCGACCAGTGGCCGCAGCCCGAGTTCACCTGCAACTGCGGGGCCACCGTCCGCCTGCCGGTGGACCGTTCGCCCCGGCTGCAGAGCGCCGCGCCGCCCGGGCAGGCCGCACTGCCCGGCCACACCGCCCCGGTCTCGCCGCGCCCCCGCCCGTACGGGGCGCGGCCGCACGGCGGTCCGGTCCCCACCGTGCCGCCGCAGGGGTACGGCTCCGGGCTCCGGGGCCAGGGCGGCGATCCCGGCCTGGGGTACCGGCGGCCGCCGTTCAGGCCGCAGCCGGTGCGCGGCCCGGAGGACGCGGTGATCACCGCCGCCCGTTACCTCCAATGGCTGGGCTTCGAGGACCTGGAGTTGACGGAGCAGCAGGAGAGTTCGGCCGTCACCATGCTGGGCAGCCGCATGGTGGCCCAGGTTGACGCGGGGGTCGAGCCGTCCGACGTCAAGGCCGTCGAGTGCCTCTGGCTGCAGACCCTGCACGCCGAGGAGATCGCCGCCGCGATGTTCACCGTGGGCGGCTACTCGCACCAGGCGACGGTGCGCGGCGAGCAGCTGCTGGTGGCGCTGTTCCAGCTGGACGAGGCCGGACTTCCGCAGCCCGCCAACGGCGCGGCGGAGGCGCTGGCGGAGACCGGCTGGACGTCCTGACCGGGCCCCCGGCTCCGTCCGTGCGGGCACCGGCCGCCCACCGGTGCCCCGTCAACACCGTGCTGACCCACCGTCAACTCAGGCCCCACGGCACCGTGAGATCGATCACAGATTTCCGAAATCTCCGGCGCTCGTGATCTGGTGCACAAGCTCACCCCCGTGTTGAATTGCGGCCGCAGAGTCCCGTTTTCTGGACACCGCACACAAGGAGGTGGCGTTGTCGGAGCACGGTACGGACCTGGGGGGAAGCGCCGATACGGTATGGCGGTTACGCTCGCGCGGATGCTGGCAGGAGGCCGCCGAGCTGCTCGGGCCCGCCGCCGCGCGCGATCCGGACGTCGCTCTGCGCCGGGCCGAACTCCTCATCGAACAGAGCCTGTTCACCGGCGGCCACTGGCAGGAGGCCGAGCACGCACTACGCCTGGCCGAGGCCGGGGCGGCCGCTCCCGACCAGCGGGCGGGCGCGGCCTGCGCGCGCGGCTTCCTGGCGTACGTCGCCAGCGTGCTCGGCCCGCGCGACCGACTGGACGAGGCCCAGGCCGCCCTCGGACGGACCTCCGCCCTCCTCCCGCCGGGAGCCCCCGGCCGGCCGCTGCTGGACTTCCGGCGCGGCCTGGTCGCGGAGAACCTGCTGCATGACCGGACGGCCGCCTGGATCGCCTACCGGCGGGCGCACGACGGTGCGACGGAGCGCGGCGACGAACTGCTGCGCTCGTACACCTGGGGGCATCTGGCGGCGCTGGCGCTGGCGGTCGGCGACCGTGAGCGGGCCCGGGAGGGGTTCCGGGCCTCGCTGCGGCTGCGGGAGGACCTGGGGTTCACGGTCGGGGTGGCGCCCGCGCTGGCGGCGCTGGCCCAGGTGTCGGAGCCGGTCGAGGCGGCGCGGCTGCGGGCGGAGGCCGCCCGGCTGGTGCAGGCGCTGGGCGGGGTGCCGGTATGGCTCGCGCGCCGGTTGAGCGCCCTCCCCGCACCCGCCACTCCTCCGAACGGCCCCGTCGCGCGAGAAGCCTAAGGAGCTTTCAGCTAAGGTGAGCCTAACCTGCCCGAGGGGAGCACTGTCTCGGGCAGGTCAGTCCTGCCGTCGCGGAGTCCCCGGGCTCCGGTCCACCCGATGGGGCCCACCCATGACCGTGAGCAGCACCGTGGCCGCCGCGCAGCCCGCCCCGGGCGCACGGCCCGCTCCAGGCCCGCAGGCCGCCACGGGCGCCCCCGACCCGACGGGGGAACCACCGCTGTTCGGCAGCTACGCCCGACTCGGCCGGGTCTTCCCCGGGCTGCGCGTCCACGCCGGAGCGCCGCGCACCGGCCGGGGCTGGGCCAGGACCGCCGACATCGTCCAGCACCCCGCCGCACTGCGGAAGTTGATCGCCTACGACGCCGCGCTCGGGCTGGCCGAGTACGGCGAGCCGCTGCGCCCGGACGTCGCCGCCGGGTTCTGCCTGCACCGCTACAACTGGCCCGTCGCCCTGCTGTTCACGCTGCCGTGGCTGCTGGAGCGCCGGGTGCCCCGGATTCCGGTGGAACGGGTGTCGATCCGCCGCAGCTCCGGTGAACTCACCGTCCGGCCGGACGGGTTCGCGTGCCTGCCGGGCGACCCGGCGGCCGCGCTGCCCGGTGCGCGGGTGGTGCCGGACGGACGGGCCCTGCGGGCCGAGCTGCTGACCGCACTGGCCGGTCACCTCGCCCCGGTGCTGGCCGCGTTCCGCCCCGAGCTGCGGCGTGGACCGCGCACGCTCTGGGGGATGGCCACCGACGACGTGGTCGAGGGCCTCTGGTACCTCGGCGCCCTGCTGGGCGAAGAGGACCGGGCGGTGGCCGAGTTGGGCGAACTGCTGCCGGACGGCTCGCAGCACCCGCCGTTCGTGGGCGGCGCCGGCTTCCGGTCGTCCGCGCGGCCCGGCGCCCCGACCACCTGGACGCGCAGCCGGGCGAGCTGCTGCCTGTTCTACACCGTCCGCCCGGCCGACACCTGCTTCAGCTGTCCCCGCACGTGCACGAATAAGAACTGACGTCTCAATCGACGGCCCATCACCTGTCATATCATCTGCCGGAATTCCGCCCGGAATTCGCTCTCCCCGGTGCATTGACAGCAAATCGGCCAAAACCCGCGCAGGGTTCCGCCATGATGTCGCTCACCGTCAAAGCGGAGGAAAGCGAGGCTGGTTCCGGCCATGAAATTGTCCGACATACCGCTGGGCTGGGCCGTCACGGGCGTGGTCGCACTGGTGGTGACCGCCCTGCTGGTGGCCTTCGTCCGCACCAGGGCCACCGCCACGGTCGGCGGCTCGGATTCCTGGGAGCGCACCGAGGAACGCCGCCGCCGCAAGGAATCCCTGTACGGGGCAGCCTCGTACACGCTGCTGTTCTGCTGCGCCGCCGTCGCGGCCGCACTCTCCTTCCACGGCCTGGTCGGATTCGGGGTGCAGAACCTCGGCCTCTCCGACGGCTGGGAGTACCTGGTGCCGTTCGGTCTCGACGGCGCGGCGATGTTCTGCTCGGTCCTCGCCGTCCGGGAGGCCAGCCACGGTGACGCCGCACTCGGCTCGCGGCTGCTGGTCTGGCTCTTCGCCGGGGCCTCGGCCTGGTTCAACTGGGTTCATGCACCCAGGGGTTGGGGGCACGCGGGGGCACCGCAGTTCTTCGCGGGGATGTCCCTCTCGGCCGCCGTCCTGTTCGACCGCGCACTCAAGCAGACCCGGGTGGCCGCACTCCGGGAGCAGGGCCTGGTGCCGCGACCGCTGCCGCAGATCCGGATCGTCCGCTGGCTGCGGGCACCCCGGGAGACCTACGCCGCCTGGTCGCTGATGCTCCTGGAGGGCGTCCGCACGCTGGACGAGGCGGTCGAGGAGGTCCGGGACGACAAGCGCGAGGCCGCGCTGAACCGGGAGCGGCAGCGGCTCGCCGACCGCCGTGAGCGGGCCGAGATCAGGGCCCTGGGCCGCCAGCACGGCAGCGCCTGGCGCTCGCGCAACGCCCGCCGGCTGGCACCGCAGCTCACGCCGCAGCTGGAGCCCGGCGGATCGGAGCCCGCCATAGCCGGAGCCGACCCGGCTCCCGCCTCCCCCGCCGGTCCGTTCACGGCGGGCGCGCTCGGCCGGTCCGGCCTGCCGGCCCGCCAGGACCACCGCAGCATCGACCTCACCCCGGACGAGGACACCATGACCCTGCCGCGCCTGGACTCCCTGGAGCAGAAACTCAAGGACCTGGAGCAGCAGTTCGGCTGACCGTCCCGGCCGCCGGCTGAACGCTCAGCTCTCCGTCGGGTCGACGCCGTTCGAGTCGGCGGAGAGCTCGAACCACATCCGCTTGCCGGTGCCCCGGGGCTCCACTCCCCAGCCGTCGGCGAGCGCCTCGACCAGCATCAGCCCGCGCCCGGAGGAGGCCTGCTCCCCCGGTGTGCGGCGGGTCGGCCAGAGGTCCGACTCGTCCTCGACCTCCACCCGCAGCCGGGCCCGCCCGGCCGGCTCGCCCTGACCGACGGATTCGCGGTAGAGCCGGGCGGTGAACATCGCGTCCCGGTCGGTGTGCCGGATCGCGTTGGTGACCAGCTCGGAGGCGAGCAGCTCGGCGGTGTCCACCAGCTCGGCGACGCCCCAGCGGCGCAGCGCGTCCCGCAGTTCGCCGCGCAGCTCGGAGATCCTGGCCAGGTCGGCCTGCCCGATCCGGCGGCGCAGCTGCTGGGCGGCGAGGCCGCCGGCCGGGCCGTCCCAGCGGAGCAGCAGCAGCGCTATGTCGTCCTCGCGCTCGGTGGAGTCCGCTGCCTGGGAGGCGATCCGATCGGCCAGGACGTCCAGCGGGTCGTACGGCGACTCGCCCCGGGCGGGGAGGTCGCCGGAGACGGTGGCGCAGAGCCGGGCGAAACCGGTGTCCAGGTCCATGCCCCTGGCCTCGACCAGGCCGTCGGTGCAGAGCACCACGGTCTCGCCCGGGTCCAGGCTGAACCGGGTGACCCGGTACTCCTCGTCCGGGTCGACCCCCAGCGGCAGCCCGCCCGCCACCGGCACGGGGGCGGCGCTGCCGTCCGCGCGGCGGACCACCGGGTCCAGGTGGCCGGCCCGGACCGCGTAGACCACGCCGTAGTCCACGTTGACCTCGGCATAGGTGCAGGTGGCGAAGTGGTCGGTGTCGAGGTCGGCCAGGAAGCGGGAGGCCCGGGCCATCACGGCGGCGGGCGGGTGGCCCTCGGCCGCGTACGCGCGCAGGGCGATCCGCAGCTGGCCCATGATTCCGGCGGCGTGCACGTCGTGGCCCTGGACGTCGCCGATCACCAGACCGACGTGACCGCCGGGGAGCGGGACGACGTCGTACCAGTCGCCGCCGATCTGCAGCCCGGACCCGGCCGCCAGGTAGCGCACGGCGGTGGTGACACCGGAGACGGACGGCACGGTGCGCGGCAGCATGACGCGCTGGAGTCCGGCGGCGAGTTCGTGCTCGGCGTCGTGCAGCCGGGCGCGGGCCAGGGACTGGGCGACCAGGCCGCCGAGGGTGGAGAGCAGGGTGCGCTCGTCCGCGTCCAGTTCCCGGTCGTCGTCGAAGGCCACCACGCAGACGCCGATCGCTCTGCCGCTGGCGACCAGCGGCAGGAAGGCCCAGGCACTGCGCGGGTTGCTCGGGGCGATCCTGGTCCATGCCTCGGGGTAGCGGTCGAGGTACTCGTCCCGGCTGGCGATGAAGACCGGTGCGCGGTTGCGGATCGCCTCGGCCGCCGGGTGGGCCGGGCCCAGCAGCGAGCGGTCGTACGGACGGATGGCCTCGGGGGCGTAGCCGCTGGCACCGAGGATCTGCAGGCGGCCGGCCTCCAGGGAGGCGAGCAGCAGGCCGTCCGGGGGCAGCCCGGGAAGCGGCAGCTCGGTGAAGACCCTCGCCACGTCGCGGACCGTCACCGCCTCGGAGAGGGCGCGGGCGGCCTCCTTGATGAAGCGTGAGCGCTCCTCGCGCAGCGCCGCCAGCTCGCCCGCGCGCTCGCGCTTGTGCAGCTCGACGGTGGCGTCCCAGACGAAGCCGACCATCCGGGACGGGCGGCCGAAGGCGTCCGCGAGCACCCGGCCCCGGAACCGCGCGGCGTGCAGCTCGCCGCCGGGGAAGACCGTGCGGTAGTACGCGCCGCACTGGCCGAGCTCGGCGACGGCGCGCTCGACCCGGCGGCGGACGACCGGCGCGTCCTCGGGGTGGAGGACGGCCAGGAAGGCGGCGGAGCTGCGGTCGAAGCGTTTGGCGTCGAGGCCGAGGATGGCACAGGCCCGGTGGTCGCCCTCCAGCACGTCGCGGCGGATGTCCCAGTCGAACGAGCCGATGCCGTTCGCGGCCATCGCCGGTTCGAGCCAGTCCGGGGTGGAGTCGCCGGTACGGGTGGGCAGCCCCCGGGACGCCGCGGGCACGATCCGGTCGGCCGACGGCCCCGGGGCGGTGCGCAGCGCGCTGCCCGGCTCGGCACTCCGGGAGGCCTGGGCCGGTGGGGTGCGGCGCGCGGGCCCTTGCGGCTCGGGCTCAGTCGCCATGCTTCTCCTGCCGCTGCCGTGGCACGCCGTCCGGGCGGACTGCGATGGCCGTGGGGTGGTGGGACGGTGTCACGGGTGGTGGCGGTCAGTCGAGGCTCGGATCTCCCCGCTGCCTTCCCGGACACACATTCTCACTATCCTGTCGAATGTTCGGCAAGGCGGCAATGCCCGAACCCGGCGGGTCGCCTGTGCACCTTTTCACAGACGTCGGCGCCGCGGTACACCGTCGGCCGTGCGGTACGCCGCCGTGCGGAAGGTTGCCGTGCGGCGGATCGCCGTGCGGCGGTTCAGGGGGTGGCGAGCTCGAACCAGGTGACCTTGCCGTCCCCCCGGAGCTGCACACCCCAGTCGTCGGCGAGCGCCTCCACCAACAGCAGACCCCGGCCCGAGGTGGCGAACTCGGCCGGGGTACGGCGGCCCGGCAACCGGGCGGTACCGTCCTGGACCTCGATGCGCAGGCGCTGCTCGGAGGTTTCGGAGGTGAGGACGGCGTCGAAGACGGCTCCTCTGCCGGTGTGCACCAGTGCGTTGGTGACCAGCTCGGAGGTGAGCAGCTCGGCGGTGTCGGCGAGCTCGGGCACCCCCCAGCGGTTCAGTGCGGCGCGCAGCCGGTGCCGCACCACACCGACCGCGACCAGGTCGGCCGGGTCCACCGCGGCGTGCAGCCTGCGGTGCAGGGCGCAGCCGGGCTCGTGCACCGGCTGCGGGTTGTCGCCGTTTCTTCCGACGGGTGTGACCGTGTCACTGTTCGAAGTCGTCCGCTGGCGCGGGAACCTCGCCTGACCATCCATCACCGTACGCCCCCACGTCTGTCCGGACGGCCGGCCACCGCGTCCCCCGTCGGTCGGTCCGTCCCACGTTCTGCCGACCATCCTCATGCCCAGTCGCCGCGGTTCGCAACAGTGCGTAGGCGGTCACCTGGTGTGAAGCGGAGCCCGAAGGCCCCTGAGTGATCCTTTTCGGGGCCCGCAAGAGGTTTGCGCGGGCTCCACAGTGTTTCTGACCGCACTTCACCTCGGCCGAGGGCCACCCCCGGTCGCCTTGGGTGAGCACCGTACCGGGGGCCGCGTCACCGCTCCGACGACCCGGCCGTCACCGCTGTTGCCTTTCGATGCAGGGGAGTTGAGGCCCTCGGACACCGCCGCGCGCCCGGGTCCGGACCTCAGCGTGCCTGCGTCGAGAAGGTCACGGCACCGCTGTCGAGCGAGTAGTACGCCCCGACGACGTCGAGCTTCCCGGCGCTGACCAGCGGGTGCAGCAGCCGGTCCGACCGCAGCTGCGCCACGGTCCGGCGGGTCTGGGCCCGGATGGTCTCCTCGACCAGCCGGTCGGCCGGGACGCCGAGGCGCCGGGCCTCCTCGTAGGGGGCCCGCAGGTCGCGGGCGATGTCCGCGAGGTGACCGGGCAGCCGTCCGCCCTCCCGGAAGGACTTCACGGCGGCGGTGACCGCCCCGCAGCGCTGGTGGCCGAGCACGACCAGCAGCCTGGCGCCCAGTTCGGCGGGGCCGTACTCCAGGCTGCCGGCGACCAGGCCGTCGCTGGTGTGCGCGGCGGTCCTGACCACCATCAGGTCGCCGAGTCCCTGGTCGAAGACCAGCTCCGGCGGGACCCGGGAGTCGATGCAGGAGAAGACCACCGCGAACGGCTCCTGGTGGGTCGACAGGTCGGAGCGGCGGGTCGGGGTCGCGCGCGGGTGGGTGACGCGGTCGTCGACCCAGTTGTCGTTGCCGGCCCGGAGCCGCTCCAGCGCCTGCGCCGGGGTGTCGGTCGGGCCGGCCGCGGTGCCGGCTCCCCCGCCCCGCGGGGTCGCGTTCGCGCCCGGGATCCCGGTGCTCGCCGCCAGGGCCGCCATGGCCAGGGTCCCCGCCCGGAGCACACTCCGCCGGTCCGTCATCGCCGTTCTCCCGCCTACCGCACGCACTACGCCGACTGGGTGACGGGGGGCCACTTTACCGGGATGGGGGAGATGCTTTATTCACTTCTGCAGCACGGAAGTTGCACGTTGGAGAAAGCCACGGAACAGGTCGCGCTCGGACTCGTCGAAGGCTGTCCAAAGCGCCGACTCGATTCCGACCGCCCGCGCGTCGGCTTCTGCTACCAACGCCCGCCCGGCCTCGCTGAGCCTGGTCACCAGCACCTTCCCGTGCAGCTCGGAGGGTTCGCGCTCGATCAGTCCCTTGGTCTCCAGATTCGCCAGCACGCCCGCCATGGTCTGCGGCGTGACCGCCGCCCCGCGCGCCAGCTGGGCACCCGACATCCCGGACCGCTCGGTCAGCTGCAGCAGCACCGCGTACTGCGGCACCGTCAGGTCGAGTTCGCGCAGCGCGTCGGTCTTGGCCGCCATCATGGCCTGCTCTGCCTGCTTGATCGCGAGGCCGAGGCGCAGCTGGGCGCCCTGCGGTCCCGCGAGCAGGTCGGCGGGGTCGGTGGTCATGGGGCGCAGCCCCTCCTTCGCTCGCGCCGGCGCCTGCCCGTCTCGGCTTCCACCGGCCTGGTCGGGGCCCGGTCGGGCCCCGACCAGTATGGCCGTACGGTTTGTGGCGCCCGGCGAGAGGCGGTCAGCGCACCCGCAGGACGTACTTACCGCTCGCCGCGCGGCCCTCCAGCCTGCGGTGCGCCTCGGCGACGCCGTCCCAGCCGATCTCCTCGACGTCCAGCGGCAGGGTGCCGTCGGCGACCAGCCGCAGGCCCTCCTCCAGCTGCGCGCGGAGCAGGTCGGGGCGGCGGGCCAGCACACCGCCGAGGTTGTAGCCGGCCAGCGTGAAGCTGTCGTACCAGACCTGGTTGGCGTCCAGCGTGATGTCCCGGTCGGCGGCGTTGCCGATCACCACGTGCCGCCCGAGCACCGCGAGCAGTCCCCTGACCTGCTCGCGCGGCTCGCCGCCGACCGCGTCGACGATCACGTCGAAGCCCTGTCCGTCGGTCAACCCGGGTGCGAGGCCGGCGAGTTCGCCGTACACCAGCCCCCGGTCGTAGCCGGCGCCGGCGGCACGGGCGGCCCGCTGCGGCGTGCTCGCGGCACCGACCACCAGGGCGGCGCCGTAGGCGCGGGCGAGCCGTCCGAGCAGCAGCCCCAGGCCGCCGGAGGCACCGAGGACCAGGATGCGGTCGCCCGCGGCGATCCTGGCCGCGCCGCGCAGGGTGCCGACGGCGGTGGCGGCGTTGCAGGCCGCACCGGCCGCCAGCAGCGGGTCGAGCCCGGCGAGTTCACCCTCCAGCGGGACGGTGGTGGTGACGCCCGCGATGACGCGCTCGGCGTTGCCGCCGAAGCCCATCGGCAGCGCGACCACGGGCTGGCCGACCCGCAGGCCGGTGACGCCCGGACCGAGTCCGGCGACCGTGCCGGCCACTTCGAGGCCCGGGACTGCGGGCAGCGGCAGCGGGAACTGGCCGCGCCGGAACATCACGTCGGCGAAGTGGACACCGGCGTGGCTGACGTCGATGGCGACCTCGCCCTCCCCCGGCTGCGGGAAGGGCACCTCGGCCACCTCAAGGACCTCGGGACCACCGGTGCGGGTGTAACGGACAGCGCGCACGGCTGCGCTCCTCACGACTCGAACAGACTCGACGACTCGAACGGACTCGGCCCCGCACCGCCGCGGCTCACCACGGCAGTACAAGGTGGCTTCTTTATATCAGGAACCTGATACGACTACGTAACCGAATACTCGATTGCGACACCCGGCGCGCCGATCGGTTCGTCAAAGGCAACGCTGGACATGACGGCCCGGCCCGGGTTCAATGGCCGGAGAGTTGTTTGAACGCCGTTCTAACCAGTCCGAGCGGCCGCCCGGCACCGGGCAACCTGACACCGACCACCCCGACACCGGCTCCCACCGGCACCCGCGAGCGAGGAACCGTGCGACTGACCCCCACCGAACGGGACCGGCTGCTGATCTTCACAGCGGCCGAACTGGCCCGTGCCCGGCGCGCCAGGGGCGTCCGCCTCAACGTGCCCGAGGCCACCGC
>NZ_JBHJVK010000029.1:0-95681 GCF_042264695.1 Kitasatospora sp. NPDC056138 | reverse complement strand
GACCTGGCGTCGGCTGCGGTCTGGGGTCTGCTGCGTTCGGCGCAGTCGGAGAATCCGGGGCGGATCGTCCTGCTGGACCTGGACGAGGACCCGGCCTCCCTGCGTGCTCTGCCGAACGCCGTCGAGAGTGGTGAGCCGCAGTTGGCGGTCCGGGCGGGAGAGGCGCTGGCGCTCCGCCTCGGGCGGGTGCCTTCGGCTGTCGAGGTCGAGCGGCCGGTGCTGGACCCTGAGGGTACGGTGCTGGTCACGGGTGCGACGGGCACGCTGGGTGCGCTGTTCGCGCGGCATCTGGTGACGGAGTACGGTGCGCGCCGGCTTCTGCTGGTCTCGCGTCGTGGGGAGCAGGCGGAGGGTGCAGCGAAACTCGCGGACAGTCTGCGTGAGTTGGGTGCGGAGCCGGTGTTCGCGGCCTGTGACGTCGCGGACCGTGAGGCGCTTGCCGCTCTGCTGGCCGGGCACCGTCTGACGGCGGTCGTGCACACGGCCGGTGTGCTGGACGACGGTGTGGTCTCCTCGCTCACCCCGGAGCGGCTGGACGCCGTGCTGCGTCCGAAGGTGGATGCGGCGTGGAACCTGCACGAGCTGACGAAGGATCACGACCTTTCGGCGTTCGTGCTGTTCTCCTCTGCTGCCGGTCTGTTCGGTGCTGCCGGCCAGGGCAACTACGCGGCGGCGAACAGCTTCCTGGACGCCCTCGCCACCCGGCGTCGTGCCGCCGGCCTCCCGGCGACCTCCCTCGCCTGGGGCCTGTGGGCCGAGGACGGCGGCATGGCAGCCGAGTTGGACGAGATCGACGTCCAGCGGATGGCGCGCGGCGGTGTCGCCGCGCTGACCGCCGAGGACGGCCTGCTGCTGTTCGACGCCGCCGTCGGTTCCGCCGATCCCGTGCTGGTGCCCATCCAGCTCGAACTCGCCGGCCTGCGCGCCCAGGCGAGCAGGGGCATGCTGCCGCCGCTGCTGCGGGGCCTGGTACGGGTGCCGATGCGACGCGCGGCCGAAGCCGGCGGCGGAACGGGCAGCGGCGGTGCGGGCGGCTCGGCACTGACGCAGCGACTGGTGTCCCTGTCCGAGGCGGAGCGAGAGGCCGCCCTGCTCGACCTCGTGTGCGCCGAAGTGGCGGCCGTCCTGGGCTATCCGAGTGCGGCCTCGGTCAACGCCGATCGCGCGTTCAAGGAACTGGGCTTCGACTCGCTGACCGCCGTCGACCTGCGCAACCGTCTCAACGCGGTGACCGGTCTCCGCCTGTCGGCCACCCTGGTGTTCGACTACCCGACCCCGACCGCCCTCGCCGAGCTGCTCCGCACCGAGCTCCTGGGCGCCCTGCCGGTCACCGGCATCCCCAGCCCGGTGACCGCCGTCACGGACGACGACCCGATCGCGATCGTGGGTATGGCCTGCCGTTTCCCGGGCGGGGTGTCCTCGCCCGAGGACCTGTGGGGCCTGGTCGCGGGCGGACGGGACGCGGTCTCCTTCTTCCCCGAGAACCGTGGCTGGGACGTCGAGAACCTCTATCACCCGGACCCCGACCACCAGGGCACCTCGTACGCCCGGGAGGGCGGATTCCTGCACGACGCCGGTGTGTTCGACCCCGGGTTCTTCGGGATCTCGCCGCGCGAGGCGATGTCGATGGACCCGCAGCAGCGGCTGCTCCTCGAAACGTCCTGGGAAGCGTTCGAGCGGGCCGGTATCGACCCTGCCACCCTGCGCGGCAGCCGGACCGGTGTGTTCGTGGGCGTGATGTACAACGACTACGGCATGCTGCTCCAGCAGTCGGCCGAGGGCGCCGAGGGCCACGTCGGCACCGGCACCTCGGGGAGCATCGCCTCGGGCCGGGTGTCGTACACGCTGGGTCTGGAGGGTCCGGCGGTGACCATCGACACGGCCTGCTCGTCCTCGCTGGTGGCCCTGCACCTGGCCTGCCAGTCGCTGCGACAGGGCGAGTCGACGCTGGCGCTGGCCGGCGGTGTCACCGTGATGCTGACGCCGAGCACCTTCGTGGAGTTCAGCCGGCAGCGCGGCCTGGCGGAGGACGGGCGCTGCAAGGCGTTCTCGGACGACGCGGACGGCACCGGCTGGGGCGAGGGCGTCGGCATGATCCTGGTCGAGCGGCTCTCGGACGCGCAGCGCAACGGGCATCCGGTACTCGGCATCGTGCGCGGTTCCGCCGTTAACCAGGACGGTGCGTCCAACGGCCTGACCGCACCCAACGGCCCCTCCCAGCAGCGGGTGATCCGGCAGGCCCTGGCCAGCGCGGGCCTGTCGGCCGGACAGGTGGACGCGGTGGAGGCGCACGGTACGGGCACCCGGCTGGGTGACCCGATCGAGGCCCAGGCCCTGCTGGCCACCTACGGCCAGGAGCACTCCGAAGAGCGGCCGCTGTGGCTGGGCTCGGTGAAGTCCAATCTGGGGCACACCCAGGCGGCGGCCGGTGCGGCGGGTGTGATCAAGATGGTGCTGGCGATGCAGCACGGTGTGCTGCCGCAGTCCCTGCACGTCGGTGAGCCGTCTTCGCACGTGGACTGGACGGCCGGCGCGGTCTCGCTCCTGGCGGAGACGACCGAGTGGCCGGAGACCGGCGAGCCGCGCCGGGCCGGTGTGTCGTCGTTCGGCTTCAGCGGTACCAACGCGCACATCATCCTGGAGCAGGCGCCTGCTGCTGTCGTCGCCGATGCCGAGGAGCCGATCGGGCCCGCTGCGGTGGCGCCGGTGGTGCCCTGGGTGCTGTCGGGCCGGACGGCGGAGGCGCTGCGCGGCCAGGCCGGTCGACTGCTCGCCCGGGTGGATGCCGAGCCCGGCGCTGGTGTGCTGGACCTCGGTCTCTCGCTGGTGAGTACGCGTGGTTCGTTCGAGCACCGTGCGGTGTTGGTCGGCGCTGGACGTGCGGAGCTGCGCGCCGGGCTGGAGGTGCTGGCGCGGGGTGAGGCTTCGGCTCAGTCGGTGACCGGTGTCGCGGGTTCGGCCGGCCGGACTGCGTTCCTGTTCACGGGGCAGGGGAGTCAGCGGGTCGGGATGGGCGCCGAGCTGTACGGGGCGTTCCCGGTGTTCGCCGGGGCTTTCGACGCGGTGTGTGCGGAGCTGGACGGGCACCTGGAGCGTCCGCTGCGGGAGGCGGTGTTCGCGGGTGAGGGCGGCCTGCTCGACCGCACCGAGTACACCCAGCCCGCGCTGTTCGCGGTCGAGGTGGCGCTGTTCCGCCTCGCCGAATCCTGGGGTCTGCGGCCGGACTTCCTGGCGGGTCACTCGATCGGTGAGCTGGCTGCTGCGCACGTCGCCGGGGTTCTCTCGCTCGCTGACGCTGCTGCGCTGGTGGCCGCTCGCGGCCGTCTGATGCAGGCGCTGCCCGCTGGCGGAGCCATGGTGGCGGTGCAGGCGTCCGAGGCGGAGGTCCTGCCGCTGCTGACGGCCGAGGTGGGTGTCGCGGCGGTCAACGGGCCGTCGTCGGTGGTCATTTCCGGCGACGAGCAGGCGGTTCTCGAGGTTGCGGAGAAGCTGGCCGCTGATGGCCGGAAGACCAAGCGGCTCATGGTCAGCCACGCGTTCCACTCGCCGTTGATGGAGCCGATGCTGGCGGAGTTCCGCACGGTCGCGGAGGGTCTGACCTTCCAGGAGCCGAGGATCCCGATCGTCTCCACCCTCACCGGCAAGGTCGCCGACGAGCTGGTCACCCCCGAGTACTGGGTCCGCCATGTCCGCGAGGCGGTCCGCTTCCACGACGCGGTGCGGGTGCTGGAGGGTGAAGGCGTCCGCACGTTCCTGGAATTGGGTCCGGACGGCACGCTCTCGGCGATGGGCCAGGAGTGCGTGACGGAGGAGGCGGTGTTCGCACCGGTCCTGCGCCGTGACCGCGCCGAGGCACAGAGCTTCACGACCGCCCTGGCGCAGTTGCACGTCCGGGGCACCAGGCTCGACTGGCAGGCAGTGTTCGCGGGTACCGGCGCGCAGCGCGTCGACCTGCCGACCTACGCCTTCCAGCAGGAGACCTACTGGCCGCGAGTCCGCTCCGGCCTGGTGGGCGATGTCGCGTCCGCCGGCCTGGGGTCGGCCGACCATCCGCTGCTGGGCGCCTCCGTGGCTCTCGCGGACGCGGACGGCCATCTCTTCACGGGACGGCTGTCACTGGACTCGCACCCGTGGCTGGCCGACCACGCCGTGGGTGAGGTCGTGCTGCTGCCGGGAACCGCCTTTGTGGAACTGGCGGTTCGAGCGGGCGACCAGGTCGGCTGCGGTCGTATCGAGGAGCTGACCCTGGAGGCGCCGCTGGTCCTGCCGGCCAAGGGCGCCCTGCAGGTCCAGGTCTCGGTGGGCACGCCGGACGAGTCGGGTCGACGTACCGTCGGCCTCTACTCCAGGGCCGAGGAAGCTTCGGCCGAGGAGCCGTGGACGCGTCATGCGACGGGTCTGCTGGCCGAGGGTGGTGCTGCGGAGTCGTTCGATCTGGTGGAGTGGCCGCCGGTGGGTGCGGAGGCCGTGCCGGTCGATGAGCTGTACGACCGGTTCGCGGCGGCCGGGTTCGGTTACGGTCCGGTGTTCCAGGGGCTTCACGCGGCGTGGCGGCTGGGTGATGAGGTGTTCGCCGAGGTGGCGCTGCCGGAGGCCGACCGGGCGGAGGCGGGCCTGTTCGGTCTGCACCCGGCCCTGCTGGACGCGACGCTGCACGCTGTCGGCTTGGGCGGACTGCTGGAGGACACCGGTCAGGGTCGGCTGCCGTTCGCGTGGTCGGGGGTGTCGCTGTTCGCGGCGGGTGCCTCGGAGTTGCGGGTGCGGTTGTCGCGGGCTGGTGCGGATGCGGTGTCGCTGCTCGTGGCCGACGGTGCGGGTGTGCCGGTCGCGTCGGTGGAGTCGCTGGTGCTGCGGCCGTTCGCGGCCGACCAGTTGGCGGGTGCGGGCGGTGCGCACGAGTCGCTGTTCCGTCCGGAGTGGACGGGCGTCGCGCTGCCGTCCGTCGCTTCGCTCGATGGTGCGGTGGTGCTGGGGGCGGAGCTTGCCGGGTTCGAGCAGGCCGAGCGGTTCGAGGACCTGGGTGCGCTGCTGGCGGCTGCCGCCGCCGGTGAGACCGCGCCGGAGACGATCCTGGTGCCGGTCTCGTCCGGGCCTGACCAGGACGTTGCCGCTGCCACGCACAGCGCCGTGCACGGTGCGCTGGCGCTGGTGCAGGAGTGGCTGGCCGAGGACCTGCTCGCCGCCACGCGGCTGGTGGTGGTTACACGGAACGCGACCGCCGTCACGTCCGACGAGGAGGTGGCCGACCTTCCTGCGGCTGCCGTCCTGGGCCTGCTGCGCTCGGCGCAGTCGGAGAACCCGGGCCGCCTGGTCCTGCTCGACCTCGACGACGATGCTGCCTCGCTGCGTGCTCTGCCGAACGCCGTCGAGAGCGGCGAGCCCCAACTCGCCCTGCGCTCGGGCAAGGCCCTGGCGCTTCGCCTCGGGCGGGTCCAGGCGGTCGAGGCAGCCGGGGCCGAGCGGCCGGTGCTGGACCCCGAAGGGACGGTACTGCTCACCGGTGCGACGGGCACGCTGGGTGCGCTGTTCGCCCGGCACCTGGTGACGGAGTACGGTGCGCGCCGGCTGCTGCTGGTCTCGCGTCGCGGGGAGCAGGCGGAGGGCGCGGCGGAACTCGCGGACAGTCTGCGGGAGTTGGGTGCCGAGCCGGTGTTCGCGGCCTGTGATGTAGCGGACCGTGAGGCGCTCGCCGCTCTGCTGTCCGGGCACCGTCTGACGGCGGTCGTGCACACCGCCGGTGTGCTGGACGACGGTGTGATCTCCTCCCTCACCCCCGAGCGGATCGACGCCGTCCTGCGGCCGAAGGTCGACGCCGCCTGGCACCTGCACGAGCTGACGAAGGATCACGACCTCTCCGCGTTCGTGCTGTTCTCCTCCGCCGCCGGTGTCTTCGGCAACGCGGGCCAGGCCAACTACGCCGCCGCGAACGGTTTCCTGGACGCCCTCGCCACACGGCGTCGTGCCGCCGGACTCCCGGCCACCTCCCTCGCCTGGGGCCTGTGGGCCGAAGAGGGCGGTATGGCTGCCGAGTTGGAGACGGCGGACGTGCGGAGGATGGCGCGCGGCGGTGTCGCCGCGCTGACCGCCGAGGACGGCCTGAGGCTGTTCGACGTCTCGCTGAGCGCCGACGAACCCGTGCTGGTACCGATCCGGCTCGACCTGGCCGCTCTGCGCGGACAGGCCGAGGCGGGCATGCTGCCGCCGGTGCTGCGCGGCCTGGTCCGGGTCTCCGCGCGGAGGTCGACCGCCGCCGGCACCGGTGCGACCGGTCCCTCGCTCGCGCAGCGGCTCCTGGGGGTGGCGGAGGCCGACCGGGAGGCCGTCCTGCTGGAGGTGGTGTGCTCGGAGGTGGCGGCCGTCCTGGGCTATGCGGGCCCGAACGCGGTGGAGGCCGACCGGGCGTTCAAGGACCTCGGGTTCGACTCCCTCACCGCCGTGGAGCTGCGCAACCGTCTCAACGCGGCCACCGGCCTGCGACTGCCGGCGACCCTGGTGTTCGACTACCCGTCCCCGGCGGCCCTGGCAGCCCTCCTGCACGCGGAGACCGTGCCCGACCCGGCCGACGCGGTGGTTCCGCTGCTGGCCGAACTGGACCGGCTGGAGGCCGCCCTGGCGGACACCGCACCCGACGACGAGGGGCACCTCCGGGTCGCCAACCGCCTGCAGTCCCTGCTCGCGAGGTGGAACGACCAGCAGGCCCCGGCCGAGAACGCCGCTGTCGCCGAAGAACTCGAAGAGGCCACCGACGACGACCTCTTCGACTTCATCGGCAAGGAATTCGGCATCTCCTGAACCCGGTCCGACTTGGCTGATCGCCCGATCACCCGATTCTTCTGCAACTTCCCGAGAGGTGACCTGACATGCCGGCTGAGATGGCGGCCGAGGAAAAGCTTCGGTACTTCCTCAAGCGAGTGACGGCGGACCTGCACGAGACCCGTCGCCGGCTCAAGGAGGTCGAGGACGGCGAGCACGAGCCGATCGCGATCGTCGGTATGGCCTGCCGGTTCCCGGGCGGGGTGTCCTCCCCCGAGGACCTGTGGCGCATGATCGCCTCCGGTACGGACGGCATCTCGCCGTTCCCCACCGACCGTGGCTGGGACGTCGAGAACCTCTACCACCCGGACCCGGACCACCCCGGCACCTCCTACACGGCGGAGGGCGGGTTCCTGCACAACGCGAGCGAGTTCGACCCGGGATTCTTCGGGATCTCGCCGCGTGAGGCGATGTCGATGGATCCGCAGCAGCGGCTGCTGCTGGAGACCTCGTGGGAGGCGTTCGAGCGGGCCGGCATCGACCCGAACTCGGCGCGCGGCAGTCGGACCGGCGTCTTCGTCGGCGTGATGTACAACGACTACGGCATGCTGCTCCAGCAGTCGGTGGAGGCGTTCGAGGGCTACGTCGGCACCGGGAGTTCCGGCAGTATCGCCTCGGGCCGGGTGGCCTACACCCTCGGCCTGGAGGGTCCGGCCGTCAGCATCGACACCGCCTGCTCGTCCTCCCTGGTCGCCCTGCACCTGGCGGCGCAGGCGCTGCGCAACGGCGAGTGCACCCAGGCCCTGGCCGGCGGTGTGGTGGTGATGGCCACCCCGGCGTCGTTCGTGGAGTTCAGCCGCCAGCGCGGTCTGTCGGCCGACGGCCGCTGCAAGGCGTTCTCGGCGGACGCCGACGGCGCCGGCTGGGGCGAGGGCGTCGGCATGCTCCTGGTGGAGCGGCTGTCGGACGCCCGCCGCAACGGCCACCCGGTGCTGGCGATCGTGCGGGGTTCCGCCGTGAACCAGGACGGCGCGAGCAATGGCCTCACCGCGCCCAACGGTCCGTCCCAGCAGCGGGTGATCCGGCAGGCCCTGGCCGCAGCCGGGCTGACGGCGGGTCAGGTCGACGCGGTGGAGGCGCACGGCACCGGTACGACGCTGGGCGATCCGATCGAGGCGCAGGCACTGCTGGCCACCTACGGCCAGGACCGCCCTGCGGACCGGCCGCTGCTGCTGGGTTCGCTGAAGTCCAACATCGCCCATACCCAGGCTGCGGCCGGTGTCGGCGGGGTGATCAAGATGGTGCAGGCGATGCGGCACGGTGTGCTGCCGCAGACTCTGCACGTCACCGAGCCGTCCCCGGACGTGGACTGGTCGGCGGGTGCGGTCGAGCTGCTGACCGAGGCTCGGGCCTGGCCGGAGACCGGCGAGCCGCGCCGCGCGGGCGTCTCCTCGTTCGGCATCAGCGGAACCAACGCCCACGTGATCATCGAGCAGGCGCCGGTCGAGGAGGACCCGACCGCCGCCGTCGAACCGACCGGATCCGCAGCCCCGGTGGCGCTGCCGTGGGTGCTGTCGGGCCGTTCGGTGCAGGCGCTGCGCGGCCAGGCCGAGCGACTGCTGGCCCGGCTGGACGCCGACCCGGAGCTCGGCGCGGCCGACCTCGGGTGGTCGCTGGTCACCACACGCGCAACGCTGGAGCACCGGGCCGCCGTGGTGGGCACCGACCGGGCCGAACTGCGCCGGGGCCTGGCGGCGCTGGCGGCCGGGGAGTCGGCGGCGAACCTGCTGCTGGGTGTGGCCGGTCCCGGGCGCCGGACAGCGTTCCTGTTCACGGGGCAGGGGAGCCAGCGGGTCGGGATGGGCGCCGAGCTGTACGAGGCGTTCCCGGTGTTCGCCGAGGCTTTCGATGCGGTGTGTGCCGAGTTGGACGGGCACCTGGAGCGTCCGCTGCGGGAGGTGGTGTTCGCGGGTGAGGGCGGTCTGCTGGACCGGACCGAGTACACCCAGCCCGCGCTGTTCGCGGTCGAGGTGGCGCTGTTCCGCCTGGTGGAGTCGTGGGGTGTGCGGCCGGACTTCCTGGCGGGCCATTCGATCGGTGAGCTGGCTGCGGCGCACGTGGCGGGTGTGCTCTCGCTGGCGGATGCCGCCGTACTGGTGGCGGCTCGTGGCCGGTTGATGCAGGCGCTTCCCG
This sequence comes from Kitasatospora sp. NPDC056138, assembly GCF_042264695.1. NCBI lineage: Bacteria > Bacillati > Actinomycetota > Actinomycetes > Kitasatosporales > Streptomycetaceae > Kitasatospora > Kitasatospora sp. NPDC056138. The sequence continues at coordinate 86,735 of NZ_JBHJVK010000029.1, read as the reverse complement.
CCGGTGGTGCGATGGTGGCGGTGCAGGCGTCCGAGGCGGAGGTGCTGCCGCTGCTGACCGCCGAGGTGGGCATTGCGGCGGTCAACGGGCCGTCTTCGGTGGTCATTTCCGGCGATGAGCGGGCGGTGCTGGAGGTTGCGGAGAAGCTCGCTGCTGATGGTCGGAAGACCAAGCGGCTGACGGTCAGCCACGCGTTCCACTCGCCGTTGATGGAGCCGATGCTGGCGGAGTTCCTGGCGGTGGCCGAGGGGCTGACCTTCAACGAGCCTCGGATCCCGATCGTCTCGACGCTCACCGGCAAGGTCACCGAGGAGCTGGTCACCCCCGAGTACTGGGTGCGGCACGTCCGCGAGGCCGTCCGCTTCCACGATGCGATGCGGGCACTGGAGGGTGAGGGCGTCCGCACGTTCCTGGAGCTGGGCCCGGACGGCACGCTCTCGGCGATGGGCCAGGAGTGTGTGACGGAGGAAGCGGTGTTCGCACCGGTGCTGCGTCGTGACCGTTCCGAGGCACCCAGCTTCACCACCGCACTGGCACGACTGCACGTTCGGGGTGCCAAGCTCGACTGGCAGGCAGTCTTCGCGGGTACCGGCGCGCAGCGCGTCGACCTGCCGACGTACGCCTTCCAGCGCGAGCGCTACTGGCCCAAGCCCTACACGGGTTTCTACGGTGACATCGCCGCAGTCGGTCTGGGGTCGGCCGACCATCCGCTGCTCGGTGCCAGTCTCGCGCTGGCGGATGCCGAGGGCCAGCTCTTCACCGGCCGTCTCGGCCTCGATACCCACCCGTGGCTCGCCGACCATGCCGTGCTGGGCGCGGTCCTGCTGCCGGGAACGGCGTTCGTGGAGCTCGCGGTCCGGGCCGGCGACCAGGTCGGCTGCGGACTGGTGGAGGAGCTGGCCCTGGAGGCACCGCTCGTCCTGCCCGAGCGCGGCGGGGTCCAGCTGCAGGTGGCCGTGGGCGCGCCGGACGAGTCGGGTCGGTGCCCCTTCACCCTGCACTCGCGGTCCGAGGACGCTCCGCTCGATCTCCCCTGGACCAGGCACGCCACCGGCGTGCTCGCCCAGGCCCCGAGCGGTCCGGGCCTCGATCTGACCGAGTGGCCGCCACAGGGCGCCGAGCCGGTCCAGGTCGACGGGCTGTACGAGGGCTTCGCCGCGCTCGGCTTCGGCTACGGTCCCGCCTTCCGGGGGCTGCGGTCCGCCTGGCGGCGCGACGGCGAACTGTTCGCCGAGGTCGCCCTGCCCGAGGAGGTCGCGGCGCAGGCCGCAGCCTTCGGACTGCATCCGGCGCTCCTCGACTCCGCCCTGCACACCCTGGGCCTCGGCGGACTCCTGGCGGACGCCGCCGGCGCGCGCCTGCCGTTCGCCTGGAGCGGGGTCACCCTACATGCCACGGGTGCGGCCGAGCTGCGGGTGCGGATCCGTGCGGTGGGAGAGGACACGCTGGCGATGGACCTGGCCGACCCGGCCGGTTGTCCGGTGGCGACGGTCCGCTCGCTCACGCTGCGCCCGCTCTCGCCGGAGCAGCTCGGTGCGAGTGGCGGCGGGACGGGTGACGCGCTGTTCGGGCTGGAGTGGGTGACGCTGCCCGCTCCGGCGGAGGTGTCGCGGGCCGCGCACGACTGGGCGGTCCTCGGTGCCGTGCCGCCCGAGGCGGCCGGGTGGGCGGAAGCCGGTCCTGTCGGCTACCCCGACCTGGACGCGCTGGCCGTGGCCGTCGCCGCAGGTGCGCCGCTGCCGGCGCAGGTGCTCGCGTTCTGTCCGCCCGCCGCCGACGCGGGCCGGGACGCGGCGAAGGCCGCTCACCAGGCGGCCCGCTGGGCACTGGAGTTGGTCCAGTCCTGGCTCGCGGAGGACGCCACCGCCGGCTCGCGGCTGTATCTCGCGACCCGGGGTGCGGTGTCGACCCGGGCGGGGGAGGACGTGTCCGACCTGGGGGCCGCCGCCGTGTGGGGCCTGGTCCGTTCGGCCCAGACCGAGAACCCGGAGCGGATCGTCCTGCTCGACCTGGACGGGGACGAAGACTCCTACCGCTCACTGCCTGCGGTGGCGTCCGGCTCGGAGCCGCAACTGGCGATCCGGAGCGGGCGGGCGCACGCGCCTCGGCTGACCCGGGTGGCCCCGCAGCCGGACGTCGATCCGGCCGGGGCCGCCGGCGCCGACTGGGATCCCTCCGGCACGGTGCTGGTCACCGGTGCCACGGGTTCGCTGGGCCGACTGCTGGCCCGCCACCTGGTCGCCGAGCGCGGCGTGCGCCACCTGCTGCTGGTCTCCCGCCGGGGCGGAGCGGCCGACGGCGCAGCGGAGTTGGAGCGGGAACTGGCCGAGCTGGGCGCTGAGGTGCGCCTGGCCGCCTGCGACGTGGCGGACCGGGAGGCCGTGGCCGCGCTGCTCGATTCGGTTCCGGCCGGTCACCCGCTCACCGCGGTGGTGCACGCCGCCGGCCTGCTCGACGACGGGGCCGTCGCCTCGCTCACCGAGGAGCGGGTCGACCGGGTCCTGCGACCCAAGGCGGACGCGGCCTGGAACCTCCACGAGCTGACGAAGCACCAGCAGCTCGCCGCCTTCGTGCTGTTCTCCTCGGTGGCCGGTGTGTTCGGCGGACCGGGGCAGGCCAACTACGCCGCGGCCAATGCCTTCCTGGACGCGCTGGCCGCGCACCGGCAGGCCCACGGGCTTCCCGCCGTCTCGCTGGCCTGGGGACTATGGGAGCAGGACGGCGGCATGGGCGGCCGGCTCGCCGAGGCCGACCGGCAGCGGCTCGCCCGCGGCGGGGTCGCGCCGCTCTCCGTGGCGGAGGGCCTGGCGCTGTTCGATGCCGCCGATGCGCTGGACCGGGCGCTGCTGGTCCCGGCCAGGCTGAACCTCGCCGGGCTCCGCGCCCACGCCGCCGCGACCGGAGAGGTGCCGGCGCTGCTGCGCGGGCTGCTGCGCGTCCCGGCCCGCAGGTCGGCGACGGCGGTCCAGGAGTCGGCCGACGCGCTGACCGGGAAGCTCGCCGGGCTGACCGCGCCCGAGCAGGAGAGCGTCCTGCTCGGCCTGGTCCGCACCAACGCCGCCGCCGCACTCGGCCACCCGGGCCCGGAGGCGGTCGACGTCGAACGCGGCTTCCTGGAACTGGGCTTCGACTCGCTCACCTCGGTCGAGCTGCGCGACCGGCTGGCCCTGGCCACCGGACTGCGCCTGCCCGCCACCCTGCTGTTCGACCAGCCCACCCCGAGGCTGCTGGCCGTCCGGCTGCGGGAGCTGCTGGCCGACACCGCCACGTCAGGCACTGAGGCGGGCCCGGCCGAGGACGCCCGGCCGTTTGGCACCATCGGCACGTTGCTGCGGAGCGCCGCAGAGACCGGCCGGAGCCGGGAGTTCATGGAACTGCTGTTCACGGCCTCCCGCTTCCGGCCGTCCTTCGGGGTGGCGGAGGCGGCCGCGCTGGCACCGCGGCCGGTCCGGCTGGCCGAGGGGACCGAGCAGCCCGTCCTGGTCTGCCTGCCCTCGCTGCTGGCGATCTCCGGTCCGCACCAGTACGCCCGGATCGCCGCCGCCTTCCGCGGCCGACGGGTCAGCGCGCTGCCGCTGCCGGGCTTCGGGGACGACGAGCCGCTGCCCGCCACGGCGGAGGCGATCCTCGAAGCCCTCGCACAGAGCGTGCTGCGCACGGCCGGGGGAGCCCCCTTCGTCCTGCTCGGCCACTCCACGGGCGGTCTGCTCGCCCAGGCCGTGGCGGTCCGGCTGGAGGAGCTGGGCTCGGACCCGGCTGCGGTGGTCCTGGTGGACACGTACTCCTTCGAGAGCGACGGTCACGGCCACCAGGACGGCCACCCCGGCGGAGGCCACCGGGGTGGCCGGGGGGAGGACCTGCTGCCGGCCCTCACCGGGGCGATGCTGGCACGCGAGGGGACGTACGTCCGGATGGACGACACCCGGCTCATCGCCATGGGCGGCTACCTGCGGCTCTTCGCCGACCGCCGGCCCGCCGAACTCGCCGCGCCCACGCTGCTGGTCCGGGCCGTGGACGTGCTGGCCGCCTCCGGGCGGGACGGCGCGGCCGGGCCGGAGACCGCCGTACTGGCCTCCTGGCCGCTGGAGCACACCGTCCTGGACGCAAGCGGCGACCACTTCACCGTGATGGAGGAACACGCCGCCGCCACTGCCGAGCTGATCGAGAATTGGCTGCGCGAGGTGTGCTGAACATGCTGAGGTGTGCTGGACGCACCACAGCGACTCCCGAACCGCTGTCCCGGCCCGACCCCCGGCGGGCCGGGGCAGCCCCGGTGGACCTTCACCGGAACACACTTGACAGGCTGTCAGATGACGAGAGAGACGAGGGATCGATGACCACGCCCACCAGCACCGAGTACGACCGCTGGATACGCCGCTTCCACCAGGCCCCCGACAGCAAGGTGCGCCTGCTCTGCCTGCCGCACGCCGGCGGCTCGGCGAGCTTCTACTTCCCGGTCTCGGCGGCCCTGTCGCCCCGGATCGAGGTTCTCGCCGTCCAGTACCCGGGACGTCAGGACCGCCGGAACGAGCCGAGCATCGGCACGGTCGCCGAACTGGCGGACCAGGTCCACCGGATGATCCGCACGCTGGACGACCGGCCGCTGGGCATATTCGGCCACAGCATGGGTGCGATCCTCGGCTTCGAGCTGGCCCGGCGGCTGGAGGCGGACGGGCGTCCGCCCGCCGTCCTCTTCGCCTCGGGGCGGCGCGGACCGGGCACGCACCGGGAGGAGACCGTCCACCTGCGCAACGACGACGGCCTGGTGTCCGAGCTCAAGGGGCTCAGCGGCACCAACACGGCGCTGCTCGGTGACGAGGAGATCCTGCGGATGATCCTGCCCGCGATCCGCAACGACTACCGGGCCATCGAGACCTACCGGCGTCCGGAGGGCGGGCCGCTGAGCAGCCCGATCGTGGCGCTGATCGGTGACGACGACCCCAAGTCCACCGTCGAGGAGGCCAAGGCCTGGTCGGAGGAGACCACCGGCGAGTTCTCGCTGCGGGTCTTCCCCGGCGGCCACTTCTACCTCGCGACGGAGCAGAAGGCCGTGCTCGCCGAGATCACCGACCGCCTCGGGGTCACCGCCGGCTGACCGCCCGGGGCGGGTGGACGACGACCGGAGGGCGCGGGGAACCGGGCGACAGGCCCCTGCGAAGGTGCAGGGCCCGTCGTCCGGTTCCCCGCGCCCCGGGGGTCCGTCCCGCCGGTCGGACACCAGCGGCGGTCGGACGGTGGGAAAGCGGCAGGCGGGAAACGGTGAGCGGCGAGCGGGGATCCGGACCGAAGCGGATCGTCAGGCGCAGGAGGAGCTGTTGCCGGTCGAGACCAGGCAGAGCTCGCCGGGCAGGTCGCTGCGCCGGGTGACCTTGAGCTTGCGGTAGACCCGGGTCAGGTGCTGTTCCACCGTGCTGACGGTGATGAACAGCTCCCGGGCGATCTCCCGGTTGGTGTGGCCGAGTGCCGCCAGCGAGGCGACCCGCCGTTCGGCGTCGCTCAGGTCGCCGGCGAGGGGCGCGGCCGCCGTCTGCGGGCTCTCCTCGCGGACGTCGCAGAACATGCTGGACAGTCCGCGCAGGATGGGCTCGGCGGAGTGCTCCTTGGCCAGCTGCCAGGCCCGGTTCATCATGACCCGGGAGCGCTTGTGGTCGCCCAGGTTCTGGTAGGCGTAGCCCAGGTCGGCGAGGGCCAGGGCCAGCTCGACCGGTGAGTCGCAGCGCTGGAGCTCGTCCACGGCCTGGCGCAGCAGGGAGGGACGGTAGCGGAGCTCGGCGACGGCGGCACCCAGTCGGAGGGTGATGCCACGGGAACGGGAGGGGCCGGGCCGGAGCCGCTTGGACTGCTCGTCGATCAGGACCTTGGCCTGCTGGTGGTTGTCCGTGCTCAGGTGGACCCGGGCGGCGGCGGCCCGCCACGGCACCACGGCCGGCAGGTCGATGCCCCACTCCTGCATCATCTCGCCGCAGATCAGGAAGTCGTCGAGGGCTGCGTGCGGGTTGTTGGTGGCCAGCCGGTACTCGCCCCGGGCGTGCAGGTAGTGCAGGCCGTAGCGGGTCTTGTAGATGGCCTGCGGCACCGGGCGGCTCAGCAGTTCCGCCGCGTCCTCGTACTTGCCCATCGCGGTCTGGGCCATCAGCAGGACGGCGGTCGGCAGACCGATCGTCACTCCCCACCCCTGCCACGGCATCTGGTCGAGGGCGATCTTGGCGAAACGTTCCGCCTCGGCGAGCCGGCCCTGCCGGAACGCGATCAGGCTGCGCAGCGCCAGCAGCGGCGGCCGCCAGCCCTCGGCGGCGCGGCCGATCCTGCCCAGCAGCTGGTCGCAGCAGACGGCCGCGCGGTCCAGCTGGTCGCCGTAGACGAGCGCGAGCAGGGCGAACTCGGCCTGCTCCCAGGAGCGGTAGCTCAGCCGGATGCTGCGCAGGACCTGCTCCGCGCCGAGGAAGGTGTTCTCGCCGGCGCAGCCGCTCAGCACCTCGTCGAGGACGGCGGCGGCCTGCAGCTGCGGGTCGGCGCGGACCGCGGCGGGGGCGCGGTCCTCGTTGACGCTGCACGGCCCGAACGGCGGCAGTTCGGCCAGCGCACCGGGGTAGGAGCTGGAGAGCAGCAGTTTGACGGTCTGCAGTTCGGCGGTGGTCCGGCCCTCGGCCGGGCGTCCCTGGGCCAGCAGGTGGTCGAGCACGGCTGCCGCCTCGGTGATCCGCCCGTGCCGCAGCAGGTACTTGACGACCACGACGGAGTGCCGGTCGCCGAGGTCGCCGGCCCGCAGCGCGGCGGTGAGCTGGGGCAGGTGCCTGGTGGCGTTGCCGGCCTGGAGCTGCCACTCGACGCCGGCCAGCAGGGTGAGCACCTCGCCGCGCTGCCGGTGGTCGGTGCAGATCCGGTGGGCGTGCTCGACGCAGCGCCTGGCCAGGTCGGCGTCCCCGTCGTAGAGCGCCTGGCGGGCGACGTCGCACAGGACCCTGGTGCTCCAGCCCTCGCCCGGTTCGTTGGACGACAGCAGCCGCTCGGCGATGGCCCGTTCGGGCGCGCCCTGGGCGTAGAGGAGGTGGGCGGCGCGGTGCTGGAGCCGGCTGAGGCCGGCCGCCTCGGCGTCGTGCAGGACGGCGGTGCGGACGGCGGGGTGCCGGAACCGGCCCTGCTCCAGCAGACCGGCCGACTCCAGGCCGCGGATGACGCACTCCACCGAGGCGGGGGAGAGGTCGAGCAGCTGCCCGAGCAGGTGGGTGGAGCAGCTGTCACCGAAGACGGCGATGCCGCGGGCCACGGCGAGGGCGGAGGGTTCGCTGCGGTGCAGGCAGCTGACGACGGCCTGGGAGAACGCGTACCCGGCGCCCAGCATGGACGGGCGCTGTTCGGACGGCAGCCGGGTGCAGGTCCGCAGGTCTTCCAGGAGTGCGTGTATCAGCAGCGGGTTCCCGCCCGTCAGGGCGTCGAAGTGGGAGGACAGTTGGGCGGCGCGCTCGACGTCGAGCCGGGACTCCAGGAGCTGCAGCACGCCCTGGCGGCTGAGCGGGCCGAGCAGGATGCGCAGGCAGTTCGGCTGGCGCAGCAGCTCGGCGTGGAAGGCGGGGTTGGGGTGCTGCGCGGAGGTGCGTTCGGTGAGGACCACGGCGATGCGTGCGGTGCCGAGCCGGCGGATCAGGAAGAGCAGCCACTGGAGCGACAGCGGGTCGGCGTGGTGGACGTCGTCCACGCAGATCAGCAGCGGGCGGGCGGTGGAGAGCTCGAAGAGCACCGCGCACAGCTCCTGGACCAGGTCGGTGGGGAGCTGCCACGGTTCCGGCTCCGGACCGGCGGGTGCGGTGTGCTCGGCCGCGGTTCTCTCGCAGATGAGGAGCAGGTGCCGCACCTGCTCCCGGCGCTCGGCGGTGAGCGTGGCCTGTCGGAGCAGCTGTCCGACGATGCTCAGCGGTGTACGGCACTCGGCCTGTGCCCCGACGGCCCGCAGCGTGGTGACGCCGGAGCGGTTCGCCTCCTCGCACAGGGCGTTCAGCAGCCCGGATTTCCCGCTGGCCACCGGACCGACGACCAGGCCGATCGAGCCGGTGCCCTGGAGTGGGTCGGCGGTGAGCCGGGTCAGGAGCCGCAATTCCTCGATGCGTTCGATGAGGCCGGATCGGGCCGTCATGTAGTGGACTCCTTGCTTCAGGTCCCGAATCCCGCCCAGGGGTGTCCGATGAGGGAGGACGTGCGCCGTGGGCCGGGGTCTGTTCTGAGGTGAGAGGATGCCGCTCTGCCGCCGGGTCGGCCGATCGCGGGCGGCCAGCCCCGGGCGTCAAGCAGTAGGAGCAGTTCGCCGTCTGGAACGAAGAGTTGATGGCACGTCAGTTCCCCCCGATGAGCCGGCAGCCGCCATGGCGGTCGAACGCGGATGGACGGTCAGGATTATCCGAAGTTCAACCATGTACTTGTCCGGGCGAATTCACGCCCGTGCACTCAGTCGGCGTGGCCGTCCTCGGTGGAGGGCCGACGATCGAGTTGCGGGACAACTGGTCTGAACATAACACCATCGTGGCCCGAGGAACGATGAGCGCCGTCAGGATCCGATCAATAATTGAAGGGCCTAGGTGCAGTAGGGGTGCCGGTAGGGGGTCCTGGGGGCCGGATTTGGCCCGGCAATCCACCTCAAAACGGACAATTTTCCCGTGCTCGAGCGGTGCGGAATGCAGCACTTGAAGTTAACCTGCGGGGCGCGGCGATGACCGATCGGTAAGAATTCGTTCATCGCTCCGTCAAACCTGCGGGATTCGGCAATCTCATAGACGGAATCCGACTGTCCCGTAATTATCGCCGCGCATACGCGAACGGCCGGTCCGCCACAGCGAAATCGCTGTGGCGGACCGGCCGTGGGGCGCGGTCAGCGGCGTTGGGCCGGGACCATCGGGGAGTCGTCCTCGTCGCAGCCGTCGTCGCACCTGTCGTCTGCTGCGCCGCTGTCGCCGCTCCCCGCCTCGCACCTGAGCGAGAGCCGGCAGCGCCGACGGCGCAGCGGGGAGAGTTCGAGGTGGGGGCCGAGGTGGCCGACGATCCGGTCGGCGGCCGACTTCGAGATGCCGAACAGGGTGGCGACCTCACGCATGGTCAGCTGGGTCCGCCAGTAGGCCGAGACCAGCAGGACCCGGTCCTCCAGGGAGAGCGTCCAGCGCCGTCCGGCGCGAGGTCCGTCGGCCCGGGCGCGCATGCGCAGCGTCTCCAGCAGGTCCTCGAACTCCGCCTCGTCCAGACCCGTGAGGAGTTCGACCCACGTGTGCTCCGACGCGTTGATCAACTGTGTCATGCCCAGCCCATAGGTGCCCCGCCCGACTGTGCCCAGCCCGGCCCTTCCCCGCCCACCATCGAAACACTTCCCCCGGTTGCCCCGCCCGATCACACACCCCTACCCCCGCAGGGAGCGCTCACTCCTCCGGCAGGAGGAGCGGGGCGATCTCCTCGAAGACGTCCCCGGGACCGGGATTGGACGGATGGCTCGCACCGCCCAGGCTGTCGACCACACCCCAGACCGCGTTGAGCGCCGTCGTGACCGCCCCCTCGGCGAACCCCGCCGTCCATGACACGTCGTCACCGGCCAGGAACAGGCCGCGCTGCTCCACCGGAGAGCCGTCCTGCACGAACTGCGTGAAGAGCCGCCGCTGGTAACGGTACTGACCGGGAAGGTTCGCTTTGAAAGCACCCATGAACAGAGGCTCCGTCTCCCATGTTACCGAGACCGGCGGCCCGCAGATGTGCTTTCGGAGATCGACTTCGGGGTAGATCCTGTGCAGCTCCGCGAGCAGCCGCTCCAGCCGCTCCTCGTCGCTCAGGGTGGCGACCTTCAGCGAGTCGTCGTTCCAGGTGTAGGAGAGGCAGATCACCCCGGGCCGCTCGGGCCCGTCGTCGAAGAGGTAGACCCCGCGCGGCATCCGGTCCGTGAGGGTCATGCTCATCAGGTCCTCGCCGGTGCGCGGGTCGCGGTCCAGCCAGAACGGGCGGTCGGTGAGGACGAACAGCTTGGAGGCACCCATGTAGTGGGTCCGTTCGACCGCCGTCCACTGCGGCACGGAGAGCAGCGCCGGGTCGCAGTCGATCCGGTTCAGCAGCGTCCACACGTGCGGCGTGAACACCACGGCCGGGTACGTCCGGAGCGCGCCGTGCGCGTCCTGGACCGCCACCCCGTCGGCCACCCGCCGCAGCGCCGTCACGGCGGGCTGCGGCCGGCCGTCGTGCAGGGCGGCGAGCGAGGTGTCGGCGGGCCAGTGCGCCGCGGGCCCGGCGGGCAGCGTCCACAGCCCCTCGACCAGCCGGCCGGTGCCGCCGACGATGCTCACCTGCTCCTGGTCGGCGCCGGTGAACACCACCCGCAGCACCTCCAGCACGGAGTTGGGGAAGTCGGTGTCCCAGCCGCCCGTGCCGAAGCCGACCTGACCGAAGACCTCCCGGTGCCGGAAGGACCGGAAGAACGGCGAGTTGGCGAGGAAGCCGTGGAAGGACTGGTCGTCCAGGGTGCGCACCATCCGGTTCCACACCGCTTTCAGCAGCGGGACGTCCCGGCGGCGGACCGCGTCCTCCATCACCGCCAGCTCGGCCTCCTCCCGCAGGGTCTTCTCCCAGGCGGCGGACACCTCCTGGTACACCGTCGGCAGGTCCTCGACGGTCCTGGCCAGGTGCCGCTCGCCGCCCAGGTGCACCAGGGTGCTCGACGTGTGCGGGGAGAGCGGGTTGGGGAACGGGCGGGTCTGCAGCCCGAGCAGGTCCAGGTAGTGGAAGAGCGAGGTGGCCGAGACCGGGAAGCGCATCGCCCCCATCTCGGCCACGTAGCCGGGGTCGGCCTCGAACGGCACCGCGCGCATCCGGCCGCCCAGCTCCCCGGCCTCGTACAGCACCGGACGCAGACCCAGCCGCATCAGCTCGTACGCCGCGACCAGGCCCGCGATCCCGCCGCCGACCACCGCCACCTCGGTGCCGTGGCGCTCCGGGGGCACCGCGCCGAGCCCGGCCGGATGGCGCAGCCAGTCGTCGTACGGGAAGGGGAAGTCGGGGCCGAACATGGTCAGCGGAGCGGTTGCGGCACGCATCGCCGGGCGCTCCTGGGCACTGAGGGACATCTGGGACACCTTTCGGGGCCCGGTCCGCGAGAGCCTCAGCCCAGACGGGCGGGCAGGCCCTCGTAGAGCTCGGGGCGCCGGTCGAGGAGATAGGGGGTGTCGGCGCGCGCCCTGGCCACCACGGCCGGGTCGACCTCCGCCAGCAGCAGGCCCTCGACCGGCTCCGCCAGCGTCAGCCGGGTGCCGTTCGGGGCGGCCACCGTGGTCAGACCGCAGAAGTCCAGGCTGAGCCGCTCGCCGATCCAGTTGGTGTAGGCGACGTAGAGCTGGCTCTCGAACGCGCGGGCGGGGACGATCGTCTGTGCGACGAACTCCCAGGGCCGCATCAACGCGGTCGGCACCACCAGTAGTTCGGTGCCGGCCAGCGCGTGCGCGCGCACCGCTTCCGGGAACTCGACGTCGTAGCAGACGAGCAGACCGACCGTCAGGGAGCCGAGCCGCGCCTGCACCACGCCGTGGTCGCCGGGGGCGAAACGGGAGCTGTCCACCTCGCCGAAGAGATGCGCCTTGCGGTACGCGGCCAGGGTGGAACCCTCGGCCGAGACCAGCCGGGCCGCGTTGAAGACCGCGGAACCGGTGTCCTCGGGCCAGCCGTGCACGATGGCGATGCCCTGCTCACGGGCGATCTCCGAGACCGCCGCGCAGTGCGGCCCGTCGACGGGCTCGGACACCTCGGCCAGCGTCCCCGGGCGCAGCGGATAGCCGCCCAGGGTCATCTCGGGGGCGACGAGCAGCTCCGCTCCCGCCGCCGCCGCCCGCCCGGCGACGTCCCGCAGCCGCGCCAGCAACTGCGGGACGTCGGGAGAGCCGCACGCGGCCTGCCAGCAAGCAATCCTCATCGCGAGTAGTCCCTCGGTAGCGGTGGAACCGTTCAACGTGGCCGTTTCCGGGCCGAAGCTATGGTGCGGCACCGGCCCGGACAACCCCTAACTTCCCCCTAGCGCAGCGCATTTGCGCTGGCCAGTGGCATGGTCCTGGTGGCCTGTCCGGCCGCTCGCACGCCCCACGTGCCGGCAGGGCGGCGAACTGCCCGGCCGACCCCGCGCCTTCGCACCCGATCCCCACGGTGCGGCCCGCCCGGCCCGCCGCTTAGGGGGCGTAGGGGCGCGGACAGGGGTAGCGGGCGGCGCGTGGATGGCTAGGCTCGAAGGCGACGCCGACCACCGAGAGAACGGGCTGAGATGACGACCGGTGAGCCGCGGAGCAGCGCGACCGTCTTCCCCGCCATGGGCCCTTCACGGTTCGCCGACTTCGGCAGATTCATGATCGTGAACGCGGAGGCCAGGGCCCGCTTCGCCGTCGCCGACGAGGTGCTCGGCTACAGCGTCTTCGACGCCCTGCGCGGGGCCGAGGACGACTACGACGAGGTCGCCCAGGTGGCCTCCTTCGTGACCTCCCTCGCGCTGGTCGAGTGGAGCGGCAAGTCCTCTCCCGAGCCCGCCGGTTACTGTGCGGGCGTCAGCTTCGGCAAGATGGCCGCCGCCGCCCACGCGGGCGTGCTCCCCTTCGACGCGGCCGTCCGGCTGGTCGCCGAGACCGCCCGCTGCGAGCGCGACTACTTCGCCGGACGGCACAGCGACATCGTCACCCACTCCTTCGTGAAGGTCCCGCGCGAGACCCTCGACCAGCTGCTCGCCGAACTCACCGACGCCGACGAGTGGTTCGAGATCTCCTCGTACCTGGACCACGACCTGTACATGGTCTCGCTGCACGAACGGGCGCTGGCCGGATTCAAGGAGCGGATCGGCGCGGTCGGCGGCTACTCCCTCTACACCATGCGCCCGCCCGCCCACGCGAGCCTCTTCGGCCCGCTGCGCGACCGGATCGAGCAGGAGATCCTGCCCGGCTACGAGTTGAGCGACCCCCGGATCCCGATCGTCTCCGACCAGGACGGCTCACTGGTCCGTACCGCCGGGCAGGCCCGCGAGTGGATCCTCGGCGGGTACGTCCGGCCGATGCGCTGGCCCGGGATCGTCGACACCCTGGTGGCCCAGGGCGTCGAGCGGATCAGCGTGGTCGGCCGGGACCGTCTGCTGCGCCGGCTCAGGTGCACCGTCGACAACTTCGCCACTACTACGATCGCACCGGAATCGGCCCTACGGCCCGTCAGTTGACCACCAGCGATCGGAAGGCACACCCCTTGTCGACCAACTCCCGCGGACCGGGCAGCACCCTGTTCGCCACCAGTGACCTGCACATCAGCTACCAGGAGAACCGCGAGATCGTCCGCGGGCTGCACCCCCGCACCCCGGACGACTGGCTGATCGTCGCCGGTGACATCGGCGAGCTGGTGGCGGACATCGAGTGGACGCTGCGCCTGCTCACCGAACGCTTCGCCGCCGTGGTCTGGGCGCCCGGCAACCACGAGCTGTGGACCCACCCCACCGACCCGGTGCAGCTGCGCGGCGTGGCCCGCTACCGGCACCTGGTGGAGCTCTGCCGCGGCCTGGGCGTGCACACCCCCGAGGACCCGTACCCGATCTGGCCCGGTGCCGACGGCCCGGTGCGGATCGCGCCGCTCTTCGTCGGGTACGACTACAGCTTCCGGCCCGCCGGCGCGGCCACCAAGGAGCAGGCGCTGGCCCGCGCGCACGAGACCGGCGTGGTCTGCGCCGACGAGTACCTGCTGCACCCCGACCCCTACCCGAGCCGCGAGGCCTGGTGCCGGGCCCGGGTGGCCGAGACCGAGGAGCGCCTGGCGGCCTGCGACCGCAGCGTGCCGACGGTGCTGGTCAACCACTACCCGCTGGTCAGGCAGCCCACCGACGTCCTGTACTACCCGGAGTTCGCGCAGTGGTGCGGCACCACGGCCACCGCCGACTGGCACACCCGCTTCGACACCGCGGCCGTCGTCTACGGACACCTGCACATCCCCCGCGTCACCCACTACGACGGCGTCCGCTTCGAGGAGGTCTCGGTGGGCTACCCGCGCGAGTGGCGCCGCCGGGGCGACGAAGCCCCGGCCGGCCTGCGGCAGATACTCCCGGAGGTGGCACGGTGATCGAACGGATCCTTCCCGCGGTGGTCGCCTCCGCCGAGACCACGGCCGAGGACGAGCCGATCGATCTCTTCCCCGAGGAGGCGGCGCACATCCGGCAGTCGGTGCCGCGCCGGCAGGGCGAGTTCCGCGCGGTCCGGGCCTGCGCCAGGCGGGCCCTGGCGGCGCTCGGGCACCGGGCCGTCCCGCTGCTGCCGGGCGAGCGGGGCGCACCGCGCTGGCCCGACCGGGTGGTGGGCAGCATGACCCACTGCCCGGGCTACCGCGCCGCCGCGCTCGCCCCGGCCGCCGAGCTGCTCACCGTCGGCATCGACGCCGAGCCCAACCAGCCGCTGCCCGACGGGGTGCTGGAGGCGGTCGCCCGCCCCGAGGAGCTGCCCCGGCTGGCGGCCCTCGCCGGAGCCCGCCTGGGGCTCTGCGCGGACCGGCTGCTCTTCAGCGCCAAGGAGAGCGTCTACAAGGCGTGGTTCCCGCTGACCGGGCTGATGCTCGACTTCTCGGAGGCGACCCTCACCTTCGAGCCCGACGGCACCTTCGCCGCCCGGCTGCTGGTGCCGGGACCGCTGGTCGCGGGCCGGCGGCTGCCGGGCTTCGAGGGCCGCTGGCTGGCCGAGGACGGCCTGGTGGTCACGGCGATCACCGTGCCGCACTCCTGACGTGCGCCCCGGAGTGCCGGCAGTACTGGAAACCAACAGCAGTTGAGATCTGCTCGTCGAATGCCGCGACCGCGACTGTCGGCGTCGGCCGCCGGGCACGGACAGGAAGAGAAGCCGATGGCGGCAAAGATCCTTGCGGAGACTTCGGTCGTGACCCTCGCCGAGTTCGAGCAGGACACCCTGCGGATAGCGCAGGTCCTGCGGGAGCGGGGCGTCGGACTCGGTCACCGGGTGCTGTTCAAGGCCGGGAACTCGATCAGCTACGTCTCGGTCCTCTTCGCCCTGATGCACCTGGGCGCCTCCGTCGTCCTGGTGGACCAGCAGGAGAAGCAGGAGACCACCGGGTCCATCATCCGGCGGGCCGGGACCAAGCTGGTCCTGGTGGACGACGACGCCCCGGTGCCCGCCGACGCCGACCCGGTCTACCTCTATGAGCTCCTCGCGGCCGCCCCCGACCTGGAGGTGACCGACCGCCGGCTCTGCTTCGACGCCTGGCGCGACCTCGACGACGCGCTGATCATGTGGTCCTCCGGATCCACCGGCGAACCGAAGGGCATCGTCAAGAACGGCGGCCGGTTCCTGACGAACCTGGAGCGCAACGCGCGGCACATGGGCCACCGCGCGGACGACGTCCTGCTGCCGCTGCTGCCCTTCTCCCACCAGTACGGTCTCTCGATGGTGCTGATCGCCTGGATCGTCCAGGGCTCGCTGGTGGTCGCCCCCTACCGGCGAGCCGACCGGGCCCTGCGGATGGCCGGGCACTTCGGTGCGACCGTCGTCGACGCCACTCCGGCGACCTACCGCAGCATGCTCACCATCATCAAGCAGCGGCCCCAGTTGGCCGGTGCGCTCGACGGGGTCCGGATGTTCTGCAGCGGCGCCGCGCCGCTGGACCAGGCGCTGGTGGACCGCTACGTCGAGCGCTTCGGCCTGCCGCTGCTGGACAGCTACGGCAGCACGGAGGCCGGCAACGTGGCCTTCGCGACCAGTGACAACCCGGTCTCCTGCGGCCAGGTGATGGACGGCCTGCGGATCAGGGTGGTGGACGACGAGGACCGCGAGGTGCCGGCCGGGGAGGTCGGTGAGCTGCTGATCGAGACCCCGGACGTGATGGTCGGCTACCTCACCCAGGACGGCGGGATCGACCCCGTCGACCAGCAGGTCTTCCGCACCGGCGACCTCGGCCACCTCGACGGGGCGGGCAACCTCTTCGTCCTCGGCCGCAAGTTCGCGGTCCACCGCAACGGCTACACCCTCTATCCGGAGATCGTCGAACGGAAGGCCGCCGCCGGCGGCTGCGCCACCCGGATCGTCCCGCTGCCCGACGAACGCCGGGGCAGCAGCCTGGTGTTCTTCGTCGAGGACGAGCAGCTGCGCGACGCGGCCCACTGGCGCCACCACCTCGCCGAGCTGCTGCCCCTCTACGAGCAGCCCAACCGGGTGGTCGTCGTGGAGCAGTTCCCGCTCAACCGCAACGGCAAGCCCGACAAGCGGAAGATGACCGAACTGGCCCTCGCCGAGGGCTGACCGGCCACCGCTCAGTCCAGCAGTCCACGCTCCATCGCGGCGAGCACCGCCGCCGTCCGGTCGGACACGTCGAGCTTCCTGAAGACCCGCAGCAGATGGGTCTTGACGGTCGCCTCGCCGATGTGGAGCTCCCGGCCGATGTCGGCGTTGGTCAGTCCGCGCCCGACCAGCAGCAGCACCTCGCGCTCCCGCCCCGACAGCGGCTGCGGTTCATGTGCCCTGGCCCGGAACAGCCTGCCCGCGACAGCGGGGGAGAGCACGGTCTCACCCCGGGCGGCGGCCCGGACCGCGTCGATCAGGTCCACCCGTGAACTGCCCTTGAGCAGGTAGCCGGCCGCACCGGCCTCGACCGCGCGCAGGATGTCCGCGTCGCTCTCGTAGGTGGTGACCACCACGACCTTGGGGCGGCGCGAGTGCGCCAGGATCCGGGCGGTCGCGGTGACGCCGTCCATCGCGCCCATCCGAAGGTCCATCAGCACCACGTCGGGGTCGAGCGAGGCGGCCAGCACCACCGCCTCCTCGCCGCCCCCGGCCGTGCCCACCACCGAGATCCCGGGCGCGGACTCCAGCATCGCCGACAGCCCCTCCCGCACCACGGGGTGGTCGTCGGCGATCAGGACGGTGATCGGTGGGGTCATCGGGTGCCTCCAAGGGTCTGAGCGCTCTCGGGCTGCATCCTTCCGCAGGCGGCGGGCATCCGGTGCGCCGGGGCGCGACCCGGCGCCGGCCAGGTGAGCTCCGCCCCGCCGCCCCCGGTCCCTGCGGCCCCCGGCCGGCCCGCCCGACGGTACCGGTCCGTGGCCCGCCCCGCGGGTGGACGTCCCCGTCCTCCGGGCCGGGTTCAGTCGAGCGGCACCAGGACGTCGACGGTGGTCCCGCGGCCGGGGGCGCTGGACAGTTCCACCGCGCCGCCGATCTCGGCCACCCGGGCCCGCATCCCGCGCAGCCCGTACCCGTGGTCGTCGTCCTGCTCCGGGTCGAAGCCGCGGCCGTCGTCCTCGACCAGCAGGCGGACCGAGATGTCGGTGAACTCGGTGCGCACCACGACCCGTTGGGCGCAGGCGTGCTTGCGGACGTTGGCCAGTGCCTCCTGCGCGGTGCGCAGCAGCACCACGCTCACCGCGGTCGGCAACGGGAACTCCGTGCCGCTGACCCGGTGGTCGACCGTCAGCCCGGTCTCGGCGGCGAGTGCCTCGCCCTGGCGCCGGACGGCCTCACCGAGGGAGTTGCCGCGCAGCGCGACCGGGGTCAGGGCGGCGACGAATCCGCGGGTCTCGGCCAGGTTGTCGGTGGCGGAGCGGGCGGCCAGATCCAGGTGCCTGCGGGCCAGTTCGGGCGCCTGCTCCAGTTCCGAGTCGGCGGCCTGGATCAGGGCGATGATGCTGGTCAGCCCCTGCGCCAGGGTGTCGTGGATCTCCCGGGCGAGCCGCTCCCGCTCGGCTGCGATCCCGGCCTGGCGGGAGAGGTGGGCCACCTGTTCGCGGCTCAGCTCCAACTCCTCGATCAGCTGGGCCCGGTCCCGGCTCTGCTCGACCACCCTGGTGATCCACAGACCGAGCAGCACCGCGAGCGCGATACCGAGCAGCGTGGTCGGCAGGATGCCGAGGACGGCCGATCCCAGCTCGCCGCTGGTGACCCAGACCAGGATCAGCGGAACGAGGTTGGCCAGCAGCACCACCACGATGCCGAGCGCCGAGGGCAGGCTCATCAGCAGCATCGGACAGAGCGCGAACAGCGCGAAGGAGCTGCGCAGATCGAGCGCGGTGGCGAGGCCGAACAGCGCGATCAGGCCGAGCGCGAACCACCGGCTGCGCCCGGCCTTCATCCGGCCGAGCATCAGCGCCCGGCCGAACCCCGCGTACCAGCAGACGATCAGGGTCAGCGCGGCGATCGCCCCGGCCAGCCGGCCCGGCGGGCTCTGGGAGGTGAGCAGCAGCCCGGTGGTGACCAGGTAGGACAGGCCGAAGTAGGCGTCCCAGAGCCCGAACCAGCGGACCACCGGGTCCAGACTGTCGTTCGCTTCCGGGGCCTTCTCTTCGGCCGAGGGCAGGTCAGGGGCGGTTCGAGGGGGCACGTCCACCAGTCCTACCACGGCTGCCCCGCCCGGTGCACCGCCCCGTCCGGGACACCCTCCGGGACACCGTCCGGTGCACCGCCCCGTCCGGGACACCCTCCGGGACACCGTCCGGTGCGGTGCCGTACGTCGATCGGTGGACAGCCGGTTCCACTCTCCGGTCGTTCCCGGCGCCCCGCTCCGTTCCTAGCCTGGAAGACAGCAGTGAAGGCAACCGGCCGACAAGTCCTCTGGAGTACACACGCGATGAGCGGATTCTCGATCACACTGGTGGTCAGCGGAACGGTCCTGGTGGTCATTCTCGCCAGCGACCTCGGCCGGCGACGCGTCACCGCGATGCGGCTGATCCGGCCGCTGATCGCGGTGGCGATCGTCATGGCGCTCTTCTTCCACTCGCCGAAACTCGGCGGCAACGACCTGTCGCTGCAACTCGTCGGCGTCGGGACGGGCATCATCCTCGGACTGACCGCCGGTGCCATGCTGCCCGCGCACCTGGATTCGAACGGTCAGGTGTACACCAGGGCCGGAATACTGTATGCACTGTTCTGGATCGTGATGTCGGCGGCCCGGGTGCTCTTCGTCTACGGAATCGAGCACTGGTACACCGCCCGGATCATCGAGTTCGCCGTCAAGTACCGGATCAGCGGCCCCGAGGTCTTCTCCAATTCGCTGGTACTGATGGCTCTTGCAACGGTGCTGGCGCGGACGGTGGTCGTCATGAACCGCCGCCGTCGGCTCCGAATCTCCGCCCGATAGCGCCTGGTTAGGATCTGAGCGTGCGTCATAGTGAAACTCTTCGACTTCGACCGCCCCGGCACCGGGTCGAGCGCCGGGCCATCGCCTGGTGGACCGTCCAGTCCTCGCTGATTCCCGTGCCCACCATGCTTGTTGTGGGCACCCTGTACCTGCTCATTCCGCCCGCGCGTTTCGTCTTCGGCTGGATCCTGCTCGCCGTCGCGCTGCCCGGGATCGCGTACATGGCGGTCATGCCGCTGTGGCGCTACCGGGTCCACCGCTGGGAGACCACCGACCAGGCGGTCTACACCGCCACCGGCTGGCTCTGGCAGAAGTGGCGGGTCGCCCCGCTCTCCCGGATCCAGACCGTGGACACCGTCCGCGGGCCGCTGGAGCAGCTGTTCGGGCTCTCCGGGATCAAGGTCACCACGGCCTCCGCCGCCGGAGACCTCAAGATCCGCGGGATCGACCACCGCCAGGCCCTCGACGTGGTGGAGCACCTCACCCGGGCCACCCAGGCCACCCCCGGGGACGCGACGTGAGCGCCGGGACGGCCGGGGACACCGCAGCGGCGGGCGGCACCGGAGCGGACGGCTGGCAGCGGCTCAGCCCGCGCCTGATACCGGTCCACCTCAGCTGGCTGCTCGCCCCGGTGGCCACCGGCGCGGGCACCCTGATCGGCACCGGCGGCAAGGTCAACCTGCAGGCGCTGCTCACCGTCGGCTCCTTCGCCGTCGCCTTCGCGATCGTGGCGGGCATCAACCTGATGCGCTTCCTCACCACCGGCTACCGGATCACCGACCAGCGCCTCGAACTCCGCTCCGGCCTGCTCTTCCGCAGCCACCGCGCCATCCCGCTGGACCGCATCCGCAGCGCCGACATCACCGCCCGGCCGCTGCACCGCCTCTTCGGCCTCGCCTCGGTCGACATCGGCGCCGCCGCCCACGGCGGCTCGTCCGGACTCTCCCTCGACGGCGTCACCCGGGCCCAGGCCGCCGCGCTGCGCCAGGACCTGCTCAACCGCCGCGCCGCCCTGCTCGCCAACCCGTCCGCCGCCCCCGCGCCGGACGAGCACGCCCCGATCGCCGAACTCCACCGGTCCTGGCTGCGCTACGCACCGCTGACCGTCTGGGGCGTCGGCGGACTCTTCGCCGTCCTCGGCATCGGCTACCGCACCCTGCACGAGATGCAGATCGACCCGCTCGAACTCGGTGTCGTCCAGCACCTCGCGGACGCCTTCACCTCGGTGCCGCTGTGGCTCGGCATCCCGGCGCTGCTGCTGACCGTCGCCGTCCTCGGCACCCTCGGCGCGATCGGCCTCTACATCGAGGGCTGGTCCGGATTCCGGCTGGAACGCGAGGACGGCGCCGTCCTCCGGGTCCGCCGCGGCCTGTTCCTCCACCGCTCGGTCTCCATCGAGGAACGGCGGCTGCGCGGCATCGAGGTGGTCGAACCCATGCTGCTGCGCTGGGGCGGCGGCGCCCGCCTGCACGCCGTCGCCAGCGGCCTCGGCTCGGCCGAGGAGAACCGCACCCGGGGCGCCCTGATGCCGCCCGCGCCGCGCGCCGAGATCCTCAGGGTCGCCGCCGAGGTCCTCGGCGAGCAGCACTCCCCGACCGCCCTCGCCGAGCTGCGCCCGCACCCCAGGGCCGCGCTGCGCCGCCGCGTCAACCGGGGCCTGCTGGTGGTGCTCCTGAGCGCGGCCGCCACTGCGGCGCCCGCGATCTGGCTGACCGGCGGCTGGCGGACCGGCTTCCTCGCTGCTGCCGGGATCACCGCCGCCGTCCTGCTGCCCGCGGTCTGCCTGCTGGCCGTGGACGCCCACCGCACGCTGGGGCACGGCCTGAGCGGCCGCTACCTGGTCGCCAGGGCGGGCACCTTCGCCCACCGCACGGTCGCGCTGCAGCGCGAGGGTGTGATCGGACTGACCGTCAGCCGGTCGGTCTTCCAGCGCCGCGCGGGCCTGCTGACCCTCGCCGCGACCACGGCGGCCGGCCGCGGCTCCTACCGGATCCGCGACGTCGCCACCGCCGACGGACTGGCCTTCGCCGAGGAGGCCGTACCCGGACTGCTCACGCCGTTCCTGGAACGGAACAACTGAAAGCAGACTTCCCCGGAACTTCTCCGGGGTATTGTCGGGCGATTACGGGAAAAGGAATTCCAGAGTTATTGACCGCCGACCGGCGGCCCCGGAAAGACAGGGGTCGCCGGTCGAAATCGTAGGGGTGTTTAGGGGTCCCTTAGGGGCTTTCGAGCGCTTGGCGCCCGTGACAGGCTGACCAGAGGTCTTGGATACCGTCTGCCGGTTAGTGGAGCGCGTGATGAAGAACCAGTCCGAGGGTTTCATTTCGGAGCCGGACGGTGCGAATGCCGGAATTCCCGACGAATTCTCGTCCTGGCGCCGGAAACTCGCCGAACTGCCCGAGGCGGAGCAGCAGCGGACGCTGCTGAACCTGGTGCTCGAACAGGCCAGGGAAGCCCTGAGCGGAAAGTCGTCCGCCGTCGTCGGAGCCGACCGCCCGTTCCTGGAACTCGGATTCGACTCGCTGGCCGCCGTGGACCTCCACAGCAGGATCGCCGCGGCCACCGGACTGCGCCTTCCGGTCACCCTGGTCTTCGACCACCCGACGCCCGCCTCGCTCTCCCGGCACCTGCGCGCGGAAATCCTCGGAACAGCCGCCGAAACCGGCCTGCCGGAATTCCGCGCGCCCGTTCACGACGAGCCCATCGCCATCGTCGCGATGGCCTGCCGGTTCCCCGGCGACGCCCACTCACCGGAGCAGCTGTGGCAGCTGGTCGCGGACGGCGTCGACGCGATCTCGGCCTTCCCGGCCGGCCGCGGCTGGGACCTCGGCAGCCTGTACGACCCGGACCCGGACCACCCCGGCACCAGCTACGCGCAGGCCGGCGGCTTCCTGCACGACGCGGACACCTTCGACCCCGGCTTCTTCGGGATCTCCCCGCGCGAGGCCCTCGCCATGGACCCGCAGCAGCGGCTGCTGCTGGAGACGTCCTGGGAGGCGTTCGAGCGGGCCGGCATCGACCCCGGCACCCTGCGCGAGTCCCGCACCGGCGTCTTCATCGGCGCCGAAGCACAGGACTACGGCCCACGCCTGCACGAGGCCGGCGAGGGCATGGAGGGCTACCTGGTCACCGGCAACGCCGCCAGCGTCGCCTCCGGCCGGCTCTCCTACACCTTCGGCTTCCAGGGCCCCGCGGTCACCATCGACACCGCCTGCTCCTCCTCGCTGGTCGCCCTGCACCTCGCCGTGCAGTCGCTGCGCCGGGGCGAGTGCGGCATCGCCCTCGCCGGCGGTGTCGCCGTGATGGCCAACCCCGGCTCCTTCATCGCCTTCAGCCGCCAGCGCGGCCTCGCCCCCGACGGCCGCTGCAAGCCCTTCGCCGCCGCCGCCGACGGCACCGCCTGGGGCGAGGGCGTCGGCATGCTGCTGGTCGAGCGGCTCTCCGACGCCCAGCGCAACGGCCACCCCGTCCTGGCGATCGTCCGGGGCACCGCGATCAACCAGGACGGCGCCTCCAACGGCCTGACCGCCCCCAACGGCCCCTCCCAGCAGCGGGTGATCCGCCAGGCCCTGGCCGACGCCAGACTGAGCGCCACCCAGATCGACACGGTCGAGGCGCACGGCACCGGGACCACCCTCGGCGACCCGATCGAGGCCCAGGCGCTGCTCGCCACCTACGGCCAGGGCCGCTCCGAGGACCACCCGCTCTGGCTGGGCTCGCTGAAGTCCAACATCGGCCACACCCAGGCCGCCGCCGGTATCGGCGGGATCATCAAGATGGTCATGGCGATGCGGCACGGCGTCCTGCCGCGCACCCTGCACGTGGACGAGCCCACCCCGCACGTCGACTGGAACGCGGGCACGGTCGAACTGCTCGCCGAGGCCCGGCCGTGGCCGCAGACCGGCGAGCCGCGCCGCGCGGGCGTCTCCTCCTTCGGCTTCAGCGGCACCAATGCGCACGCCGTCATCGAGCAGGCTCCGCCCACCACCGAGCAGACCACCGAACCGGCCGGTACGCCGGCCGCCGACGTCGCCCCGGCCGTCCTGCCGTGGGTACTGTCCGCCAAGACCCCCGACGCCCTGCGCACCCAGGCCGAGCGCCTGCGCACCCACCTCGACGCCCACCCCGGGCCCACCCCCGCCGACCTCGGCCACTCCCTCGCCACCACCCGCGCGAGCTTCGAGCACCGCGCCGTCCTGCTGGCGGGCGACCACGAGGGCTTCCGGCAGGCCCTGGACTCCCTCGCCGAGGGCACCACCGCGGCCGGCGTCCTGCGGGGCTCACCGGTGGAGGGCCGGACCGCCTTCCTGTTCACCGGCCAGGGCAGCCAGCGCCTCGCCATGGGCCGCGAACTGTACGAGACCTTCCCGGTGTTCGCCAAGGCCCTGGACAAGGCGTGCGGCTACCTCGACCTCCAGCTGGAACGCCCGCTGCGCGAGGTCCTGTTCGCCCCCGAGGGCTCCGCCGAGGCGGACCTCCTGCACCGCACCGACTACACCCAGCCCGCGCTGTTCGCCGTCGAGGTCGCCCTGTTCCGCCTGGTCGAGGCATGGGGCCTGCGCCCCGACCTGCTGGCCGGCCACTCGATCGGCGAACTCGCCGCCGCCCACGCCGCCGGTGTCCTCTCGCTGGAGGACGCCGCACTGCTGGTCGCCGCGCGCGGCCGGCTGATGCGGCAACTGCCCGCCGGCGGCGCCATGGTGGCGGTCCAGGCGAGCGAGGAACAGGTACTGCCGCTGCTCGCCGGCCGCGAGGCCGAGGTGGGCGTCGCGGCGGTCAACGGACCCACGGCGGTGGTCCTCTCCGGCACCGAGGCAGCGGTCACCGAGATCGCCGGACAGCTGGCCGCCCAGGGACGCAAGACCAAGCGGCTCACCGTCAGCCACGCCTTCCACTCGCCGCTGATGGACGGCATGCTCGCCGAGTTCCTGCGCTGCGCCCAGGTGGTGTCCTACTCCGCACCGGCCGTCCCGATCGTCTCCACCCTCACCGGCGACCTCGTCCCCGCCGCGGAGATCTGCACCCCCGAGTACTGGGTGCGCCACGTCCGCGAGACCGTCCGCTTCCACGACGCGATGCGGACCCTGGAACGCGAAGGCGCCCGCACCTTCGTGGAACTGGGCCCCGACGGCGTCCTCTCCGCGCTCGGCCAGGAGTCGGCCGACGAGGACGCGGCCTTCCTGCCGGTCCTGCGCGCGGGCCGCCCCGAGGTCCGGACCCTGACCACCGCGCTCGGCCGGGCCCACCTCCGCGGCGCGGCCCTGGACTGGGACGGCGTCTTCGCCGGCCAGGGCGCCCGCCGGGTCGACCTGCCCACCTACGGCTTCCAGCGCGAGCGGTACTGGCTCGACGCCACGAGCCCGGTCGGCGACGCCGCCTCCATCGGCCTCGGCGCCGCCGACCACCCGCTGCTCGGCGCCACCGTGGCGCTGGCCGACGTGGACGGCTTCCTGCTCACCGGCCGGCTCTCGCTCGACAGCCACCCGTGGCTCGCCGACCACGCGGTCATGGGCACCGTGCTGCTCCCGGGCACGGCCTTCGTCGAACTCGCCCTCCGGGCCGGCGACCAGGCCGGCTGCGACCTGGTCGAGGAACTCACCCTCGAAGCACCGCTGCTGCTGCCCGCGCAGGGCGGCGTGCAGCTCCAGATCGTGCTGAGCGGGGCCGACGAGAGCGGCAGCCGCTCCTTCAGCCTGCACTCCCGGACCGAGGGCGCCCAGGCCGAGGAGCCGTGGACCCGCCACGCCACCGGCGTCCTCGCCGTCGCCACCGAGAGCGCCTCCTTCGAGCTCACCCAGTGGCCGCCCGTCGACGCCCGCCCGGTGGATGTCCAGGAGATCCACACCGGCCTGGCCGAGGCCGGCTTCGGCTACGGCCCGGTCTTCCGGGGCCTGCAGGCCGCCTGGCTGCGCGACGGCGAGATCTTCGCCGAGATCGCGCTGCCCGCCCAGGCCCGGGACGACGCCGACCGCTTCGGCATCCACCCCGCCCTGCTGGACGCCGCCCTGCACGCGCTCGGCGCCGCCACGGCCACCGACGCGACCTCCGACGGGACCTTCGACGACGCCGTCCGCGGCGGCCTGCCGTTCGCCTGGAGCGGCGTCACCCTGCACGCCACCGGCGCCGCTTCGCTGCGCCTGCGGGTCACCCCGCTGGGCCGCGGCGAGGTCGCCCTCGACCTCGCCGACGCCGCCGGCCAGCCGGTGATGACCGTCCGCTCCCTCACGCTGCGGGAGATCTCCGAGGAGCAGCTCCGGGCCGCCCGGACCGGACACCCGGACTCGCTCTTCCGGGTGGAGTGGACCCCGCTGCCGGTCTCGGCCGCGACCGGCGGCGGCCGGTGGGCGGCGCTCGGTGCCGACCCGTTCGGCACCGGCATCGAGAGCTTCGCCGATCCGGCCGCGCTGGGCGCTGCGGTCGACGCGGGCGCGGCGCTGCCGGAGGCCGTCTTCGTCGGACTGGACGCCGTCGGGACGACCGACGTTCCGTCAACTGTGCGCTCGGCGCTGTACGGTGTGCTGGCCGTGCTGCAGGAGTGGCTGGCGGACGAGCGGTTCGCCACCTCGCGCCTGGTCCTGGTGACCCGTGGCGCGGTGGCAGGCGGTGACAACCCGGCCCACGCCCCGGTCTGGGGCCTGGTGCGCTCCGCCCAGCTGGAGAACCCGGACCGGCTGGTGCTGATCGACCTGGACACCCACGGCGTCCCGGGCGAGGTCCTGGCGGGTGCCCTGGCCTCCGGCGAGCCGGAGTTCGCGGTCCGCGAGGGCGTCGTACGGGTTCCGCGGCTGGCCCGCGCCGCCGCGTCCGGTGCTGAGCTGCCTCCGGTGTTCGACGGCGGGGGCACGGTGCTGGTGACCGGTGCGTCCGGGATGCTGGGTGGTCTGGTCGCGCGTCATCTGGTGGCCGAGCACGGGGTGCGCAGCCTGCTGCTGGTCTCGCGCCGTGGTGCGGAGGCTGCGGGGGCCGAGGAACTGTCCTCCGCTCTGCGTGAGTTGGGGGCCGAGGTCGCCTGGGCGGCGTGCGATGTCGCCGACCGTGCGGCGCTGGCGGGCGTACTGGCGTCCGTGCCGGCGGAGTTCCCGCTGACCGGTGTGGTGCACACCGCCGGTGTGCTGAACGACGGCATCCTCTCCTCGCTCACCCCCGAGCGGATCGACACCGTGCTGCGTCCGAAGGTGGACGCGGCCTGGAACCTGCACGAGCTGACCGCCGGCCTCGACCTGACCGCGTTCGTCCTCTTCTCCTCGAACGCGGGCACCTTCGGCGGCCTCGGCCAGGGCAACTACGCTGCGGCCAACGTCTTCCTGGACGCCCTCGCCGAGCAGCGGCGCGCCGCCGGACTGCCCGCGACCTCCCTCGCCTGGGGCCTGTGGGCCGAGGGCGGCATGGTCGAGACCCTCGACACCGCAGACCTCCAGCGGCTCGCCCGCTCCGGCATGGCCGGCCTGTCCAACGCCGAAGGGGTGGCGCTCTTCGACGCCGCCACCGCCACCGGCGACGCGGTGCTCGTCCCGATGCGGCTCGACCTGGCCGCGCTGCGCCCGCAGGCCGCCGCCGGCACGCTGCCCGCCCTGCTGCGCGGACTGGTCCGCACGCCGTCCCGGCGCGCCGCACGGGCCGGTGCCGCCGGCGGCAGCGAACTGATGCGCCGTCTGGCCGGCCTCTCCGAGGCCGAGCTGGACCGCGAGCTCCTCGAACTGCTGCGCGTGCGCATCGCCGCCGTGCTGGGCCACGCCTCATCCGAGACGATCGAGGCCAACCGGGCGTTCAACGAGATCGGCTTCGACTCGCTGACCTCGGTCGAGCTCCGCAACGAGCTCAACGCCGTCACCGGCCTGCGGCTCCCGCCGACCCTGATCTTCGACTACCCGACGCCCGCCGCACTCGCCGAGTACCTGCGCTCGGAGATCGCCGGCGCGGACCACGGCACCGCCTCCCCCCAGGCCCCCGCGGTCCGCGTGGACGACGAGCCGATCGCCATCGTCGGCATGAGCTGCCGCTACCCCGGCGGGGTGGCCTCCCCCGAAGAGCTGTGGCAGCTGGTCACGGCCGGAGTCGACGCCATCTCCGAGTTCCCGGCCGGACGCGGCTGGGACCTCGACCACCTCTTCGACCCCGACCCGGACCACCCCGGCACCAGCTACGCCGACCAGGGCGGCTTCCTGCACGGAGCCGGCCTCTTCGACCCCGCGTTCTTCGGCATCAGCCCGCGCGAGGCCCTCGCCATGGACCCGCAGCAGCGCCTGCTGCTGGAGACCTCCTGGGAGGCGTTCGAGCGCGCCGGCATCGACCCGGCCACCGTGCGCGGCAGCCGGACCGGTGTCTTCGCCGGTGTGATGTACCACGACTACGCCACCCGGATCGGCGCGGTTCCGGACGGTGTCGAGGGCTACCTCGGTACCGGCACCTCCGGCAGCATCGCCTCCGGCCGCGTCGCCTACACCTTCGGCCTGGAGGGCCCGGCGGTCACCGTCGACACCGCCTGCTCCTCCTCCCTGGTCGCCCTGCACCTCGCCGTGCAGGCCCTGCGGCAGGGCGAGTGCACGATGGCGCTGGCCGGCGGTGTCACCGTGATGGCCACGCCCGAGGCGTTCGTCGACTTCAGCCGCCAGCGCGGCCTGGCCAAGGACGGCCGGTCCAAGTCCTTCTCCGCCTCCGCCGACGGCACCAGCTGGTCCGAGGGCGCGGGCATGCTGCTCGTCGAGCGCCTCTCGGACGCCCGCCGCAACGGCCACCCGGTGCTGGCGATCGTCCGAGGCTCCGCGATCAACCAGGACGGCGCCTCCAACGGCCTGACCGCCCCCAACGGTCCGTCCCAGCAGCGGGTGATCCGGCAGGCCCTGGCCTCGGCCGGACTGAGCGCCGCCGACGTCGACGTGGTCGAGGCGCACGGCACCGGCACCACCCTCGGCGACCCGATCGAGGCCCAGGCGCTGCTCGCCACCTACGGCCAGGAGCGGGCCGAGTCCGCGCCGCTGTGGCTCGGCTCGCTGAAGTCCAACATCGGCCACACCCAGGCCGCCGCCGGCGTCGCGGGCGTCATCAAGATGGTGCTGGCCATGCAGCACGGCGTGCTGCCGCAGAGCCTCCACCTCGACGAGCCCTCGCCGAACGTCGACTGGGCCTCCGGCGCCGTCGAGCTGCTCACCGAGGCCCGTCCGTGGCCCGAGACCGGGCAGCCGCGCCGCGCCGGCATCTCCTCGTTCGGCTTCAGCGGCACCAACGCCCACACGATCGTCGAACAGGCACCGGCCGAGCAGGGCGACTCCGCCCCGGCACCCGTGCACCCCGCGCCCGCCGTCCAGCCGTGGATCCTCTCGGCGAAGACCGAGGACGCCCTGCGCGACCAAGCCCGGGCGCTGCGGGCGCAGGCCGAGCGCCTGCTGTCCGCCGGTGACGCCGAACCGGTCGATGTGGCGTACTCGTTGGCGACGGGCCGGGCGGGGCTGGAGCACCGCGCGGTCGTCGTGGCGGGTGGGCGTGAGGAGTTCCTGCGGGCGCTGGGCGCGCTGGCTGCCGGTGAGCCGGCTGCGGACGTGGTCCGTGGCTCGGTGACCGGGGGACGACTGGCGTTCCTGTTCACAGGGCAGGGCAGTCAGCGGGCCGGGATGGGCGCCGAGCTGTACGAGGCGTTCTCGGTGTTCGCCGGGGCTTTCGACGCGGTGTGTGCCGAGTTGGACGGGCACCTGGAGCGTCCGCTGCGCGAGGTGATGTTCGCGGGTGAGGACGGTCTGCTGGACCGGACCGAGTACACGCAGCCCGCGCTGTTCGCGGTCGAGGTGGCGCTGTTCCGCCTGGTGGAGTCGTGGGGTGTGCGGCCGGACTTCCTGGCGGGTCACTCGATCGGTGAGCTGGCGGCCGCGCACGTCGCAGGGGTTCTCTCCCTGGCTGATGCTGCGGCTCTGGTGGCGGCGCGTGGCCGGCTGATGCAGGCGCTGCCCGCCGGTGGTGCGATGGTGGCGGTGCAGGCGTCCGAGGCGGAGGTCCTGCCGCTGCTGACGGCCGAGGTGGGTGTCGCGGCGGTCAACGGGCCTTCGTCGGTGGTGATTTCGGGTGCCGAGTCGGCCGTTCTGGAGGTCGCGGAGCGACTGGCGGCCGAGGGTCGCAAGACCAAGCGGCTGACGGTGAGCCACGCGTTCCACTCGCCGCTGATGGAGCCGATGCTGGCGGAGTTCCGGGCGGTCGCGGAGGGTCTGACCTTCCACGAGCCCCGGATCCCGGTCGTCTCCACCCTCACCGGCAAGGCCGCTTCGGCGGCGGAGCTGTGCTCGGCGGAGTACTGGGTGCGGCACGTCCGCGAGGCCGTCCGCTTCCACGACGCCGTTCAGACCCTGGAGGGTGAGGGCGTCCGTACGTTCGTGGAGCTGGGCCCGGACGGGGTCCTCTCCGCGATGGGCCAGGACTGCGTGACCGAGACGGCCGTGTTCGCGCCGGTGCTGCGCGCGGACCGCCCGGAGGCCGGGGCTCTGACCGCAACCCTGGCGCAGGCGTACGTCCGTGGCGTGGCGGTGGACTGGCAGACGTTCTTCGCCGGCACCGGCGCCCGCCGGGTCGACCTGCCCACCTACGCCTTCCAGCGGCAGTGGTACTGGCTGGAGAACCTGGCGGCCCCGACCCCGGGCGTGGCCGCTCTCGACGCGGTGGATGCGAGTTTCTGGGAGGCCGTGGAGAAGGGTGACCTGGAGGCGCTGTCCTCGGCTCTGGAGCTGGACGGCGACCAGCCGTTGAGCTCGGTGCTGCCGGCTCTCTCGGCGTGGCGCCGGCAGAGCCGTGAGCAGTCCATGGTGGACGGCTGGCGCTACCGGGTGAACTGGAAGCCGGTCGGCGAGGCCGCCTCCGGCGTGCTGGCGGGAACGTGGCTGGTGGCCGTCCCGGCCGGGTGCGCCGAGGACTCGACCGTGCTGGACGTGCTCCGGATGCTGGCCGGACGCGGCGTGGACGTCCGCCGGGTCGAGCTGGACGGTGCCGATCGCGCTGCGGTGGCCGAGCTGCTGCGCGGCTCCGTCGCGGACGGCGCGGCGATCGCGGGTGTGCTGTCGCTGGTCGCCCTCGACGAGGGTGACTCCGTCTCGACCGTGCCGGCGCTGACCGCAACTCTCGTGCAGGCGTTGGGTGATGCGGGTGTCGGTGCTCCGCTGTGGTGTGTGACACGGGGCGC
Organism: Kitasatospora sp. NPDC056138; assembly: GCF_042264695.1. Taxonomy (NCBI): domain Bacteria; kingdom Bacillati; phylum Actinomycetota; class Actinomycetes; order Kitasatosporales; family Streptomycetaceae; genus Kitasatospora; species Kitasatospora sp. NPDC056138. Next base: position 56,479 of record NZ_JBHJVK010000029.1, on the reverse strand, counting down.
GGTGTCGACGGGTCGTTCGGACCGTCTGGTGAGTGCGGTGCAGGCTCAGGTGTGGGGTCTGGGCCGGGTGGTGGCCCTGGAGCACCCGGAGCGCTGGGGTGGTCTGGTCGACCTGCCGGAGGTCGTGGACGAGCGTGTGTTCGGTCGGCTGGCTGGTGTGCTCGCGGGTGCTGCGGGTGAGGATCAGGTCGCTGTGCGGGCGTCGGGTGTGTTCGCGCGTCGTCTGGTGCGGGCCGTGCGTGGTGAGGCTGTCGAGGCGTGGAAGCCGGGCGGCACGGTGCTGGTCACCGGTGGTACGGGTGCGCTGGGTGCGGAGGTTGCGCGCTGGCTGGCCCGCAACGGTGCCGAGCACCTGCTGCTGACCAGCCGTCGTGGCCCGGACGCGCCGGGCGCGGCCGAACTGCGGGACGAGCTGGTCGGGTTGGGTGCTGCCGTCACGGTGGCCGCGTGCGATGCGGCGGACCGTGAGGCACTGGCCGGTCTGCTCGACTCGGTCGAGCTGTCGGCGGTGTTCCACACGGCCGGTGTCCTGGACGACGGTGTCGTCGACGGCCTGACGGTGGAGCGTTTCGCCGCTGTGGCTCGTCCGAAGGTGGACGCGGCGCTCAACCTGCACGAGCTGACGGCAGGGATGGACCTGTCCGCCTTCGTGCTGTTCTCCTCCATCGCCGGTTCGGTCGGCAGCGCCGGCCAGGGCAACTACGCGGCGGCGAACGCCTTCCTGGACGCTCTCGCCGAGCAGCGCCGGGCCGACGGCCTGGCCGCGACCTCGATCGCCTGGGGCCCCTGGGCACAGAGCGGTATGGCCGCCGACCGCACCCTCGAGGAGCGGCTGCGCCGCGAGGGTGTCCCGCCGATGGCCCCCCAGCCGGCGATCACCGCACTGCAACAGGCCCTGGAACAGCGTGACGTCGCGCTCACCGTCGCCGACATCGCCTGGGACCGGTTCCTGCCCGCGATGACGGCCGGCCGCCCGAGCGAGCTGTTCAACGAGATCCCCGAGGCCCGCCTGGCGGCTGCCGGTGCCGCTGCCGGTGCCACCGGTGCGACCTCCGCACAGTCCGGGCGCCTGGCCGGCCTGTCGGAGGCCGAGCAGCAGCGAGCCCTCCTCGACCTCGTACGCACCAACGTCGCCGCTGTCCTGGCGCACTCCGGATCCGAGACCGTCGAGGCCGGGCGAGCGTTCAAGGAGCTCGGCTTCGACTCGCTGACCGCCGTCGAGCTGCGCAACCGCCTCAACGCGGCCACCGGCCTCCGCCTCCCGACCACCCTGGTCTTCGACTACCCGTCGGCCGCCGCCCTCGCGGAGCACCTGCGCTCCGAGCTGCTGGGCCGGGACTCGGCCACCGCGGCCCAGGTGACAGCACGGGCCGCCACCGACGACGAGCCGATCGCGATCGTCGCGATGAGCTGCCGATTCCCCGGCGGGGTCAGCACGCCCGAGGAGCTGTGGCAGCTGCTCACCTCCGGCGGGGACGCGATGGCAGGTCTGCCGACCGACCGCGGCTGGAACGTCGACACCCTCTACGACCCGGACCCGGACCAGGTCGGCAGGATCTACACCCGCGAGGGCGGATTCCTCTACGACGCCGCCGAGTTCGACGCCGCGTTCTTCGGGATCTCGCCGCGCGAGGCGCTGTCGATGGACCCGCAGCAGCGGCTGCTGCTGGAGACCTCCTGGGAGGCGTTCGAGCGGGCGGGCATCGACCCGGCCACCCTGCGCGGCAGCCGAACGGGCGTCTTCGCCGGCACCAACGGCCAGGACTACCTCGCTCTCCTGATGAATTCCCCGGAGGAGCTGGAGGGCCAGCTCGGCACGGGCACAGCAGCGAGCGTGGTCTCCGGCCGGCTCTCCTACACCTTCGGCCTGGAGGGCCCGGCGGTCACCGTCGACACCGCCTGCTCCTCCTCGCTGGTCGCCCTGCACCTCGCCGTGCAGGCGCTGCGCAACGGCGAGTGCTCGCTGGCGCTGGCCGGCGGTGTGACCGTGATGGCCACCCCGGACACCTTCCTTGACTTCAGCCGCCAGCGCGGCCTGTCCGCCGACGGCCGCTGCAAGGCGTTCGCCGCTTCGGCGGACGGCACCGCCTGGGGCGAGGGCGTCGGCATGCTGCTCGTCGAGCGGCTCTCCGACGCGCAGCGGAACGGGCACCCGGTGCTGGCCGTTGTACGCGGCAGCGCGGTCAACCAGGACGGTGCGTCCAACGGTCTGACCGCCCCCAACGGTCCGTCGCAGCAGCGGGTGATCCGGCAGGCCCTGGAGAACGCAGGACTGACGGCGGCTCAGGTCGACGCGGTCGAGGCGCACGGCACCGGCACCGCACTGGGTGACCCGATCGAGGCGCAGGCGCTGCTGGCCACCTACGGGCAGGAGCGTTCGGAGGACCGGCCGCTGTGGCTGGGCTCGGTGAAGTCGAACATCGGCCACACGCAGGCGGCCGCCGGTGTCGCCGGTGTGATCAAGATGGTCCTCGCCATGCAGCGCGGTGTGCTGCCGCAGACCCTGCACGTGAACCAGCCGACCCCACACGTCGACTGGTCGGCGGGCGCGGTCTCGCTGCTCACCGAGACGACCGAGTGGCCGGAGACCGGCGAGCCGCGCCGCTCTGCCGTGTCGTCCTTCGGCTTCAGCGGCACCAACGCGCACACGATCCTGGAGCAGGCGCCGGTTGTCGAGGTCGAAGCCGTCGAGGCGAGCGTGTCGCCGTCGGTGGTGCCGGTGGTGCTGTCGGCGAAGGGTGAGGTGGCGCTGCGGGCTCAGGCCGAGCGGTTGCTGTCCGCTGGTGATGCCGAACTGGTTGATGTGGCGTACTCGTTGGCGACGGGTCGGGCGGGGCTGGAGCACCGCGCGGTCGTCGTGGCGGGTGGGCGTGAGGAGTTCCTGCGGGGGCTTGGTGCGCTGGCTGCCGGTGAGTCCGGTTCGGGTGTGGTGCAGGGTTCGGTGGTTGAGGGCCGGACGGCGTTCCTGTTCACGGGGCAGGGCAGTCAGCGGGCCGGGATGGGCGCCGAGCTGTACGAGGCGTTCCCAGTGTTCGCGGATGCGCTGGACGAGGTGTTCGCGCACCTGGACCAGCATCTCGACCGTCCGCTGCGCGAGGTGATGTTCGCGGGTGAGGACGGTCTGCTGGACCGGACCGAGTACACGCAGCCCGCACTGTTCGCGGTCGAGGTGGCGCTGTTCCGCCTCACCGAGTCGTGGGGTGTGCGGCCGGACTTCCTGGCCGGTCACTCGATCGGTGAGCTGGCCGCCGCGCACGTCGCCGGGGTCCTCTCCCTGGCAGATGCTGCGGCTCTGGTCGCGGCGCGTGGCCGGCTGATGCAGGCGCTGCCCGCCGGTGGTGCGATGGTGGCGGTGCAGGCGTCCGAGGGCGAGGTCCTGCCGCTGCTGACCGCCGAGGTCGGTGTCGCGGCGGTCAACGGGCCTTCGTCGGTGGTGATTTCGGGTTCCGAGGCGGCTGTTCTGGAGGTTGCGGAGAAGCTTGCTGCTGATGGCCGGAAGACGAAGCGGCTGACGGTGAGCCATGCGTTCCACTCGCCGTTGATGGAGCCGATGCTGGCGGAGTTCCGGGCGGTGGCCGAGGGTCTGACCTTCGAGGCCCCCCGGATCCCGATCGTGTCGACGCTGACCGGCAAGCTCACCGATGAGTTGGTCACCCCCGAGTACTGGGTGCGGCACGTCCGTGAGGCGGTCCGCTTCCACGACGCCGTGCAGACCCTGGAGGGCGAGGGCGTCCGCACTTACGTGGAGCTGGGTCCCGACGGCACCCTCTCGGCGATGGGCCAGGAAGGCGTGTCGGAGGAGGCCGTCTTCGCGCCGGTCCTGCGCACGGGACGCCCCGAGGCGCAGACGGTGACCACCGCGCTCGCCCAGGCGTACGTGCGTGGCGTGGCCGTCGACTGGCAGGCGGTCTTCGCCGGCCAGGGCGCCAGCCGGGTGGATCTGCCCACCTACGCCTTCCAGCGCCAGCGCTACTGGCCGCGTACCCCGATCCTGGCGATGGGTGATGTCGCGTCGATCGGGCTCGGTGCGGCGGGGCATCCGTTGCTGGGTGCGAGTGTGGAGCTGCCGGATTCTGACGGAGTGGTGTTCACGGGCCGGCTGTCGGTGCAGTCGCATCCGTGGCTGGCGGATCACGCGGTGATGGGCAGTGTGCTGCTGCCGGGTACCGCGTTCGTGGAGTTGGCGATCCGGGCCGGTGACCAGGTCGGCTGCGCGGTGCTGGAGGAGCTGACGCTGGAGGCGCCGCTCGTTCTGCCGGAGCGTGGTGGTGTTCAGCTGCGGCTGGTGCTGGGTGCGGCCGATGAGAGCGGGCGGCGTGGTCTGAGTCTGCATTCGCGGGCCGAGGACGTGCTTGCGGATGAGCCGTGGACGCGGCATGCCACCGGCGTGCTGATGCCCGGTGTTGGTGCCGGGGCGTCGTTCGAGCTGGGGGAGTGGCCTCCGGCCGGTGCGGTGACGGTCGCGGTCGATGACCTGTACGAGCGGCTGGCGGCTGCCGGGTTCGGGTACGGCCCGGTGTTCCAGGGCCTGCGCGCCGCCTGGCGCAAGGACGGCGACGTGTACGCCGAGATCCGCCTGCCCGAGAGCGAGCACGAGGACGCCGAGCGCTACGGTCTGCACCCCGCGCTGCTGGACGCCGCACTGCACGCCCTCGGCCTCGACCTCACCAGCTCCGAAGGCACGGACGGCCCCCGCCAGGCCCGCATCCCGTTCTCGTGGAACGGCGTGACCCTGTACGCGACCGGCGCCGCCGCGCTGCGCCTGCGACTCTCCGAGACCAACGAGGACACTGCCTCGCTGCTGCTCGCGGACGAGTCCGGTCAGCCGGTCGCCTCGGTCGAGTCGCTGGTCTCGCGTGAGGTCTCCGAGGAGCAGGTGCGCAGTGCGCGCGGCGGCTTCGTGGAGTCGCTGTTCCGGGTGGAGTGGACCGCACTGCCGGTCTCGGCCGCACCCGCAGGCCGCTGGGCGGTGCTCGGGTCCGACGCTCTCGGAGCGGTCGGCGCCGGGGCCGAAGGATTCGCCGATCTGGCCGCGCTGGGCGCGGCGGTGGACGGCGGCGTGCCGGCCCCCGACGCGGTCTTCGTGTCGCTGGCGCCGATCGCAGCCGATGACTCTGCTGCCGACGCGGCCTCGACTGTCCGTACGGTGCTGCACGGTGTGCTCGCCGTGGTCCAGGAGTGGCTGGCGGACGAGCGGTTCGCCACCTCGCGCCTGGTCCTGGTGACCCGTGGCGCGGTGGCCGGCGGTGACGACCTCGTCCACGCCCCGGTGTGGGGCCTGGTGCGCTCCGCCCAGGTCGAGAACCCCGACCGCCTGGTGCTGCTGGACGTGGACGGCGGTGACTTCTCCCGCGAGGCGCTGTCGGCGGCGCTCGCCTCCGGTGAGCCCGAACTGGCCGTGCGGGGAGGCGCGTTGCGCGCACCCCGACTGGCCCGGGTGGCTGCCGCGTCCGGTGAGCTGCCTCCGGTGTTCGACGGTCGGGGCACGGTGCTGGTGACCGGTGCGTCCGGGATGCTGGGTGGTCTGGTCGCGCGTCATCTGGTGGCCGAGCACGGGGTGCGCAGTCTGCTGCTGGTTTCGCGTCGTGGTGCCGAGGCGCCGGGTGCGGCCGAACTGGCGGCCGAGCTGGTCGAGTCGGGGGCCGAGGTTGCCTGGGCGGCGTGCGATGTCGCCGACCGTGCGGAGCTGGCGGGCGTGCTGGCGTCCGTGCCGGCGGAGTTCCCGCTGACCGGTGTGGTGCACACCGCCGGTGTGCTGGACGACGGCATCGTCTCCTCGCTCACCCCCGAGCGCCTGGACGCCGTGCTGCGTCCGAAGGTCGACGCGGCGCTCAGCCTGCACGAGCTGACTGCCGGTCTCGACTTGAGCGCGTTCGTGCTCTTCTCCTCCGCCGCCGGCACGCTGAGCAGCCCAGGTCAGGGCAACTACGCCGCCGCGAACGTCTTCCTGGACGCTCTGGCCACCCGGCGCCGCGCCCAGGGCCTCGCGGCCACCGCGCTCGCCTGGGGCCCGTGGGCCGACAGCAGCGGGATGGTCGGCAGCCTGGACGAGCTCGACGTCCAGCGGATGAACCGCAGCGGCATCCACGGCCTCTCCTCGACCGAGGGCCTCGCGCTGCTCGACGCCGCCACCGCCACCGGCGATGCGGCGCTCGTCCCGATGCGGCTCGACCTGGCCGCGCTGCGCCCGCAGGCCGCCGCCGGGACCCTCCCCGCCCTGCTGCGCGGACTGGTCCGGGCCCCGGCGCGTCGGGTGGCGCGGGCCGGTTCGGCCGGTGGCTCGGAGCTGGCCGCTCGCCTGCTCGCGCTGCCTGCGGCCGAGCGGGAGCAGTCGGTGCTGGACCTGGTCCGGACCCGGGTGGCTTCGGTGCTGGGTTACCCGGACGTCAGCGCCGTGGAGGCGGGACGGGCGTTCAAGGAGCTCGGGTTCGACTCGCTGACGGCCGTCGAGCTGCGCAACGAGCTCAACGGCGCGACGGGTCTCCGACTGCCGGCGACGCTGGTGTTCGACTACCCGAGCCCGGTCGCGCTCGCGGCCTTCCTGGTCGCCGAGCTGCTGGGTGACGAGTCCGACCCGACCGGCGCAGCGCCGGTGCGGTCGGCCGGATCCCTGGACGACGAGCCGATCGCGATCGTCGGTATGAGCTGCCGCTACCCGGGTGGTGTGGAGTCGCCCGAGGACCTGTGGCGGCTGGTCTCCGAGGGCGGAGACGCGATCTCCGGCTTCCCGACCGGACGTGGCTGGGACCTCGACGGCCTCTACCACCCGGACCCGGACCACCAGGGCACGACCTACGCCCGCGAGGGCGGTTTCCTGCACGACGCCGGGCTGTTCGACCCGGACTTCTTCGGCATCTCGCCGCGCGAGGCGCTGGCCATGGACCCGCAGCAGCGGCTGCTGCTGGAGACCTCGTGGGAGGCCATCGAGCGGGCGGGCATCGACCCGGCCACCCTGCGCGGCAGCCGGACCGGCGTGTTCGCCGGTGTGATGTACCACGACTACGCCACCGGCATCAGCGAGCTGCCGGAGGGTGTCGAGGGCTACCTGGGCACCGGAGTGTCGGGCAGCATCGCCTCCGGGCGCGTCGCCTACACCTTCGGTCTGGAGGGCCCGGCGGTCACTGTCGACACGGCGTGCTCCTCGTCGCTGGTCGCCCTGCACTGGGCGATCCAGGCGCTGCGCAACGGCGAGTGCACGATGGCCCTGGCCGGCGGTGTGACCGTGATGGCCACCCCGGAGACCTTCGTCGACTTCAGCCGCCAGCGCGGCCTGTCGGCGGACGGCCGCTGCAAGGCGTTCTCGGCGGACGCGGACGGCACGGGCTGGGGCGAGGGCGTCGGCATGCTGCTCGTCGAGCGGCTCTCGGACGCGCGGCGCAACGGCCACCAGGTGCTGGCGATCGTCCGTGGTTCCGCCGTCAACCAGGACGGCGCGTCGAACGGCCTGACCGCGCCGAACGGCCCGTCGCAGCAGCGGGTGATCCGGCAGGCGCTGGCGAACGCGGGTCTGTCGGCCGACGAGGTCGACGCCGTCGAGGCGCACGGCACCGGCACCACCCTCGGCGACCCGATCGAGGCGCAGGCGCTGCTGGCCACCTACGGCCGGGACCGCGACGAGTCGGCGCCGCTGTGGCTGGGTTCGCTGAAGTCGAACATCGGTCACACGCAGGCGGCGGCGGGTGTCGGCGGGATCATCAAGATGGTGATGGCGATGCGACGGGGTGTGCTGCCGCAGACGCTGCATGTGAACGAGCCGTCGCCGAAGGTGGATTGGGCTTCGGGTGCGGTGTCGCTGCTGACGGAGTCGCGGCCGTGGCCGGAGACGGGTCGTGCGCGTCGTGCGGCGGTGTCCTCGTTCGGTATCAGCGGGACCAACGCGCACACGATCCTGGAGTACGCCGCCCCCGACACCGTCGCCGCTCCCGGTGCCGGCGACGAGCCGGCAGTCGACGACAGCGGCGTTGTGCCGCTGCTGCTCTCCGCCAAGAGCGACAAGGCGCTGGCGGGTCAGGCGGCTCGACTGCTCTCCCTCCTCTCGGAGCGGCCCGAGGTCGGCCTGCTCGACGTCGGTCACTCGCTGGTGGCGTCGCGGGCCGGGTTCGAGCACCGGGCGGTGGTGGTCGCGGGTGACCGTGAGGCTGCTGTCCGTGGCCTGGAGGCGCTGGCGTCCGGTGAGCCGGGTGCGGGTGTGGTGCAGGGTGTTGCGGGGTCTGCGGGGAAGGTGGCGTTCGTCTTCCCGGGTCAGGGTTCGCAGTGGGCGGCGATGGGTGCCGGGTTGTGGGCGGAGTCGGCGGTGTTCGCGGGGCGGATCGCCGAGTGCGGGGCTGCGTTGGCGCCGTTCACGGACTGGTCGTTGGAGGATGTGCTGCTCGGCCGGGCCGGTGAGGCGTGGCTGGATCGGGTGGATGTGGTCCAGCCGGTGCTGTGGGCGGTGATGGTGTCGCTGGCGGAGGTGTGGCAGTCGGCGGGGGTCCGTCCGGCTGCGGTGGTGGGTCATTCGCAGGGTGAGATCGCGGCTGCTGTGGTGGCGGGTGCGCTGTCGCTGGAGGATGGTGCGCGGGTGGTGGCCCTGCGCAGCAAGGCGATCGCGGCCGGTCTGGCGGGGCGTGGCGGGATGGTGTCCGTTGCGCTGCCGGTGGAGGCCGTGCGCGAGCGGCTCGCAGCCTGGGGCGAGGAGCGGGTTTCGGTCGCTGCGGTCAACGGGCCGTCGTCGGTGGTGGTTTCGGGTGAGCCGGCCGCGCTGGAGGAGCTGCTGGCCTCCTGCGAGGCGGACGGTGTCCGGGCCCGTCGGGTGCCGGTGGACTACGCCTCGCACTCCGCACAGGTCGAGTCCATCCGCGAGGAGCTGGCCGAAGCGCTGGCGGGGATCACTCCACAGGCCGGCCGGGTGCCGCTGCTGTCCACGGTGACCGGTGAGCTGGTCGACGGTTCCGGCATGGACGCCGAGTACTGGTACACCAACCTCCGCGAGACCGTGCGTCTGCAGGAGGCCACCGAGGCCCTGCTGGCCGACGGCTACGGAACGTTCGTCGAGGTCAGTGCGCATCCCGTCCTCGTGATGGCGGTCCAGGAGAGCATCGAGGCGGTCGGCCGGGACGCGGTGGCGTTCGGGACGCTGCGCCGTCACGAGGGCGGTCTGGAGCGGCTGTTCGCGTCGCTGGGCGAGGCCCAGGTGCGCGGTGTCGCGGTCGACTGGCAGTCGTTCTTCGCGGGCCGGGATGCCCGCCGGGTGGACCTGCCGACCTACGCCTTCCAGCGCGAGCGGTACTGGCTGGAGTCCGACGGGTCTGCCGCAACGGTCGAGGTTCCGGTCGACGCGGTGGATGCGAGTTTCTGGGAGGCCGTGGAGAAGGGTGACCTGGAGGCGCTGTCCTCGGCCCTGGAGCTGGACGGCGACCAGCCGTTGAGCTCGGTGCTGCCCGCTCTCTCGGCGTGGCGCCGACAGAGCCGTGAGCAGTCCACGGTGGACGGCTGGCGCTACCGCGACAGTTGGAAGCCGGTCACCGATGGTGGCGCTGGTGCGCTGTCGGGGACGTGGCTGGTGGCGATCCCCGCCGGGTGCGCCGAGGACGCGGCGGTGCTGGGTACGGTCCGGATGCTGGCCGGTCGCGGCGTGGACGTCCGCCGGGTCGAGCTGGACGGCGCCGATCGCGGAGCGGTGGCGGAGTCGCTCCGGCAGGCGCTCGCGGACGGCTCGCCGGTCTCCGGCGTCCTGTCGCTGCTGGCGCTGGACGGGACCGTGCTTGAGTCGGGTGTGTCTGCCGGGCTCGGTGGGATGTTGGCGCTGGTGCAGGCGCTGGGCGACTGCGGTGTCGCTGCTCCGCTGTGGTGTGTGACGCGGGGTGCGGTGTCGACGGGTCGTTCGGACCGTCTGGTGAGTCCTGTTCAGGCCCAGGTGTGGGGTCTGGGCCGGGTGGTGGCCCTGGAGCACCCGGAGCGTTGGGGTGGTCTGGTCGACCTGCCGGAGGTCGTGGACGAGCGTGTGCTCGGCCGTCTGGCTGCTGTGCTCGCTGCCACCGCTGGTGAGGACCAGGTCGCCGTACGTGCTTCGGGTGTGTTCGCGCGTCGTCTGGTGCGGGCCGTGCGTGGTGAGGCCGTTGAGGCGTGGAAGCCGGGCGGCACGGTGCTGGTCACCGGTGGTACGGGTGCGCTGGGTGCGGAGGTTGCGCGCTGGCTGGTCCGTAGTGGTGCCGAGCAGTTGCTGCTGACGAGCCGTCGTGGCCCGGATGCGCCGGGTGCGGTCGAACTGCGTGATGAGCTGGTCGGGTTGGGTGCGACCGTCACGGTGGCCGCGTGTGATGTGGCCGACCGTGCGGCGCTGGCCGGTCTGCTCGACTCGGTCGAGCTGTCGGCGGTGTTCCACACGGCCGGTGTGCTGGACGACGGTGTCGTCGACGGCCTGACGGTGGAACGGTTCGCCACGGTGGCGCGTCCGAAGGTGGACGCGGCACTCAACCTGCACGAGCTGACGGCAGGGATGGACCTGTCGGCGTTCGTCCTGTTCTCGTCGATGGCGGGTTCGGTCGGCAGCGCCGGCCAGGGCAACTACGCGGCGGCGAACGCCTTCCTGGACGCTCTGGCCGAGCAGCGCCGGGCCGACGGCCTGGCGGCGACCTCGATCGCGTGGGGCGCCTGGGCCGAGGCGGGCCTGGCGACCGACGACCTCGTCGCCGAGCGCCTGCGCCGCGACGGCGTGCCGGGCATGGCGCCCGCTCTGGCGATCACTGCCATGCAGCAGGCCCTGGACCACGGTGACGTCGCAATGACCATTGCCGACATCGTCTGGGACCGGCTCGCCGCCGAGTTCGCCGCCGTCCGGCCGAGCGCTCTCTTCCACGAGATCCCGGAGGTCGTCCGATTCCTCGCCGCCACCGAGTCGCAGTCCGAGGACTCCGGACCGGTGGCCGGCTCCTCGCTGGCGCGGCGTCTGGCGGGTCTGTCGGAGGTCGAGCGGAACCGTGCGCTGCTGGAGCTGGTGCGGGCCCAGGTCGCGGCTGTTCTCGGTTACGCGGGGTCGGAGGCGGTGGAGTCGGGCCGGGCGTTCAAGGAGCTCGGGTTCGACTCGCTGACCGCCGTCGATCTGCGCAACCGTCTGAACGCGGCCACCGGTCTCCGTCTCCCGGCCACGCTGGTGTTCGACTACCCGTCGGCGACCGCGCTGGCGGAGCACCTGCGGAGTGAACTCCTGGGCCAGGAGCCCGAGATCACCGTGCCGGTGCCGGTGGCGGCTGCCGCCGATGACGAGCCGATCGCGATCGTCGCGATGAGCTGCCGCTTCCCTGGCGGGGTCCGTTCGCCCGAGGAGCTGTGGCAGCTGCTCATGGCAGGCGGCGACGCGGTCGTGGACTTCCCGACCGACCGAGGCTGGGACCTCGACGGCCTCTTCGACCCGGACCCGGACCAGCTCGGCAAGATCTACACCCGTAAGGGAGCCTTCCTCCAGGACGCGACCCGGTTCGACCCCGCGTTCTTCGGCATCAGCCCGCGCGAGGCGACCGCCATGGACCCGCAGCAGCGCCTGCTGCTGGAGACGTCCTGGGAGGTCTTCGAGCGGGCGGGCATCGACCCGGTCACCCTGCGCGGCAGCCAGGCGGGTGTCTTCATCGGCACCAACGGCCAGGACTACATCTCGCTGCTCACCGAGGGACAGGAAGGCGCCGAGGGCCACCGTCTGACCGGTACGGCGACGAGCGTGGTGTCCGGCCGGCTGTCCTACACGTTCGGGCTGGAAGGCCCGGCGGTGTCGGTGGACACGGCGTGTTCGGCGTCGTTGGTGGCGCTGCACCTGGCGGTGCAGGCACTGCGCAACGGCGAGTGCTCGCTGGCGCTGGCCGGCGGTGTGACGGTGATGTCGACGCCGGACCTGTTCGTGGAGTTCAGCCGTCAGCGCGGGCTGTCGGTGGACGGCCGGTGCAAGGCGTTCGCGGGTGCCGCGGACGGCACGGGCTGGGGCGAGGGCGCGGGCGTGCTGCTCGTCGAGCGCCTCTCCGACGCCCAGCGCAACGGACACCCGGTGCTCGCCGTGGTCCGTGGTTCCGCCGTCAACCAGGACGGTGCGAGCAACGGCCTGGCCGCGCCGAACGGCCCGTCCCAGCAGCGGGTGATCCGCCAGGCGCTGGCCTCTGCCGGACTCACCGCCGACCAGATCGACGCGGTGGAGGCGCACGGTACGGGTACGCGGCTGGGTGACCCGATCGAGGCGCAGGCGCTGCTGGCCACCTACGGCCAGGAGCGGTCGGAGGACCGGCCGCTGTGGCTGGGCTCGGTGAAGTCGAACATCGGCCACACGCAGGCGGCTGCCGGTGTGGCGGGTGTGATCAAGATGGTGATGGCGATGCGGCACGGTGTGCTGCCGCAGACGCTGCACGTCGATGCGCCGACCCCGCACGTCGACTGGGCCTCGGGCGCGGTCTCGCTGCTGACCGAGGCGACGGAGTGGCCGGAGACCGGCCGTCCCCGCCGGGCGGGCATCTCCGCCTTCGGCGTCAGCGGTACCAACGCGCACACGATCCTGGAGCAGGCGCCGGTTGTCGAGGCTCCTGCTGCCGGGGAGACGGTCTCGCCGTCGGTGGTGCCGGTGGTGCTCTCGGCGAAGGGCGAGACCGCACTTCGGGCCCAGGCCAGGGAGCTCCAGTCGCGGGTCGAGGCCGACCCCGAGCTGACCGTCACGGACCTCGGTTACTCGCTGGCGACGACGCGAGCGGCTTTCGAGCACCGCGCAGCTGTCGTGGCGGGTGGGCGTGAGGAGTTCCTGCGGGGGCTGGGTGCGCTGGCCGAGGGCGAGTCGGCTGCGAATCTGGTGCAGGGTTCGGTGGTGGAGGGCCGTACGGCGTTCCTGTTCACCGGGCAGGGCAGCCAGCGGGCCGGGATGGGCGCCGAGCTGTACGAGGTGTTCCCGGTGTTCGCGGATGCGCTGGACGAGGTGTTCGCGCACCTGGACCAGCACTTGGAGCGTCCGCTTCGCGAGGTGATGTTCGCGGAGGGCAGCGAGCTCCTCGACCGGACCGGCTACACCCAGCCCGCGCTGTTCGCGATCGAGGTGGCGCTGTTCCGCCTCACCGAGTCGTGGGGTGTTCGGCCGGACTTCCTGGCGGGTCACTCGATCGGTGAGCTGGCGGCCGCGCACGTCGCGGGGGTTCTCTCCCTGGCTGATGCTGCTGCCCTGGTGGCGGCTCGTGGCCGGCTGATGCAGGCGCTGCCCGCCGGTGGTGCGATGGTGGCGGTGCAGGCGTCCGAGGACGAGGTTCTGCCGCTGCTGACCGCCGAGGTCGGTATCGCCGCGATCAACGGCCCGAACTCGGTGGTGATCTCGGGTGCCGAAGCCTCGGTGCTCAAGGTCGCCGAGCAGCTGGCGGCCGAGGGCCGCAAGACCAAGCGGCTGACGGTGAGCCACGCGTTCCACTCGCCGCTGATGGAGCCGATGCTGGCGGAGTTCCGGGCGGTGGCCGAGGGTCTGAGCTTCCACGAGCCGAGGATCCCGATCGTCTCCACCCTCACCGGCGAGCTCACCGACGAGCTGGTCACCCCCGAGTACTGGGTGCGCCACGTCCGCGAAGCCGTCCGCTTCCACGACGCCGTGCAGACCCTGGAGGACGAAGGCGTCCGCACGTTCATGGAGTTGGGCCCGGACGGTGTCCTGTCCGCGATGGGCCAGGACTGCGTGACCGAGGCGGCGCTCTTCGCGCCGGTCCTGCGCGCAGGCCGTCCCGAGGCGCAGACGGTGACCACCGCGCTCGCCCAGGCGTACGTGCGTGGCGTGGCCGTCGACTGGCAGGCGGTCTTCGCCGGCCAGGGCGCCAGCCGGGTGGACCTGCCCACCTACGCCTTCCAGCGCCAGCACTACTGGCCGGAGCGGGTGTCCGTGACTGCCGGTGATGTCACGGCGGTCGGTCTGGTGCCAGCCGGCCATCCGCTGCTCGGTGCCGCCGTGTCGCTCGCCGCCGTGGACGGTTTCCTCTTCACGGGCCGGCTGTCGGTGCAGACGCACCCGTGGCTGGCGGACCACGCGGTGATGGGGAGCGTGCTGCTGCCGGGTACGGCGTTCGTCGAGTTGGCGATCCGGGCCGGTGACCAGGTCGGCTGTGCGGTGCTGGAGGAGCTGACGCTGGAGGCGCCGCTCGTTCTGCCCGAGCAGGGCGGTGTCCAGGTACAGCTCTCCGTGGAGGCGGCCGACGAGTCCGGGCGGCGCCCGGTCAGCCTGCACTCCCGTCCGGAGGAAGCCTCCGGTGAGGAACTGTGGACGCGGCACGCCACGGGTGTGCTCGCCCCGAGCGCCGTTGCCGGATCCCCGGCTTCGTTCGAGCTGGGGGAGTGGCCCCCGGCCGGTGCGGTCACTGTTGCGGTCGACGACCTGTACGAGGTGTTCGGCGAGGCCGGGTTCGGGTACGGACCGGTGTTCCAGGGCCTGCGCGCCGCCTGGCGCAAGGGCGAGGACGTGTACGCCGAGGTCCGGCTGCCCGAGGGCGCGCGTGCGGATGCCGCGCTCTTCGGCCTGCACCCGGCCCTGCTCGACGCCGCGCTGCACGCGGTGGGCATCGGCAACCTGCTGGAGGAGAACGGCGGCGGACGTCTCCCGTTCGCCTGGAACGGTGTGACCCTGCACGCGGCCGGTGCGTCGGCGGTGCGGGTGCGGATGTCACCGGCGGGCAGCCGGGACACGGTCTCGCTGGTGCTGGCGGACGAGTCCGGTCAGCCGGTCGCGTCGGTCGAGTCGCTGGCGATGCGCGAGGTGTCCGAGGAACAGGTGCGGGCCGCCCGTGCGGGCTTCGTGGACTCGCTGTTCCGGGTGGAGTGGACCGTACTGCCGGTGCCGGCGGTTCCCGCGGGCCGCTGCGCGGTTCTGGGCAGCGACCCGATCGGGACCGGGGCCGAGATGTTCACCGGTCTCGCCGAGCTCGGTGCGGCCGTCGAGGCGGGGCAGACGCTGCCCGACGAGGTGTTCCTCGCGCTGGACGCCGCCGACGCCGCTGTCGAGACCGCCTCGGCTGTCCGTGCCGCGCTGCACGGTGTGCTCGGTGTGGTCCAGGAGTGGCTGGCGGACGAGCGGTTCGCCTCCTCGCGCCTGGTCCTGGTGACCCGAGGCGGGGCGACCGGCGATGACAACCTCGTCCACGCCCCGGTCTGGGGTCTGCTGCGCTCGGCGCAGTCCGAGAACCCCGGCCGGTTCGTGCTGCTCGACCTCGACGGAGCGGAGGACTCGGACCGGGCCGTGGCGGGTGCCCTGGCCTCCGGCGAGCCCCAACTGGCCGTCCGCGAGGGCGTCGTACGGGTACCGCGGCTGGCCCGGGTGGCTGCCGCGTCCGGTGAGCTGCGGCCGGTGTTCGACGCGCTCGGCACGGTGCTGGTGACCGGTGCGTCCGGGATGCTGGGTGGCCTGGTCGCCCGTCATCTGGTGGCCGAGCACGGGGTGCGCAGTCTGCTGCTGGTCTCGCGTCGTGGTGCGGAGGCACCGGGAGCGGCCGAACTGGTGGCCGAGCTGGCCGAGTCGGGTGCTTCCGTGGTGATCGCGGCGGCCGATGTCGCCGACCGTGCGGCGCTGGCTGACGCGCTGGCGTCCGTTCCGGCGGAGTTCCCGCTGACCGGTGTGGTGCACACGGCCGGTGTGCTGGACGACGGCATCGTCTCCTCGCTCACCCCCGAGCGGATCGACACCGTGCTGCGTCCGAAGGTGGACGCGGCGCTCAACCTGCACGAGCTGACCGCAGGTCTCGACCTGAGCGCGTTCGTGCTCTTCTCCTCCGCCGCCGGCACCTTCGGCGGGCTGGGGCAGGGCAACTACGCTGCGGCCAACGTCTTCCTGGATGCTCTGGCCACCTGGCGCCGCGCCGCCGGACTGCCCGCGACCTCGCTCGCCTGGGGTGCCTGGGCGGACGGCGGGATGGTCGGCAGCCTGGCCGAGGCGGACGTGCGACGGCTGAACCGTGGCGGCGTGCAGGGCATGCTCGCGGCCGAGGGCCTGGCGCTGTTCGACGCGGCGTGCGCTGCGGACGACCCGATGCTGGTGCCGATGCAGCTCGACCTGGTGGCGCTGCGCGCCGAAGCCCGGGCGGGCACCCTGCCGCCGCTGCTGCGCGGACTGGTGAGGACGCCGGTTCGCCGGGCCGTCGAGGCCAACTCCGCTGATGCGGCGACCGGTTCGAGCCTCGCCCGAAGCCTGGTCGCACTCTCCGAGGCCGAGCGGGACACGGTGCTGCTCGACCTGGTCCGGACCCGGGTGGCCTCGGTGCTGGGCTACCCGGACGTCGCTGCCGTGGAGGCGGGCCGGGCGTTCAAGGAGCTCGGCTTCGACTCGCTGACGGCGGTCGAGCTGCGCAACGAGCTCAACGGCGCGACCGGTCTCCGACTCCCGGCGACGCTGGTGTTCGACTACCCGACGCCGGCCGCGCTGGCCGGGTTCCTGCGGTCGGAGCTGGTGGGCGAGCAGCCCGCAGCCGTGGCGGTGGCCGGTCCGGTCGTGGCACTGGACGACGAGCCGATCGCGATCGTCGGTATGAGCTGCCGCTACCCGGGTGGTGTGGAGTCGCCCGAGGACCTGTGGCGGCTGGTGTCCGAGGGCGGTGACGCGGTCTCGGGCTTCCCGGCGGGCCGTGGCTGGGACCTCGACGGTCTCTACCACCCGGACCCGGACCATCAGGGCACCTCGTACGCCCGTGAGGGCGGTTTCCTGCACGACGCGGGCCTGTTCGACCCGGCGTTCTTCGGGATCTCGCCGCGCGAGGCGATTGCGATGGACCCGCAGCAGCGGCTGCTGCTGGAGACCTCCTGGGAGGCGTTCGAGCGGGCAGGCATCGACCCGGCGACCGTGCGCGGCAGCCGGACCGGTGTCTTCGCCGGTGTGATGTACCACGACTACGCGACGGGTGTCGGTGAACTGCCCGACGGCGTCGAGGGCTACCTCGGCACGGGTAACTCCGGCAGCATCGCCTCCGGCCGCGTCGCCTACACGCTCGGCCTCGAAGGCCCGGCGGTCACCGTCGACACCGCCTGCTCCTCCTCCCTGGTCGCCCTGCACTGGGCGATCCAGGCGCTGCGCAACGGCGAGTGCACGATGGCCCTGGCCGGCGGCGTCGCGATCATGTCCACCCCCGAGGTGTTCGTCGACTTCAGTCGTCAGCGGGCGCTCTCGGCGGACGGCCGCTGCCGGGCGTTCTCGGCGGACGCGGACGGCACGGGCTGGGGTGAAGGTGTCGGCATGCTGCTCGTCGAGCGGCTCTCCGATGCCCGCCGGAACGGGCACCCGGTGCTGGCGGTTGTGCGGGGTTCGGCGATCAACCAGGACGGTGCGTCGAACGGTCTGACCGCGCCGAACGGTCCGGCGCAGCAGCGGGTGATCCGTCAGGCGCTGGCGAACGCGGGTCTGTCGGCCGACGAGGTCGATGCGGTGGAGGCGCACGGCACGGGTACGACGCTGGGTGACCCGATCGAGGCGCAGGCGCTGCTGGCCACGTACGGGCGGGAGCGGGACGAGTCGGCGCCGTTGTGGCTGGGTTCGCTGAAGTCGAACATCGGTCACACGCAGGCGGCGGCGGGTGTCGGCGGGATCATCAAGATGGTGATGGCGATGCGGCAGGGTGTGCTGCCGCAGACGCTGCATGTGAACGAGCCGTCGCCGAAGGTGGACTGGTCCGCCGGGGCGGTGGAGCTGTTGACGGAGTCGCGGCCGTGGCCGGAGACGGGTCGTGCGCGTCGTGCGGCGGTGTCCTCGTTCGGTATCAGCGGGACCAACGCGCACACGATCCTGGAGTACGCCGCCCCCGACACCGCCGCCGGGCGGACAGCAGATGACGGCGTTGTGCCGCTGCTGCTCTCCGCGCAGAGCGCGTCGGCCCTGCGGGGTCAGGCGGCGCGGCTGAGCGCGCATCTGGCGGAGTGGCCGGAGCTGTCGCTGGCGGATGTCGGGTACTCGTTGGTGGCGTCGCGGGCGGGGTTCGAGCACCGGGCGGTGGTGGTTGCGGGTGACCGTGAGGGTGCTGTCCGTGGCCTGGAGGCGCTGGCGTCCGGTGAGCCGGGGGCGGGTGTGGTGCAGGGTGTTGCGGGGTCTGCGGGGAAGGTGGCGTTCGTCTTCCCGGGTCAGGGTTCGCAGTGGGCTGCGATGGCGGTGGAGTTGCTGGAGTGCTCTGCGGTGTTCGCGGAGCGGTTGGGGGAGTGTGCGGCTGCGTTGGCGCCGTTCACGGACTGGTCGCTGCTGGACGTCGTGCGGGGCACGGCGGGTGAGGCGTGGCTGGATCGGGTGGATGTGGTCCAGCCGGTGCTGTGGGCGGTGATGGTCTCGCTGGCGGAGGTCTGGCAGTCGGCGGGCGTTGAGCCGTCGGTCGTGGTCGGCCATTCGCAGGGTGAGATCGCCGCTGCTGTGGTGGCGGGTGCGCTGTCGCTGGAGGACGGTGCGCGGGTGGTGGCCCTGCGCAGCAAGGCGATCGCGGCCGGTCTGGCGGGGCGTGGCGGGATGGTGTCCGTTGCGCTGCCGGTGGAGGCCGTGCGCGAGCGGCTCGCGGTGTGGGGTGAGGAGCGGGTTTCGGTCGCTGCGGTCAACGGGCCGTCGTCGGTGGTGGTTTCGGGTGAGCCGGCCGCGCTGGAGGAGTTGCTGGCGTCGTGTGAGGCGGATGGTGTCCGGGCCCGTCGGGTGCCGGTGGACTACGCCTCGCACTCGGCGCAGGTGGAGTCGATCCGCACCGAACTGCTGGATGTCCTGAAGGACGTGGCCCCACAGGCGGGCCGGGTGCCGCTGCTGTCCACGGTGACGGGCGAGCTGGTCGACGGTTCCGGCATGGACGCCGAGTACTGGTACACCAACCTCCGTACCACCGTGGAGTTCGCCGACGCGACGCGTGCGCTGCTCGAGGAGCACGGCGTCGGGACCTTCGTCGAGGTCAGCGCACACCCCGTGCTTGCGATGGCGGTCCAGGAGAGCATCGAGGCGGTCGGCCGGGACGCGGTGGCGTTCGGGACGCTGCGCCGTCACGAGGGCGGTCTGGAGCGGCTGTTCGCGTCGCTGGGCGAGGCCCAGGTGCGCGGTGTCGCGGTCGACTGGCAGTCGTTCTTCGCGGGCCGGGATGCCCGCCGGGTCGACCTGCCGACCTACGCCTTCCAGCGTGAGTGGTACTGGCTGGAGCCGTCTGCCCCGGTGGCCGGTGTCGCACCGGTCGATGCGGTGGACGCCCGCTTCTGGGAGGCCGTCGAGCGTGAGGACCTGGAGGCGCTGGCCGCGACCCTGGAGGTCGAGGGCGGCAGCGAGCTGGGCGCGGTGCTCCCGATGCTGTCGGCGTGGCGCCGGCAGAGCCGTGAGCAGTCCATGGTGGACGGCTGGCGCTACCGGGTGAGCTGGAAGCCGGTCGCCGACGGTGGCGCTGGTGCGCTGTCGGGTACCTGGCTGGTGGTGGTCCCTGCCGGATTCGCGGAGGACGCGGCGGTGCTGGGCGCGGTCGGGATGCTCGCCGGTCGTGGCGTGGACGTTCGCCGGGTCGAGCTGGACGGCACCGGTACTGACCGTGTCGCGGTCGCCGAGCAGTTGCGTGAGGCGGTCTCCGATGGTGAGTCCGTCGAAGGCGTCCTGTCGCTGCTGGCGCTGGACGAGACCGTGCTTGAGTCGGGTGTGTCTGCCGGGCTCGGTGGGATGTTGGCGCTGGTGCAGGCGCTGGGCGACTGCGGTGTCGCTGCTCCGCTGTGGTGTGTGACGCGGGGTGCGGTGTCGACGGGTCGTTCGGACCGTCTGGTGAGTGCGGTGCAGGCCCAGGTGTGGGGTCTGGGCCGGGTGGTGGCCCTGGAGCACCCGGAGCGTTGGGGTGGTCTGGTCGACCTGCCGGAGGTCGTGGACGAGCGTGTGCTTGCCCGCCTGGCCGCTGTCCTTGCCGCCACTGCCGGTGAGGACCAGGTCGCTGTCCGCGCCTCGGGCGTCTTCGCCCGCCGTCTGGTGCGCGCCGCGAAGCCGGAGGCGTCCGCCCCGGCCTGGCGGCCCAGCGGCACGGTGCTGGTCACCGGTGGTACGGGTGCGCTGGGTGCGGAGGTTGCGCGCTGGCTGGTGCGTAACGGTGCCAAGCAGTTGCTGCTGACGAGCCGTCGTGGTCTGGATGCGCCGGGCGCGGCCGAACTGCGTGATGAGCTGGTCGGGTTGGGTGCTGCCGTCACGGTGGCCGCGTGCGATGCGGCGGACCGTGAGGCGCTGGCCGGTCTGCTCGACTCGGTCGAGCTGTCGGCGGTGTTCCACACGGCCGGTGTCCTGGACGACGGTGTCGTGGACGGCCTGACGGTGGAGCGGTTCGCCACGGTGGCGCGTCCGAAGGTGGACGCGGCGCTCAACCTGCACGAACTCACCGCGAACCACGACCTGTCGGCGTTCGTCCTGTTCTCGTCGATGGCGGGTTCGGTCGGCAGCGCCGGCCAGGGCAACTACGCGGCGGCGAACGCCTTCCTGGACGCTCTGGCCGAGCAGCGCCGGGCCGACGGCCTGGCGGCGACCTCGATCGCGTGGGGCGCCTGGGCCGAGGCGGGCCTGGCGACCGAGGACCTCGTCGCCGAGCGCCTGCGCCGCGACGGTGTCGTCGGCATGGCGCCCGGTCTGGCGATCACTGCCATGCAGCAGGCGCTGGACCACGGCGACGCGGCCCTGACCATCGCCGATGTGGACTGGAACCGAGTGGCGGCCGAGACCGTCGCGGTCCGCCGGAGCAACCTCTTCAACGAGATTCCCGAGGCGCGCAAGGTCATGGAGGCGGCGTTCGCGCCGTCGGGTGACGCCGAGGCCGACGGTGAGTCCTCGCTGGCGCGGCGTCTGGCGGGTCTGTCGGAGGTCGAGCGGAACCGTGCGCTGCTGGAGCTGGTGCGGGCCCAGGTCGCCGCTGTCCTCGGTTATGCGGGGTCGGAGGCGGTGGAGTCGGGCCGGGCGTTCAAGGAGCTCGGGTTCGACTCGCTGACCGCCGTCGATCTGCGCAACCGTCTGAACGCGGCCACCGGTCTCCGTCTCCCGGCCACGCTGGTGTTCGACTACCCGTCGGCGACCGCGCTGGCGGAGCACCTGCGGAGCGAACTGTTGGGCCAGGAGGCCGAGATCACCGCGTCGGTGCCGGTGGCGGCTGCCGCCGATGACGAGCCGATCGCGATCGTCGCGATGAGCTGCCGCTTCCCCGGCGGGGTCAGCACGCCCGAGGAGCTGTGGCAGCTGCTCGTCGCGGGTGGCGACGCCATCGCCGACTTCCCGACCGACCGAGGCTGGGACCTCGACGGCCTCTACCACCCGGACCCGGACAACCAGGGCACGACATACGCCCGTGAGGGCGGCTTCCTGGACCAGGTCACGAAGTTCGACCCGACCTTCTTCGGGATCTCGCCGCGCGAGGCCCTCTCGATGGACCCGCAGCAGCGACTGCTGCTGGAGACCTCCTGGGAGGCGTTCGAGCGGGCGGGCATCGACCCCACCTCGCTGCGCGGCAGCCAGGCGGGTGTGTTCGTCGGCACCAACGGCCAGGACTACGCCAACCTGCTGGTGGACGGCCTGGAGGGCGTCGAGGGTCACCGTCTGACGGGTACGGCGACGAGTGTGGTGTCGGGCCGGCTGTCCTACACGTTCGGGCTGGAAGGCCCGGCGGTGTCGGTGGACACGGCGTGTTCGGCGTCGTTGGTGGCGCTGCACCTGGCGGTGCAGGCGCTGCGCAGCGGCGAGTGCTCGCTGGCGCTGGCCGGCGGTGTGACGGTGATGTCGACGCCGGACCTGTTCGTGGAGTTCAGCCGTCAGCGCGGGCTGTCGGTGGACGGCCGGTGCAAGGCGTTCGCGGGTGCTGCGGACGGTACGGGCTGGGGCGAGGGCGCGGGCATGCTGCTCGTCGAGCGCCTCTCGGACGCCCAGCGCAACGGTCATCCGGTGCTGGCGGTGGTCCGTGGCTCGGCGGTCAACCAGGACGGTGCGTCGAACGGCCTGACCGCGCCGAATGGTCCGTCGCAGCAGCGGGTGATCCGGCAGGCGCTGGCCTCTGCCGGACTCACCGCCGACCAGATCGACGCGGTGGAGGCGCACGGTACGGGTACGCGGCTGGGTGACCCGATCGAGGCGCAGGCACTGCTGGCCACCTACGGCCAGGACCGTGACCAGACCTCGCCGCTGCTGCTCGGCTCGGTGAAGTCGAACATCGGTCACACCCAGGCGGCTGCCGGTGTGGCGGGTGTGATCAAGATGGTGCTCGCCATGCAGCACGGTGTACTGCCGCAGACGCTGCACGTCGACGCGCCGACCCCGCACGTCGACTGGTCTGCCGGCGGTGTCACGCTGCTGACGGAGGCGACGGAGTGGCCGGAGACCGGCCGTCCCCGCCGGGCGGGCATCTCCGCCTTCGGTATCAGTGGGACGAACGCGCACACGATCCTGGAGCAGGCGCCGGTTGTCGAGGCTGCGGGTGCCGTCGAGGCGCACGTGGTGCCGGTGGTGCCGGTGGTGCTGTCGGCGAAGGGTGAGGTGGCGCTGCGGGCGCAGGCCGAGCGCCTGCTGTCCGCTGGTGATGCCGAACTGGTTGATGTGGCGTACTCGTTGGCGACGGGTCGGGCGGGGCTGGAGCACCGCGCAGCTGTCGTGGCGGGTGGGCGTGAGGAGTTCCTGCGGGGGCTGGGTGCGCTGGCCGAGGGTGAGTCGGCTGGGAATCTCGTGCAGGGTTCGGTGGTGGAGGGCCGTACGGCGTTCCTGTTCACCGGGCAGGGCAGCCAGCGGGCCGGGATGGGCGCCGAGCTGTATGGGGCGTTCCCGGTGTTCGCGGATGCGCTGGACGAGGTGTTCGCGCACCTGGACCAGCACTTGGAGCGTCCGCTTCGCGAGGTGATGTTCGCGGACGAGGCCGGTCTGCTCGGCCAGACGGCCTACACGCAGCCCGCGTTGTTCGCGGTCGAGGTGGCGCTGTTCCGCCTGGTGGAGTCGTGGGGTCTGCGGCCGGACTTCCTGGCCGGCCACTCGATCGGCGAGCTGGCCGCCGCACACGTCGCGGGGGTTCTCTCCCTGGCGGATGCTGCCGTGCTGGTGGCGGCTCGTGGCCGGCTGATGCAGGCGCTGCCCGCCGGTGGTGCGATGGTGGCGGTGCAGGCGTCCGAGGACGAGGTTCTGCTGCTGCTGACCGCCGAGGTCGGTATCGCCGCGATCAACGGCCCGAAGTCGGTGGTGATCTCGGGTGCCGAAGCCTCGGTGCTCAAGGTCGCGGAGAAGCTGGCGGCCGAGGGCCGCAAGACCAAGCGGCTGACGGTGAGCCACGCGTTCCACTCGCCGCTGATGGAGCCGATGCTGGCGGAGTTCCGGGCGGTGGCCGAGGGTCTGAGCTTCCACGAGCCGAGGATCCCGATCGTCTCCACCCTCACCGGCGAGCTCACCGACGAGCTGGTCACCCCGGAGTACTGGGTGCGGCACGTCCGCGAGGCCGTTCGCTTCCACGACGCCGTGCAGACCCTGGAGGGCGAAGGCGTCCGCACGTTCATGGAGTTGGGCCCGGACGGTGTCCTGTCCGCGATGGGCCAGGACTGCGTGACCGAGGCGGCGCTCTTCGCGCCGGTCCTGCGCGCAGGCCGTCCCGAGGCGCAGACGGTGACCACCGCGCTCGCCCAGGCGTACGTGCGTGGCGTGGCCGTCGACTGGCAGGCGGTCTTCGCCGGCCAGGGCGCCCACCGGGTCGACCTGCCCACCTACGCCTTCCAGCGGCAGCACTACTGGCCCGAGGCACTGCCGACCGCCACTGCGGCTGCCGGCAACGGGCTGGGGACGGACCCGGCGGACGCCCGCTTCTGGGAGGCCGTCGAGAGCGAGGACCTGGCCGCGCTGGCCGCGACCCTGGAGATGGACGTCTCGGACACGCAGTCCCCGCTGAACGCGCTCTCTCCGGTGCTGCCGGTGCTCTCCGCCTGGCGCCGCCAGCAGCGCGAGCAGTCGGTGGTGGACGGTTGGCGCTACCGGGTCAGCTGGAAGCCGGCCGCCGACAGCGGTACCGCCGTCGCCGCCCTCTCCGGCAGCTGGCTGGTGGCCGTTCCGGCCGCGCAGGCCGGGGGCGGTGAGAACGGCTGGGTGGCCGAGGTGGTCCGTGCCCTCAGCGGGAGCGGCGCCGAGGTCCGAAGGATCACCGTCGACACCACGGCGTGTGACCGTGACAGCCTCGCCGGCGAGCTGCGTGCCGCGTACGCGGGGGCGGCGGGCCTGGCCGGAGTGCTGTCGCTGCTGGCCCTGGACGAGCAGGTGCACCCGGTGCATCCGGCGCTCTCCGCCGGGCTCGCCGCGACCGCGCTGCTCACCCAGGCCCTGGGCGACGCCGCGATCGACGCGCCGCTGTGGTGCGTGACGCGCGGCGCGGTCTCGACGGGCCGTACGGACCGCCTCGAAAGCCCGGCGCAGGCCCAGGTCTGGGGTCTGGGTCGAGCGGTGGCCCTGGAGCACCCGGAGCGCTGGGGCGGTCTGGTCGATCTCCCGGAGAGCGTGGACGAGCGCGTCTCCTCCCGCCTGGTGGGTGTCCTCGCGGACGCCGACGGCGAGGACCAGCTGGCGGTCCGTCGGTCGGGCGTGTTCGTCCGCCGGCTGGTCCGGGCCACCCGGGCGAAGGCGTCCGGTACGGCCTGGAGGCCGCGCGGCACGGTCCTGGTCACGGGCGGCACCGGTGCCCTGGGCGCCGAGGTCGCACGCTGGCTGGCCCGTAACGGAGCCGAGCACCTGGTGCTCACCGGACGCCGTGGCGCCGATGCGCCGGGTGCGGCCGAACTCCGCGCCGAGCTGGCCGGGTCGGGCGTCCAGGTCACCCTGGAGGCGTGCGATGTCGCCGACCGGTCGGCGGTGGAGGTCCTGGTCAAGCGGCTCACGGCCGACCTCGCCACCCCGCTGCGCGCGGTGGTGCACGCGGCCGGTGTCACCCAGGACACCGCACTGATGGACGGCGATCTGAGTGAGCTGTCCAGGGTCGTGGACGCCAAGGTCTCGGGCGCGGTCCACCTGGACGCCGCACTCGGCGACACCGAACTGGACGCCTTCGTGCTCTTCTCCTCGATCGCCGGGGTGTGGGGCAGTGGCGGCCAGACCGGTTACGCGGCGGCCAACGCCTTCCTCGACGCGCTGGCCGAGCGGCGCCGGGCGACCGGACTCGCCGCGACGTCGGTGGCCTGGGGGCCGTGGGGCGAGATCGGCATGGCGGCCGACGACGCGGCGGCCGAGCAGCTGCGACGGCGCGGCCTGCGGGTCCTGGCCCCGGAGCTCGGGATCGCCGCGCTCCAGCAGGCGCTGGACGACCTGGAGACGGCGCTGACCGTCGCCGACGTCGACTGGGCGCTGTTCGCACCCGCGTTCGCCGCCGCGCGCCCCCGGCCGCTGATCACCGGGGTCCCGGAGGCCCGCGAGGCGCTCGAGGCGGCCACCGACGAGGGCGAGAGCGGCAGCGGGGACCGGGCGGCCGCGTTCCGGGAGCGGCTGAGCGGGCTCCCCGCCGCCGACCGGGAGCGTGCCCTGCTCGACCTGGTGCGCACCGAGGTCGCCGCGGTGCTCGGTTACGCCGGGGCCGGAGCGGTCGAGGCCGGCCGGGCCTTCAACGAGCTGGGCTTCGACTCGCTCACCGCGGTCGAACTGCGTAACCGCCTCAACGCGGCCGTCGGACTGCGCCTGCCGGCCAGCCTGGTGTTCGACTACCCCAACCCGGCTGCCCTGGCCGAGCACCTGCGGTCCGAGCTCGTCGGGGACGGTCCCGCCGATGCGGCACCGGTGCTCGCCGAACTCGACGCGCTGGACCGGACGCTCTCCGCCATCTCTCCCGACCACGCCGAACGCGCCCGCGTCACGGCCCGACTCCAGGCCCTCCTGGCGAAGTGGAACGCGGGCGACGAGCCCGCCGACGGCGCCGACGACGACGAGTTGGAGAACGCGTCGGCCGATGACCTCTTCGACATCATCAACAAGGAATTCGGCAGGTCCTGACGTGACGACCACACCCCACCACGCGACGAGCGTGACGACCGCTCTTGTCCCGATTTCCCGGAAGGCAGCCCACTGATGGCAGACGAAAAGAAGCTCCTCGACCACCTCAAGTGGATGACCACCGAGCTGCGCCGGGCCAACCGCCGACTGCGCGAGGTCGAGGAGGCCGGGCAGGAGCCGATCGCGATCGTGGCGATGAGCTGCCGGCTCCCCGGCGGCGTGCGCTCGCCCGAGGACCTGTGGCGACTGGTCGCCACCGGAGGCGACGCCATCTCGCCGTTCCCCGGTGACCGGGGCTGGGACCTCGACGGGCTGTACCACCCGGACCCGGAGCACCAGGGCACCTTCTACGCGAGCGGCGGCGGATTCCTGCACGACGCGGCCGAGTTCGACCCCGAGTTCTTCGGGATCTCGCCGCGCGAGGCGCTCGCCATGGACCCGCAGCAGCGCCTGCTGCTCGAAGCCTCCTGGGAGGTGTGCGAGCGGGCGGGCATCGACCCGGCCACCCTGCGCGGCAGCCGGACCGGCGTCTACGTCGGCGGCAGCTACCAGGGCTACGGCTCGGAGCTCAAGGAGGTGCCCGAGGGTGTCGAGGGCCGCCTGCTGACCGGCAACGCGACCAGTGTGCTCTCCGGCCGGATCGCCTACACCCTGGGCCTCGAAGGACCGGCCGCCACCCTGGACACCGCCTGCTCCTCCTCGCTGGTCGCCCTGCACTGGGCCTGCCAGGCGCTGCGGCGGGGCGACTGCACACAGGCGCTGGTCGGCGGTGTGACCGTGATGGCGACCCCGGACGTCTTCGTCGAGTTCAGCCGCCAGCGCGGGCTCGCGGCCGACGGCCGCTGCAAGTCCTTCGCGGCCGCGGCGGACGGCACCGGCTGGTCCGAGGGCGTGGCGATGCTGCTGGTCGAGCGCCTGTCGGACGCCCGCCGCAACGGGCACCCGGTGCTGGCCGTCGTACGCGGCAGCGCGGTCAACCAGGACGGTGCGTCCAACGGCCTGACCGCACCCAACGGCCCGTCCCAGCAGCGGGTGATCCGCCAGGCGCTCGCGGACGCCCAGCTGACGGCGGACCAGGTCGACGTGGTCGAGGCGCACGGCACCGGTACGGTCCTGGGTGACCCGATCGAGGCGCAGGCGCTGCTCGCCACCTACGGCCGGGAGCGGTCCGAGGACCGTCCGCTGTGGCTGGGCTCGCTGAAGTCCAACATCGGCCACACCCAGGCCGCCGCCGGAGTCGCCGGCGTGATCAAGATGGTGCTGGCGCTCCAGCACGGAGTGCTGCCGCAGACCCTGCACGTCGACCGGCCCTCGCCGCACGTGGACTGGTCGGCGGGCGCCGTCGAGCTGCTCACCGAGGCCCGGCCGTGGCCCGAGACCGGCGCACCCCGCCGCGCCGCCACCTCGTCCTTCGGCGTCAGCGGCACCAACGCCCACACCATCCTGGAGCAGGCCCCCGTCGCTTCGGAGGCCGAGGACACCGTCGAGGGCGCCGACGCCCCGGAGGGCGACGGCAGCTCCGCCCCCGTGAACACGGCGCTGGTCCCGTGGATCCTGTCGGCGAAGAGTACCGAGGCACTGCGCGCCCAGGCCCGGCTGCTGCTGGAGCGCCTCGCCGCCGACCCCGGGCTCGACCCGGCCGACATCGGCTACTCCCTCGCCACCACCCGCTCGGCGCTGCCGCAGCGCGCGGCGGTCGTCGCCACCGAGGCGGACGCCTTCCGGGCCGGCCTGCAGGCGCTGGCCTCCGGCGGGAGCACGCCCCGGTACGTCGTCGAGGGCTCGGTCACCGACGGTACCCTCGCCTTCCTGTTCACCGGTCAGGGCAGCCAGCGGCCGGGCATGGGACGGGAGTTGTACGAGGCCTTCCCGGTGTTCGCCACGGCCCTCGACGCGGTCTGCGCGGAGCTGGACCGCCACCTGGAGCGTCCGCTGCGCGAGGTGGTGTTCGCCGGCGAGAGCGGTCTGCTCGACCGGACCGCCTACACCCAGCCCGCCCTGTTCGCCGTCGAGGTCGCACTGTTCCGCCTGGTGGAGTCCTGGGGGCTGCGGCCCGACGTGCTGGCCGGCCACTCGATCGGCGAGCTGGCCGCCGCACACGTCGCCGGAGTCCTCTCACTCGCTGATGCTGCCGTGCTGGTGGCGGCTCGCGGCCGGCTGATGCAGGCGCTGCCCGCCGGTGGCGCGATGGTGGCGGTGCAGGCGTCCGAGGCGGAGGTCCTGCCGCTGCTGACCGCCGAGGTCGGTATCGCCGCGATCAACGGCCCTTCCTCGGTGGTGATCTCGGGCGTCGAAGCGGCTGTTCTGGAGGTTGCGGAGAAGCTGGCCGCCGAGGGTCGGAAGACCAAGCGGCTGACCGTCAGTCACGCCTTCCACTCGCCGTTGATGGAGCCGATGCTGGCGGAGTTCCGTGCCGTCGCCGAGGGGCTGACCTTCCACGAGCCGAGGATCCCGGTCGTCTCCACCCTCACCGGTGACGTCACGGAGGAGATCCGCACCCCCGAGTACTGGGTGCGCCACGTCCGCGAGGCCGTCCGCTTCCACGACGCGGTGCGGACCCTGGAGCGTGAAGGCGCCGTCACGTTCCTGGAGTTGGGCCCGGACGCCGTGCTGTCCGCGATGGGCCAGGAGTGCACGACCGAGGACGCGGTGTTCGTACCGGCGCTGCGCGGCGACCGCTCCGAGGTGGAGGCGCTGACGACCGCGCTGGCCCGGGTGCACACCCGTGGCGCGGCCCTGGACTGGGCGGCCTTCTTCGCCGGCCGGGGCGCCCAACGGGTCGACCTGCCGACCTACCCCTTCCAGCACGGGCGGTACTGGCTGGAGTCCGGTGGCGCCCGGGCGGGCGATGTGGCCGCCGCCGGGCTGGGCTCCGCCGATCACCCGCTGCTGGGTGCCGCGGTCGCACTGGCCGGCCTGGACGGCTACCTGTTCACCGGGCGGCTGTCCGTCCAGACGCACCCCTGGCTGGCCGAGCACGTGGTGCTGGGCTCGGCCGTGCTTCCCGGCACGGCGATCGTCGAGCTCGCCGTCCGGGCCGGCGACCAGGTCGGCTGCGACCTCGTCGAGGAGCTGACGCTGCTGCACCCGCTGGTGCTCCGGCCCGAGCGCGGAGCCGTCCAGATCCAGCTGGTGCTCGGTGCGGCCGACGAGGACGGCCGCCGCACCCTGACCCTGTACTCGCGGCCCGCGGACGCCGCCGCGGACGACCCGTGGAGCTGCAACGTCACCGGCGTGCTGGCCCACGGCGGGCAGTCCCCGGCCGCCGAGCCGGCCGAGTGGCCCCCCGCCGACGCGGTCGCGGTCGAGACCGGGGAGCTCTACGCCGACCTGGCCGGGGCCGGGTTCGACTACGGTCCGGTCTTCCGTGGTCTGCGGGCGGCCTGGCGGCGCGGTGACGAGGTGTTCGCGGAGGTCGGGCTGCCGGAGGAACGGCATGACGAGGCCGCGGGCTTCGGCCTGCACCCGGCGCTGCTGGACGCCGCGCTGCACGGAATGTTCCTGCACGGCGACGCCGAGGCGCACGGGCGGCTGCCGTTCGCCTTCCGCGGCGTGTCCCTGCACGCGGCCGGCGCCACCGCCCTACGCGTACGGCTGACGCCGCAGGGGTCGGACAGCATGTCGCTCGTGCTGACCGATGCCGCGGGCGCACCGGTCCTCTCGATCGAGTCGGTGACGACGCGGGCGGCTTCGAAGACGCAGCTGGCCGACGCCTCCGACGCCCACCGGGACGCGCTGTTCCGGGTGGAGTGGGCAGCGCTTCCCGCCGTCGCCGCACCACCGGTGGCGGCCGGCGAGTGGGCCGTGGTCGGCGACGACGGCCTGGGGCTGCACGACGCGCTGTGCGCGGCGGGCGTGGAGGCCGCCGCCCGTCCGGATCTCGCCTCACTGGGCACGGAGGTGACGGTGCCCCGGATCATCTTCGCCCCGTTCGCCCCCACGCCGGACGACGACGTCGCCGCCGCGACGCACCTGGCCACCCGGAAGGTGCTGGGTCTGCTGCAGACCTGGCTGGCCGACGAGCGGTTCGCGAAGTCCCGGCTGGTGCTGGTGACGCGGGGCGCGGTGGCGACCGGCGCCGAGGCGGACGTCCGGGACCTGGCCCACGCCGCCGTGTGGGGCCTGGTGCGGTCTGCGGAGTCGGAGAACCCGGACCGGTTCGTGCTGCTGGATCTCGACGACCACCCGGTCCCCGGCGCGTCGGTGCCGGCCGGCACCACGCCGGCGGACGAGCCGACCCCGCTCGCCGACCTGCTGGCGGCCGCGTTGGCGGCCGGCGAGCCCGAACTGGCCGTGCGGTCCGGTGGAGTCCGGGTGACCCGCCTCGCCAGGGCGGCAGGCGACACCGGTCTGCTGCCCCCGGACGGAACGGCGCCGTGGCGACTGGACATCGCCGACAAGGGCACGCTGGAGAACCTGCGCCTGGTCGCCGCACCGGAGGCCGCCGAGCCGCTCGCGGCCGGCCAGGTCCGGATCGCCGTCCGCGCCGCCGGGCTGAACTTCCGCGACGTACTGGGTGCCCTCGGGATGTACCCCGGTGAGGTCCAACTGGGCGGCGAAGGCGCCGGAGTGGTGCTGGAGACCGGCCCCGGGGTGAGCGACCTGGCTCCCGGCGACCGGGTGATGGGCCTGCTGACCGGTGCGTTCGGCCCGCAGACGGTGGTCGACCGCCGGATGGTCGCCCGGATGCCGGCCGGGTGGTCGTTCACCCGGGCGGCCTCGGTCCCCATCGTGTTCATGACCGCGCTGTACGGGCTGCGGGACCTCGGCGGCCTGCGCCGGGGCCAGTCGGTGCTGGTGCACTCCGCCGCCGGCGGCGTGGGCATGGCGGCCGTGCAGCTGGCCCGCCACTGGGGCGCGGAGGTCTTCGCCACGGCGAGCACCGGCAAGTGGGACACGGTGCGCTCGATGGGCGTCGCCGACGACCACATCGCCTCCTCGCGCACCCTGGACTTCGAGCAGGAGTTCCTGCGGGTCAGCGGCGGCCGGGGGGTGGACGTCGTCCTGGACGCCCTGGCCGGGGAGTTCGTCGACGCGTCCCTTCGGCTGCTGGTCGGCGGCGGGCAGTTCGTGGAGATGGGCAAGACCGACATCCGGGACCCGGAGCAGGTCGCCGCCGAGTACCCGGGCGTGGCATACCGCGCGTTCGACCTGGTCGAGGCGGGCCTGGACCGGATCCAGGAGATGCTCACCGAACTGCTGGCGATGTTCGAGAGCGAGGCGATCAGTCCGCTCCCGGTGACCGCGTGGGACGTGCGCCGCGCACCGGACGCGTTCCGCCACCTCAGCCACGCGCGCCACATCGGCAAGGTCGTCCTGACCGTACCGGCGCCGCACGCCGCGGAGGGCACCGTCCTGGTGACCGGCGGGACCGGCAGCCTCGGCCGCCTGGTCGCCCGGCACCTGGTGACCGCGCATGGCGCCCGGCACCTGCTGCTGACCAGCCGTCAGGGGGCCGCCGCCCCGGGCGCGGCCGAGCTCGAAGCCGAGCTGACCGCACTGGGCGCCACGGTGGCGTTCGCCGCCTGCGACGCTGCCGACCGCGAGGCACTCGCGGACGTGCTCGCCTCGGTGCCCGCCGGACACCCGCTGACGGCAGTGATCCACACGGCCGGTGTGCTGGACGACGGCGTCGTCGCGTCACTGACCCCCGAACGGGTCGAGCGGGTGCTGCGCCCCAAGGTGGACGCGGCACTGAACCTGCACGAGCTGACCGCCGGCCTGGACCTGTCCGCCTTCGTCCTGTTCTCCTCGGCCTCCGGCACCCTCGGCAGCGCCGGACAGGGCAACTACGCCGCCGCGAACGTCTTCCTGGACTCCCTGGCCCAGCACCGGCGCGCCCTGGGCCTGCCCGCCACCTCGCTGGCGTGGGGCCTGTGGGCGGACGTCAGCGGCATGGCGGGCACGCTGGACGAGACCGACCTGACCCGGGTGACCCGCGGGGGAATGGCACCGCTGACCTCGTCGCAGGGCCTGGAGCTGTTCGACGCCGCCCGCGCATCCGACCACGCCGTCCTGGTACCGACCGCGCTCGACCTCGCCGCCCTGCGGACCGAGCTCGGGGCCGGCCCGGTGCCGCCGCTCTTCCGCGGCCTGCTGCGCACCGTCGAGCGGCGCACCGCCGCAGCGGGTGGCGGCACGACCGGGACGGGTCTGGTGGAGCAGCTGGCCGCCCTGCCGGAGAACGAGCGGGGCCGTGCGGTGCTGCACCTGGTCCGCACCCATGTGGCCGTCGTCCTGGGACACACGTCGCCGGACGCGGTGGACGCCAGGCAGGCGTTCAGGGGACTGGGCTTCGACTCGCTGACCTCCATCGAGCTGCGCAACCGGCTGAACGCCGCCACCGGGATGCGGCTGCCGGCGACGCTGGTCTTCGACTACCCGACCCCGACGGCGCTGGCCGACCACCTGCTGGCCGAGCTGCTCGGGGCGGAGGCCGGCACCGCCGCGACGGGCACGGTCGAGGGCGCAGCCCTGCCGGTGGTGGCCGGCGGGCCGTCGGTTGACGACCCGATCGTGATCGTCGGGATGAGCTGCCGCTTCCCGGGCGGTGTCCGTGCGCCGGAGGACCTGTGGCAGCTGCTGGCGACGGGGACGGACGCGATCTCCGGGTTCCCGACCGACCGCGGCTGGGACCTGGAGGCGCTCTACAGCAGTGACGCGCAGCAGCCGAACACGTCCTACACCCGCGAGGGCGGATTCCTGCACGACGCCGCCGAGTTCGACCCGGCCTTCTTCGGCATCAGCCCGCGCGAGGCGCTCGCCATGGACCCGCAGCAGCGGCTGCTGCTGGAGACGTCCTGGGAGGCGTTCGAGCGGGCGGGCATCGACCCGGTCACCCTGCGCGGCAGCCGGTCGGGCGTGTTCGTCGGCACCCACGGCCAGGACTACCTCACCCTCGCGGAGAACTCGCCGGAGGAGCTGGAGGGCCAGCTCGGTACGGGAACGGCCGCCAGCGTGCTCTCGGGCCGGCTCTCCTACACCTTCGGCCTGGAGGGCCCGGCGGTCACCGTCGACACCGCCTGTTCCTCCTCGCTGGTCGCCCTGCACCTCGCCGTGCAGGCACTGCGAGGCGGCGAGTGCACCCTCGCGCTCGTCGGCGGTGTGGCCGTGATGTCCACCCCTGGAGCCTTCATCGAGTTCAGCCGCCAGCGCGGCCTGGCCGTGGACGGCCGGTGCAAGTCCTTCGCGGCCACCGCCGACGGCACCAGCTGGGGCGAGGGCGTCGGCATGCTCCTCGTCGAGCGGCTCTCGGACGCCGAGCGCAACGGCCACCCGGTCCTCGCCGTGGTCCGTGGCTCCGCCGTGAACCAGGACGGTGCGAGCAACGGCCTCACCGCCCCCAACGGGCCGGCCCAGCAGCGGGTGATCCGCCAGGCGCTGGAGAGCGCCGGTCTGTCGGCCGGAGAGGTCGACGCGGTCGAGGCGCACGGCACCGGCACGACGCTCGGCGACCCGATCGAGGCGCAGGCGCTGCTGGCCACCTACGGCCGGGACCGCGACGGGAACGCGCCGCTGTGGCTGGGCTCGCTGAAGTCCAACATCGGCCACACCCAGGCCGCCGCCGGCGTCGCCGGCGTCATCAAGATGGTGCTCGCCATGCAGCACGGCGTACTGCCGCAGAGCCTCCACCTCGACGAGCCGTCGGACCGCGTCGACTGGTCCGAGGGTGCGATCTCGCTGCTGAGCGAGGCCACGCAATGGCCGGAGACCGGCCGACCGCGCCGGTCCGGAGTGTCGTCCTTCGGCATGAGCGGCACGAACGCGCACGTCGTCCTGGAGCAGGCCCCCACGCGGGCCGCTCAGTCCGCCGTCCCCGCCGAGCCGACCGCAACGGGCGTGCTGCCGCTGCTCGTGTCCGCGAGCAGTGAGGAGACGCTGAGGGCCCAGGCGAGCCGGCTGGAGTCCTGGGCGACCGGGTCCGAATCCGGGGCCGGGCTGCTCGACCTGGCGTACTCACTGGCCACGACGCGCTCCGCGCTCGAACACCGCGCGGTGGTGCTGGCCGCAGACGATCAGGGGTTCCTGGGGGGTGTGCAGGGGTTGGCCTCGGGGAACCCCGGTGCGAACGTGGTCCGTGGCTCGGCCGTGGGTGGCAGGTTCGCCTTCCTGTTCACCGGTCAGGGCAGTCAGCGGCTGGGCATGGGAGCTGAGTTGTACGAGATGTACCCGGCGTTCGCGGAGGCGATGGACGCGGTGTGCGCGGAGCTGGACCGACACCTGGAGCGTCCGCTGCGCGAGGTGGTGTTCGCCGGCGAGCGCGATCTGCTCGACCGGACCGAGTACACCCAGCCCGCACTCTTCGCCCTGGAGGTGGCGCTGTTCCGGCTGCTGGAATCCTTCGGCCTGCGCCCGGACGCGCTGGCGGGTCACTCGGTCGGCGAGCTCGCCGCCGCACACGTCGCAGGTGTGTTCTCACTGGCGGACGCCGCCGCACTGGTGGCCGCGCGAGGCCGGCTGATGCAGCAACTGCCCGCCGGCGGAGCCATGGTGGCGATCGAGGCCGCCGAAGCGGAGGTGCTGCCGCTGCTGGCGGGCCGGACGGACGAGGTCGGGATCGCCGCGGTCAACGGGCCCTCCTCGGTGGTGATCTCCGGCGACGAGCAGGCGGTGCTGGAGGTCGCGGCCGACTGGAAGGCCCAGGGCCGGCGGACCAGCCGGCTGGCCGTCAGCCACGCCTTCCACTCCCCGCTGATGGACGGCATGCTGGCGGAGTTCCGCACGGTCGCCGAGGGCCTGTCCTTCGAGGCCCCGCGGATCCCGATCGTCTCCACCCTCACCGGCCGGGTCGCCTCCGCCGCCGAGCTGTGCTCGCCGGACTACTGGGTGCGCCACGTCCGCGAGGCCGTCCGCTTCCACGACGCCCTCAAGACGATGGAGCACGAGGGCGTCCGCACGTTCCTCGAACTCGGCCCGGACGGTGTTCTGTCCGCGATGGCCCAGGACTGCCTCACCGAGCCCTCCGCATTCGCCCCGGCGCTGCGCTCCGGCCGGCCCGAGGCCCGGACCCTGACCACGGCCCTCGCCCAGGCCCACGTGGGCGGCGCGGCCGTGGACTGGCAGGCGTTCTTCGCCGGCACCGGCGCCCGCCGGATCGACCTGCCCACCTACGCCTTCCAACGGCAGCACTACTGGCCGAAGGCCCCCCTCTCCACCCCGGCGGCCGGTTCCGCCACCCCGGACGCGGTGGACAGCCGCTTCTGGGAGGTCGTCGAGCGCGAGGACCTCGAGGCGCTGACCGCCACCCTCGGCCTCGACGGCGACCAGCCGCTCAGCACGGCGCTGCCGGCCCTCTCGGCCTGGCGCCGCCAGGGCCGGGAGCAGTCCGTCGTCGACGGCTGGAGCTACCGGGTCACCTGGCAGCCGCTCGTCCGGACCCCCGTAGCCGCTCCCACCGGGACCTGGCTGCTGGCCGTCCCGGCCGGGCACACCGAGGACACCGCTGTCCGGACCACGGTCGCGGCCCTGACCGAACGAGGCGCCGAGGTACGCCGGCTCACGCTCACCCGGGCCGGCGCCGGCACGGACTGCACCACCGCCGTCGAGGCCGACCGCGCCGCACTGGCCGAGCGCCTGCGCCGGGAAGTGGCCGAGCACGGCGCACCCGCTGGTGTCGTGTCGCTGCTCGCACTCGACACGGCCCCGCACCCCGGACACCCGGTGATGCCGGCCGGCCTGGCCGACACCACCCTGCTCGTACAGGCGCTGGGCGACGCCGAGGTGCGGTCCCCGCTGTGGTGCGTGACGCGTGGAGCGGTCTCCACCGGCGGGACGGACCTCCTGGAGGACCCGGCACAGGCCCAGGTCTGGGGTCTCGGCCGGGTGGTGGCCCTGGAGCACCCCGAGCGCTGGGGCGGCCTGATCGATCTCCCCGGGAGCACGGACGAGCGGGTGCGGGAGCTGCTGGCCGCCGCCCTCACCGGTGTCGACGGTGAGGACCAGCTCGCCGTCCGGGCGTCGGGCGCGTACGTCCGCCGACTGGTGCGGGCAGCCCTCGGCGGGAACACCGCATGGAAGCCGCGCGGAACGGTACTGGTCACCGGCGGCACCGGCGCCCTCGGCGCCCACGTCGCCCGCTGGCTGGCCCGCAACGGCGCCGAGCACCTGCTGCTGACCAGCCGCCGTGGCGAGGCGGCACCGGGTGCCCGGGAACTGCGCGACGAGCTCGCCGGGTTCGGCGTGCAGGTGACCATCGCCGCCTGTGACGTGGCCGACCGCGAGGCCCTGGCAGCCGTGCTCGCCTCGGTCGGGCAGCCGCTGACCGCCGTGGTCCACGCGGCCGGTGCGGTCGCGAACGCCGCCCTGGCGGACAGCGCCGCGGCCGACCTGGCCGCCGTCATCGAGGCCAAGGTGGCCGGCGCGGTCCACCTGGACACCCTGCTGGCCGGGACCGAACTCGACGCCTTCGTCACCTTCTCCTCGATCGCGGGCATCTGGGGCAGCGGCGGCCAGTCCGCCTACGCCGCCGCCAACGCCTTCCTGGACGCCCTGGCCGAGTCCCGCCGGGCCCGCGGCCTGGCCGGCACGTCGGTGGCCTGGGGTCCCTGGGCCGAGGCCGGCATGGCAGCCGGTGCGGCAGCGGAGGAGCACCTGCGCAGGTCCGGTCTGACCGTGATGGCGCCCGCCTCCGCGCTGATCGGACTCCAGCGGGCACTGGACAGCGGTGAGTCCACCAGCGTCGTCGCCGACGTCGACTGGGCACGCTTCGCTCCGTCCTTCACCGCCACCCGCCCGCGCCCGCTGATCGGCGAACTGCCGGAGGTCCGGCAGCTGTCGGCCGTCCACCCGGACGGGACCGGCGCCGGCAGCGGGACAGGCGCCGACGCCGACAACGGCGAATCGGCCGCACTGAAGGCCAGGCTGGCCGCACAGTCCGACGCGGACCGGGAACGCGCGCTGCTGGAACTGGTGCGCACCGAGGTGGCCGGGGTGCTCGGCTACCCGGGTGCACAGTCGGTCGAACCGACCAGGGCCTTCCGGGCTTTGGGCTTCGACTCGCTGACGGCGGTCGAGCTCCGGAACCGGCTGAACACGGCCTCCGGGCTGCGCCTCCCGGCGAGCGCGGTGTTCGACTACCCGACCCCCGAAGCCCTCGCCCAGCACCTGCGGGACGAGCTCTTCCCGGACAGTGTCCGGGCGGCAGCCCTCGACCCCCAGGAGGCCGAGCTGCGCGCAGCGCTGGAGCGGATTCCGCTGGCCCGGTTCCGGGAGGTGGGGCTCCTGGAGACGCTACTGCGGCTCGCCGACCCCGGGACCGACGGTCCGGTCCCCAGTGACGGCGATGAGCTGGACCTGATCGACACGATGGACGTGGCGAGCCTCATCGACATCGCCCTCGACAGCAACGATTCCTGACACCTTCGAAGTGCGGAGCTCATGATGACCACGCCCAGCGAAAAGGTCGTCGCAGCGCTGCGGGCCTCCATCAAGGAGACCGAGCGCCTGCGCCGGCAGAACCAGCAGCTGATCACGGCTTCCAGGGAGCCGATCGCCATCGTGGCGATGAGCTGCCGGTTCCCGGGGGGCGTGGAGTCGCCGGAGGCCCTGTGGCAGCTGGCTGCCGACTCCGGCGACGCCATCTCCGAGTTCCCCACCGACCGTGGCTGGAAGCTCTCCGACCTCTACGACGCGGACCCCGACCGCCAGGGCACCTTCTATGCCCGCGGTGGTGGATTCCTGCACGACGCCGCCGAGTTCGACCCGGCGTTCTTCGAGATCAGCCCGCGCGAGGCGCTCGCCATGGACCCGCAGCAGCGGCTGCTGCTGGAGACGTCCTGGGAGGCGTTCGAGCGGGCGGGCATCGACTCGACCTCGTTGCGCGGCAAGGCGGTCGGGGTCTTCGTCGGCGCCTCCGCGTCGGGTTACAGCGGGGTCGCGGACGAACTGCCGGACGGTGTCGAGGGCTACATGCTCACCGGCAACGCCACAGCCGTGGTCTCCGGCCGGCTCTCCTACACGTTCGGGTTCGAGGGCCCGGCGGTGACGGTGGACACCGCCTGCTCCTCCTCGCTGGTCTCGCTCCACCTGGCGGTGCAGGCACTGCGCAACGGCGAGTGCTCGCTGGCACTGGCCGGCGGCGTGACGGTCCTCGCCACGCCGGACGTGTTCGTGGAGTTCAGCCGGCAGCACGGCCTGGCCCCGGACGGCCGGTGCAAGGCGTTCGCCGCTTCGGCGGACGGCACTGGCTGGTCCGAGGGCGTCGGCATGCTGCTCGTCGAGCGGCTCTCGGACGCGCGGCGCAACGGTCACCCGGTGCTGGCGGTCGTGCGCGGCTCGGCGGTCAACCAGGACGGTGCGTCCAACGGTCTCACCGCGCCGAACGGCCCCTCGCAGCAGCGGGTGATCCGCCAGGCCCTGGAGAACGCAGGGCTGACGGCAGGTCAGATCGATGCGGTGGAGGCGCACGGTACGGGCACGACGCTGGGTGACCCGATCGAGGCGCAGGCGCTGCTGGCGACCTACGGGCAGGAACACTCCGAGGACCGTCCGCTGCTGCTGGGCTCGCTGAAGTCCAACATCGGCCACACGCAGGCGGCGGCGGGCGTCGGCGGCGTCATCAAGATGGTGATGGCGATGCGGCACGGCATCCTGCCGCGAACCCTGCACGTGGACGAGCCCTCGCCACACGTGGACTGGTCTGCGGGCGCGGTCACGCTGCTGACGGAGGCGACGGAGTGGCCGGAGACCGGCGAGCCGCGCCGGGCCGGCGTCTCGGCGTTCGGCGTCAGTGGGACGAACGCGCACACGATCCTGGAGCAGGCGCCGGTTGTCGAGGCTGCGGGTGCCGTCGAGGCGCACGTGTCGCCGGTGGTGCCATCGGTGGTGCCGGTGGTGCTGTCGGCGAAGGGTGAGGTGGCGCTGCGGGCGCAGGCCGAGCGCCTGCTGTCCGCTGGTGATGCCGAACTGGTCGATGTGGCGTACTCGTTGGCGACGGGTCGGGCGGGGCTGGAGCACCGCGCGGTGGTTGTTGCGGGTGGGCGTGAGGAGCTCCTGCGGGGGCTGGGTGCGCTGGCCGAGGGTGAGTCGGCTGGGAATCTCGTGCAGGGTTCGGTGGTGGAGGGCCGTACGGCGTTCCTGTTCACCGGGCAGGGCAGTCAGCGGGTCGGGATGGGCGCCGAGCTGTACGCGGCGTTCCCGGTGTTCGCTGCTGCTCTTGACGCGGTGTGCGCCGAGCTGGACGGGCACTTGGAGCGTCCTCTGCGTGAGGTGATGTTCGCGGACGAGGCCGGTCTGCTCGGCCAGACGGCCTACACGCAGCCTGCGCTGTTCGCGGTCGAGGTGGCGCTGTTCCGCCTGGTGGAGTCGTGGGGTGTGCGGCCGGACTTCCTGGCGGGTCACTCGATCGGTGAGCTGGCGGCCGCGCACGTCGCGGGGGTTCTCTCCCTGGCGGATGCTGCCGTGCTGGTGGCGGCTCGCGGCCGGCTGATGCAGCAACTGCCCGCCGGTGGTGCGATGGTGGCGGTGCAGGCGTCCGAGGAGGAGGTCCTGCCGCTGCTGACCGCCGAGGTGGGTATAGCGGCGGTCAACGGGCCTTCGTCGGTGGTCATTTCCGGCACCGAGGCTGCTGTTCTGGCGGTTGCGGAGCGGCTGGCTGCCGAAGATCGGAAGACGAAGCAGCTGACGGTGAGCCATGCGTTCCACTCGCCGTTGATGGAGCCGATGCTGGCGGAGTTCCGCACCCTCGCCGAGGGGCTGACCTTCCACGAGCCCCGGATCCCGATCGTCTCCACCCTCACCGGCACGGTCACCGAAGAGCTGGTCACCCCCGAGTACTGGGTGCGGCACGTCCGTGAGGCGGTCCGCTTCCACGACGCCGTGCAGACCCTTGAGGCTGAGGGCGTTCGCACGTTCATGGAGTTGGGCCCGGACGGTGTCCTGTCCGCGATGGGCCAGGAGTGCGTGACCGAGGCGGCGCTCTTCGCTCCGGCGCTGCGCTCCGGCCGTTCCGAGGTGCAGACGGTGACCGCCGCGCTCGCCCAGGTGTATGTGCGTGGCGTGGCCGTCGACTGGCAGGCGGTCTTCGCCGGTCAGGGCGCCCGCCGGGTGGACCTGCCGACGTACGCCTTCCAGCGGCAGCGCTACTGGCTCGAAAGTGGCAACCCGGTCGGTGATGTCGCGTCGATCGGGCTCGGTGCGGCGGGGCATCCGTTGCTGGGTGCGAGCGTGGAGCTGCCGGACTCGGACGGGGTGGTGTTCACGGGCCGGCTGTCGGTGCAGTCGCATCCGTGGCTGGCTGATCACGCGGTGATGGGCAGTGTGCTGCTGCCGGGTACGGCGTTCGTCGAGTTGGCGATCCGGGCCGGTGACCAGGTCGGTTGTGCGGTGCTGGAGGAGCTGACGCTGGAGGCGCCGCTCGTCCTGCCGGAGCGTGGTGGTGTTCAGCTGCGGCTGGTGCTGGGTGCGGCCGATGAGAGCGGGCGGCGTGGTCTGAGTCTGCATTCGCGGGCCGAGGACGTGCTTGCGGATGAGCCGTGGACGCGGCATGCCACCGGCGTGCTGATGCCCGGTGTTGGTGCCGGGGCGTCGTTCGAGCTGGGGGAGTGGCCTCCGGCCGGTGCGGTGACGGTCGCGGTCGATGACCTGTACGAGCGGCTGGCGGCTGCCGGGTTCGGGTACGGCCCGGTGTTCCAGGGCCTGCGCGCCGCCTGGCGCAAGGGCGAGGACGTGTTCGTCGAGGTGGCGCTGCCGGAGGACGCACGGAACTCCGCCGCCTCCTTCGGCCTGCACCCCGCGCTGCTGGACTCGGCGCTGCACGCGCTGGGCACGGTCGACCTGCTGGACGACACCGGGCGCGGTCGGCTCCCGTTCTCGTGGAACGGCGTGACCCTCTACGCCTCGGGCGCCGCTGTCCTGCGGGCTCGCCTCTCGCGCACCGGTACGGACGCGGTCTCGCTGGAACTCGCCGACGAGACCGGTCAGGCGGTCGCCTCGGTCGACTCGGTCGTTCTGCGCGAGGTCTCCGAGGAGCAGGTGCGCGGTGCGCGCGGCGGCTTCGTGGAGTCGCTGTTCCGGGTGGAGTGGACCGCACTGCCGGTCTCGGCCGCACCTACCGGCCGCTGGGCCGCCCTGGGCGGCATCGACCCGACCGGTACCGGGGTCGAGTGCTTCGCCGACCTGACCGCCCTGGGGGCTGTGGTCGACGGGCGCGAGTCCGTTCCGGACGAGGTCTTCCTCGCACTGGAGCCCATCGGCTCCACCGAGCCCGTCGATGCTGCCGACGTTCCGTCGACCGTGCGGTCACGGCTGCACGATGTGCTGGCCGTGCTGCAGGAGTGGCTGGCGGACGAGCGGTTCGCCACCTCGCGCCTGGTCCTGGTGACCCGAGGCGCGGCCGCCGGTGTCACAGACGTCGTCCATGCCCCGGTGTGGGGCCTGGTGCGTTCCGCGCAGGCGGAGAACCCCGACCGGTTCGTGCTGCTGGACCTCGACGACCGGGGCGTGTCCGGTGAGCTTCTGGCGGGCGCTCTTGCCTCCGGCGAGCCGGAGTTCGCGATCCGCGAGGGCGTGGTCACGGTTCCTCGCCTGGCGCGAGTCGAGGTGTCCGACGCCGCGCCGGTGTTCGACGGCGGGGGCACGGTGCTGGTGACCGGTGCGTCCGGGATGCTGGGTGGTCTGGTCGCGCGTCATCTGGTGGCCGAGCACGGGGTGCGCAGTCTGCTGCTGGTTTCGCGTCGTGGTGCGGAGGCGCCGGGTGCGGCCGAACTGGCGGCCGAGCTGGTCGAGTCGGGGGCCGAGGTTGCCTGGGCGGCGTGCGATGTCGCCGACCGTGCGGAGCTGGCGGGCGTGCTGTCCGGGTACCGCCTGACGGCGGTCGTGCACACGGCCGGTGTGCTGGACGACGGCGTGGTCTCCTCGCTCACCCCCGAGCGCCTGGACGCCGTGCTGCGTCCGAAGGTGGACGCGGCCTGGAACCTGCACGAGCTGACGAAGGATCACGACCTCTCCGCGTTCGTGCTCTTCTCCTCCGCCGCCGGGACCTTCGGCGGCCCCGGTCAGGGCAACTATGCTGCGGCGAACGTCTTCCTGGACGCCCTGGCCACCCGGCGCCGCGCCACCGGTCTGCCCGCGACCTCCCTGGCCTGGGGCCTGTGGGCCGACGGTGCCGGGATGGCGGCAGGGCTGGGCGGCAGCGATGTCGACCGGATGGCCCGCTCGGGCGTCCAAGGGCTCTCGGCTGCCGAAGGGCTCTCCCTGTTCGACGCCGCGTCTGCCGCCGCCGACGCGACCCTGGTCCCGATGCGGCTCGACCTGGCCGCCCTTCGGACGGACCCGGGTCGCGAGGTCCTGCCGCTGCTGCGCGGACTGGTCCGGGCCCCGGCGCGCAGGGTGGCACGGGCCGGTTCGGCCGGCGGCTCGGAGCTGGCCGCTCGCCTGCTCGCGCTGCCTGCGGCCGAGCGGGAGCAGGCGGTGCTCGACCTGGTCCGGACCCGGGTGGCCTCGGTGCTGGGCTACCCGGACGCCACTGCCGTGGAGGCGGGCCGGGCGTTCAAGGAGCTCGGTTTCGACTCGCTGACGGCCGTCGAGCTGCGCAACGAGCTCAACGCCACCACCGGTCTCCGACTCCCGGCCACGCTGGTGTTCGACTACCCGACGCCGGCCGCGCTGGCCGGGTTCCTGCGGTCGGAGCTGGTGGGCGAGGAGCCCGAGAGCACGGCGGCCGTTTCGGTCGCGGTACTGGACGACGAGCCGATCGCGATCGTCGGTATGAGCTGCCGCTACCCGGGCGGTGTGGAGTCGCCCGAGGACCTGTGGCGGCTGGTGTCCCAGGCCCAGGATGCGATCTCCGGTTTCCCG
Organism: Kitasatospora sp. NPDC056138; assembly: GCF_042264695.1. Lineage (NCBI taxonomy): Bacteria > Bacillati > Actinomycetota > Actinomycetes > Kitasatosporales > Streptomycetaceae > Kitasatospora > Kitasatospora sp. NPDC056138. The sequence continues at coordinate 13,782 of NZ_JBHJVK010000029.1, read as the reverse complement.
GCGGGCCGTGGCTGGGATGTCGAGAACCTCTACCACCCGGACCCGGACCATCAGGGCACCTCGTACGCCCGTGAGGGCGGTTTCCTGCACGACGCGGGCCTGTTCGACCCGGCGTTCTTCGGGATCTCGCCGCGCGAGGCGATTGCGATGGACCCGCAGCAGCGTCTGCTGCTGGAGACCTCCTGGGAGGCGTTCGAGCGGGCAGGCATCGACCCGGCGACCGTGCGCGGCAGCCGGACCGGCGTGTTCGCCGGTGTGATGTACCACGACTACGCGACGGGTGTCGGTGAACTGCCCGACGGCGTCGAGGGCTACCTCGGCACGGGCAACTCCGGCAGCATCGCCTCCGGCCGCGTCGCCTACACGCTCGGCCTCGAAGGCCCGGCGGTCACCGTCGACACCGCCTGCTCCTCCTCCCTGGTCGCCCTGCACTGGGCGATCCAGGCGCTGCGCAACGGCGAGTGCACGATGGCCCTGGCCGGCGGGGTGACCGTGATGGGCACCCCGGAGACCTTCGTCGACTTCAGCCGCCAGCGCGGCCTGTCGGCGGACGGTCGCTGCAAGTCGTTCGCGGCTGCGGCGGACGGTACCGGCTGGGGCGAGGGCGTCGGCATGCTGCTCGTCGAGCGGCTCTCCGACGCCGAGCGCAACGGGCACCCGGTGCTGGCCGTGGTGCGGGGCTCCGCCGTCAACCAGGACGGTGCGTCGAACGGTCTCACCGCCCCCAACGGCCCCTCCCAGCAGCGGGTGATCCGGCAGGCGCTGGCGAACGCGGGTCTGTCGGCCGACGAGGTCGACGCCGTCGAGGCGCACGGCACCGGCACCACCCTCGGCGACCCGATCGAGGCCCAGGCCCTGCTGGCCACCTACGGCCGGGACCGTGACGAGTCCGCGCCGCTGTGGCTGGGTTCGCTGAAGTCCAACATCGGCCACACCCAGGCCGCCGCCGGCGTCGCCGGCATCATCAAGATGGTGCTCGCCATGCGGCACGGCGTCCTGCCGCAGACCCTGCACGTGGACGAGCCCTCGCCCAACGTGGACTGGTCCGCCGGCGCGGTCGAGCTGCTGACCGAGTCGCGGCCGTGGCCCGAGACCGGCCGTCCGCGCCGTGCCGCCGTCTCCTCCTTCGGAATCAGCGGTACCAACGTCCACACCATCATCGAGCAGGCTCCCGAAGCCGCTGCCGAACCGGCAGCGCCCGCCGAGCCCGTACGTTCCGCCGTGCTGCCGTGGCTGATGTCCGCGAAGAGCGATGACGCACTCCGTGCCCAGGCCGGACGTCTGCTGACCTTCGTCGAAGCCCACCCGGACGCCGAACTCGCCGACATAGCCTACTCGTTGGCCACCACTCGTGCCGCCCTGGACCGCCGCGCACTGCTGGTGGCCGAGGACCGCGAGGAACTCACCCTTACGTTGCGGGCACTGGCAGCCGGTGACGCGGTGCCCGGGGTCGTGCGCGGCTCCGCCACCGGAGGCAGGCTTGCCCTGCTGTTCACGGGGCAGGGAAGCCAGCGCATCGGCATGGGCGCCGAGTTGTACGAGGCGCTTCCGGTGTTCGCTGCTGCCCTGGACGAGGTCTGTGCCGAGCTCGATCAGCATCTCGACCGTACGCTGCGCGAGGTGGTGTTCGCGGACGACAGTGAGCTGCTGGATCAGACGGCCTACACCCAGCCTGCCCTGTTCGCGGTCGAGGTGGCGCTGTTCCGCCTCGCCGAATCGTGGGGTCTGCGGCCGGACTTCCTGGCCGGCCACTCGATCGGCGAGCTGGCCGCCGCACACGTCGCGGGGGTTCTCTCCCTGGCGGATGCTGCCGTGCTGGTGACGGCTCGTGGCCGGTTGATGCAGGCGCTTCCCGCCGGCGGTGCGATGGTGGCGGTGCAGGCGTCCGAGGACGAGGTCCTGCCGCTGCTGACCGCCGAGGTCGGTATCGCCGCGATCAACGGCCCTTCCTCAGTGGTGATCTCGGGCGTCGAAGCGGCTGTTCTGGAGGTTGCGGAGAAGCTCGCCGCCGAGGGCCGCAAGACCAAGCGGCTGACGGTCAGCCACGCGTTCCACTCGCCGCTGATGGAGCCGATGCTGGCGGAGTTCCGCACCCTCGCCGAGGGGCTGACCTTCAACGAGCCGAGGATCCCGATCGTCTCAGCGCTCACCGGTACGGTCACCGACGAGCTGGTCACCCCCGAGTACTGGGTGCGCCACGTCCGCGAAGCCGTCCGCTTCCACGATGCCGTGAAGGCTCTCGAGGCTGAGGGCGTCCGTACCTTCGTGGAGCTTGGCCCGGACGGTGTCCTCTCCGCGATGGGCCAGGAAGGCGCGTCGCAGGAGGGCGTCTTCGCCCCGGTGCTGCGCGCGGGCCGCCCCGAGGTGCGGACACTGACCACGGCCCTCGCCCAGGCCCACGTGTGCGGTGCGGCCGTCGACTGGCAGGCGGTCTTCGCCGGTCGCGGCGCACGGCGCATCGACCTGCCCACCTACGCCTTCCAGCGCGACTGGTTCTGGCTGGAGTCGGCGGCCCCGGCCCCTGGGGCGGCGGCGGCCGACGAGGTGGACGCCCGCTTCTGGGAGGCCGTGGAGCGCGAGGACCTGGCGAGCCTGGCCACGACGCTCCAGGTCGAGGGCGGCGACGAGCTGGGTGCGCTGCTTCCCGCCCTGTCGGCGTGGCGCAGGCAGAGCCGTGAGCACTCCACCGTGGACGGCTGGCGCTACCAGGTCGGCTGGAAGCCGATCGCCGACCCGACGTCGGGTGCGCTGTCGGGTGTGTGGCTGCTGGCCGTCCCGGCCGGGCAGGGCGCAGACGCGGTCGTGGCGGGCGTGACACAGCTGCTGGCCGATCGCGGTGTGGACGTCCGTCCGGTCGAGATCGACGTGGCCGGCGCGGACCGTGCAGCACTGGCCGTCCGACTGGGCGAGGCGGCGGCCCCGGAGACGGTGTCCGGTGTGCTGTCGCTGCTGGCTCTGCACGACGGTGCGCGGACGGCGGACACGTCGGCCCTGGTCCAGGCACTGGGCGACGCCGGTGTCGCCGCCCCGCTGTGGTGCGTGACGCGCGGCGCGGTCTCGACCGGCAGGTCGGAGCGTCTCGCCGACCCGGCACAGTCCCAACTCTGGGGATTCGGACGGGTGGTGGCCCTGGAGCACCCGGAGCGCTGGGGCGGTCTGGTCGACCTGCCGGAGACCGTGGACGAGCGTGTGCTCGCCCGCCTGGCCGCCGTCCTCGCCGCCACCGCCGGTGAGGACCAGGTCGCCGTCCGCGCCTCGGGCGTCTTCGCCCGCCGTCTGGTGCGCGCCGCGAGGCCGGAGGCGTCCGCCCCGGCCTGGCGGCCCAGCGGCACGGTGCTGGTCACCGGTGGCACGGGTGCGCTGGGCGGACAGGTCGCGCGCTGGCTGGCCCGCAACGGTGCCGAGCACCTGCTGCTGACCAGCCGTCGTGGCCCGGACGCGCCGGGCGCGGCCGAACTGCGGGACGAGCTGGTCGGGTTGGGTGCTGCCGTCACGGTGGCCGCGTGCGATGCGGCGGACCGTGAGGCACTGGCCGGTCTGCTCGACTCGGTCGAGCTGTCGGCGGTGTTCCACACGGCCGGTGTCCTGGACGACGGTGTGGTGGACGGCCTGACGGCCGAGCGCTTCGCCGCTGTGGCTCGTCCGAAGGTGGATGCGGCGCTCAACCTGCACGAACTCACCGCCCACCACGAGCTGTCGGCGTTCGTGCTGTTCTCCTCCGTCTCCGGCACGATCGGCAGTGCCGGTCAGGGCAACTACGCCGCCGCGAACGCCTTCCTGGACGCTCTCGCCGAGCAGCGCCGGGCGGACGGTCTGGTCGCGACGTCGATCGCCTGGGGGCCCTGGGCGGAGAGCGGGATGGCCACGGACGACACGCTGGCCGAGCGCCTGGGCCGGGGCGGTCTGCCCGCCATGGACCCGGAGTTGGGACTCGCCTTCCTCGGGCGGGCCCTGGCCGTGGACGACGCGAACGTGACCGCTGCCGACTTCGTCTGGGAGCGCTTCGCGCCCTCCTTCGTCGCAACGCGGCCCAGCCGCCTGTTCGACGAGCTGCCGGAGGCCAGGAAGGCGATCGACGAGGCGGTCGGCGAGTCGACGACCGGCGGCCCGGCCGCGCTGGCACAGCGCCTCGTGAATCTCTCCGAGGCCGAGCGCGAGGCCGCTCTGCTCGACTTGGTGCGGGCCCACGTGGCGACCGTCCTCGGCTACGCGAGCCCGGAGGGCATCGAGGTCGGCAGGGCGTTCCGGGAGCTCGGGTTCGACTCGCTGACCGCCGTCGAGTTCCGCAACCTGCTGGGCTCGGCGACCGGGCTCGCGCTGCCGGCCACGGTGGTCTTCGACTACCCGTCGGTGCGCGCACTGGCCGTCTACCTGCGGTCCGAACTGCTCGGCGGGACGGTCGAAACGGCGCTGCCGGTGGTCGGCCGCGTGGTCGACGACGAGCCGGTCGCGATCGTGGCGATGAGCTGCCGCTTCCCCGGTGGTGTGCGTACCCCGGAGGACCTGTGGCAGCTGCTGGCGACGGGGACGGATGCGATCTCCGGGTTCCCGACCGACCGTGGCTGGGACCTGGAGGCGCTGTACAGCACCGATGCCGAGCAGGCGAACACGGCGTACACCCGCGAGGGCGGATTCCTCTACGACGTCGCGGAGTTCGACCCGACCTTCTTCGGGATCTCGCCGCGTGAGGCCCTGGCGATGGACCCGCAGCAGCGGCTGCTGCTGGAGACGTCCTGGGAGGCGTTCGAGCGAGCCGGCATCGACCCCACCGCGCTGCGCGGCAGCCGGACCGGGGTGTTCGTCGGCACCAACGGCCAGGACTACCTCCAGTTGGCCATGGACGCCTCCGAGGAGCTCGGCGGCTTCCTCGGTACGGGCAACGCGGCCAGCGTGGTCTCGGGCCGACTGTCGTACACCTTCGGCCTGGAGGGCCCGGCGGTGTCGGTGGACACGGCCTGCTCCTCCTCACTGGTCGCGCTGCACATGGCCGTGCAGGCCCTGCGGCAGGGCGAGTGCACGATGGCTCTGGCCGGCGGTGTGACGGTGATGTCCTCGCCGGGTGCGTTCGTCTCCTTCAGCCGCCAGCGCGGCCTCGCGGCGGACGGCCGCTGCCGGGCGTTCGCGGCGGACGCGGACGGCACGGGCTGGGGCGAGGGTGTCGGCATGCTGCTGGTCGAGCGGTTGTCGGACGCCGAGCGCAACGGCCACCAGGTGCTGGCCGTGGTCCGGGGTTCGGCGATCAACCAGGACGGTGCGTCGAACGGTCTGACCGCGCCGAACGGTCCGGCGCAGCAGCGGGTGATCCGGCAGGCGCTGGCGAACGCGGGTCTGTCGGCCGACGAGGTCGACGCCGTCGAGGCGCACGGCACGGGCACCCGGCTGGGCGACCCGATCGAGGCGCAGGCGCTGCTCGCCACCTACGGCCAGGACCGCGCCGAGGACCGGCCGCTCTGGCTCGGCTCGGTGAAGTCCAACATCGGCCACACCCAGGCGGCCGCCGGCGTTGCGGGCGTGATCAAGATGGTGCTGGCGATGCAGCACGGTGTGCTGCCGCAGAGCCTGCACATCGACGAGCCGTCGCCGCACGTGGACTGGTCCGCCGGTGCCGTGGAGCTGCTCGCCGAAGCTCGGCCCTGGGCGGAGACCGGCCGTCCGCGCCGGGCGGCGGTGTCGTCCTTCGGCATGAGCGGTACCAACGCCCACACCATCCTGGAGCAGGCACCCCCGGCCCTGGCGGCCGTCGCCACCTCGGGGACCGACGGCTCGGCCGTCCCGCTCCTGCTGTCGGGCCGCACCGAGTCGGCCCTGCGGGGTCAGGCGGCACGGCTGAGCGCGCATCTGGCGGAGTGGCCGGAGCTGTCGCTGGCGGATGTCGGGTACTCGCTGGTGGCGTCGCGGGCCGGGTTCGAGCACCGGGCGGTGGTGGTCGCGGGTGACCGTGAGGCTGCTGTCCGTGGCCTGGAGGCGCTGGCTGCGGGTGGTGTTGCCGCTGAGGTGGTCGAGGGTGTTGCGGGGTCTGCGGGGAAGGTGGCGTTCGTCTTCCCGGGGCAGGGCTCGCAGTGGGCTGCGATGGCGGTGGAGTTGTTGGAGTGCTCTGCGGTGTTCGCGGAGCGGTTGGGGGAGTGTGCGGCTGCGTTGGCGCCGTTCACGGACTGGTCGCTGCTGGACGTCGTGCGGGGCACGGCGGGTGAGGCGTGGCTGGATCGGGTGGACGTCGTTCAGCCGGTGCTGTGGGCGGTGATGGTGTCGCTGGCGGAGGTCTGGCGTTCGGCGGGCGTTGAGCCGTCGGTCGTGGTGGGCCATTCGCAGGGTGAGATCGCGGCTGCGGTGGTCGCGGGTGCGTTGTCGCTGGAGGACGGTGCGCGGGTGGTGGCCCTGCGCAGCAAGGCGATCGCCGCCGGTCTGGCGGGGCGTGGCGGGATGGTGTCCCTCGCGCTGCCGGTGGAGGCCGTACGCGAGCGGCTCGCGGCCTGGGGCGAGGAACGGATCTCGGTCGCTGCGGTCAACGGGCCGTCGTCGGTAGTGGTTTCGGGTGAGCCGGCCGCGCTGGAGGAGCTGCTGGCTTCCTGCGAGGCGGACGGTGTCCGGGCCCGTCGGGTGCCGGTGGACTACGCCTCGCACTCCGCGCAGGTGGAGTCGATCCACGCCGAACTCCTCGATGTCCTGAAGGACGTGGCCCCACAGGCCGGCCGGGTGCCGCTGCTGTCCACGGTGACCGGTGAACTGGTCGACGGTTCGGGCATGGACGCGGAGTACTGGTACACCAACCTCCGTACCACCGTGGAGTTCGCCGACGCCACGGACGAGTTGCTGCGCAGCCACGGTGTCGGCACCTTCGTCGAGGTCAGCGCACACCCCGTCCTCGTGATGGCGGTCCAGGAAACCATCGAGACGGCCGGCCGGGACGCGGTGGCGTTCGGCACACTGCGCCGCCACGAGGGCGGTGCGGAGCGGCTGTTCACCTCGCTCGCCGAGGCCCAGGTGCGCGGAGTGGCCGTCGACTGGCAGCCGTTCTTCACCGAGCACGGCGCGCGCCGGGTCGACCTGCCGACCTACGCCTTCCAGCGGCAGCGGTACTGGGTCGAGCCGGTCACCACCGGGACGGCGGACGTGGCCTCGGCCGGTCTGGCGTCCGCCGAGCACCCGCTGCTGGGTGCGGCCGTCGAACTGCCCGACTCCGACGGGTTCCTGTTCACCGGCCGGATCTCGCTGCGCACCCACCCCTGGCTGGCCGATCACGCGGTGGGGAACACCGTTCTGCTGCCGGGCACGGCGTTCATCGAGCTGGCCGTCCGGGCCGGCGACCAGGTCGGCTGCGGTGTGGTCGAGGAACTCGCCCTCGAGGTCCCGCTGGTCCTGCCCGAGGAGGGAAGCCTCCAACTGCAGCTCGTGGTGGGCGGCCCCGACGGTTCGGGCCGTCGCTCGCTGAACCTGTACGCGAGGCCGGAGGACACCACGGGGTCCGAGCCCTGGACGCGTCACGCCGGCGGCACCCTGGCCGCCGGTGTCGCCGACACGTCCGCGACGTCGCCGGCCCTGGGCAACTGGCCGCCGGCCGACGCCGTCGAGCTGCCGGTCGAGGGCTACTACGAGCGGCTGGCGCAGGCCGGACTGCTGTACGGGCCCGCCTTCCAGGGGCTGCGCAAGGCGTGGCAGCACGGCGACGAGATCTACGCCGAGGTGGGTCTGCCGGAGGAACTCCAGGGCGAGTCGGGCTCGTACGGCCTGCACCCGGCACTCCTCGACGCGGCCCTGCAGTCCCTGGCCCTCGTGACCTCGCAGCCGGAGCCCGCCGACAGCAGGCCCGGCACCGACAGCACCGTTGACACCGACAGCACGGCCAGCACCGACACCAACGGCACCACCGACACCGACGGCGAGCCCCGCAGCCGCAGGCCGTTCGCCTGGAACGGGTTCACCCTGCACGCCGCCTCGGCGTCCGCGCTGCGGGTCCGGCTGACCCCGGTCGGAGCGGACGCGGTCTCCCTGACGGCAACCGACGGTACGGGCGCGCTGGTCGCCTCGGTGGACTCGCTGGTCCTGCGCGCGGTCTCCGCCGAACAGTTCGGCGGGGCGGACGCGGCCGGTCACCACGACGCGCTGTTCCGCGTCGACTGGACGCCGTTCGCCGTCCCGCAGGGGGCGTCGACCGGGGGCCGCTGGGCGGTGCTCGGGGCCGACGACTTCAAGGTCGGCCCGGCGCTGGAAGCCGCAGGCGTCCGTGTCGAGTCGTACGCCGACGTGCTCTCGCTCTCGACGGCGGTCGCGGACGGACAGCCTGCGCCGGACACCGTGGTCGTGGCCTGCACGGCGGCCGAGCCGACCACGGAGGACGCCGTGGCGGGCACCCCGGCGGGCGTCCCGGCGGGCCTGGTGCCCGCCGTGTACGCGGCGACGCACCGCACCCTCGCCCTGTTGCAGGACTGGCTCGCCGACGACCGGCTCGGCTCCTCCCGGCTGCTCCTGGTGACCGAGGGCGCCGTGTCGACCGACGCCGGCGCCGGGACGCCGGCCGATCCGGTCCACGCACCCGTGTGGGGCCTGGTCCGGGCTGCCCAGACCGAGAACCACGACAGGTTCGTCCTGGTGGATCTGGACGACGACGAGGCCTCCCGCCGGCTGGTGCCGGGGCTGATGGGCGCAGTCGCCTCCGGCGAGAGCGAGTTCGCGCTCCGCGCCGGCACCGCCCTGGTCCCCAGGCTGGCCAGGGTCGCCCGGACCGCCCCCGTCACGGATCCGGCCGACGGGTTCGAGGTGCGGCCGCTGGACCCGGAGGGCACCGTCCTGATCACCGGGGCCACCGGCGGCCTCGGGGCGCTGCTGGCCCGTCACCTGGTGACCGGACACGGCGTCAGGCACCTGCTGCTGACCAGCCGTCGCGGTCCGGCCGCAGAAGGCGCGGAGGAACTCCTCGCCGAGTTGCGGGCGCTGGGAGCCGAGCCGGTCATCGCCGCCTGCGACGCGGCCGACCGCGAGGCGCTGGCCGCGCTGCTGGCCGGGATCCCCGCCGCGCATCCGCTGACGGCGGTGGTCCACACGGCCGCCGTCCTGGACGACGGCGTGGTGGGCGCGCTCACCCCCGAGCGCATGGACCGGGTGCTGCGCCCCAAGGTGGACGCGGCGGTCAACCTGCACGAGCTCACCGAGCAGCTGGACCTGTCGGCCTTCGTCCTGTTCTCGGCCGCCGCCGGCACCCTCGGCGGCGCGGGGCTGGGCAACTACGGTGCGGCGAACGTGTTCCTGGACGCGCTCGCCCGCCACCGCCGGGCGCGTGGTCTGAGCGGGGTCTCCCTGGTCTGGGGTCTGTGGGCCGAACGCCGGGGCATGGCAGGGCGGTTGAGCGAGGTCGACCTCGCCAGGTCGGCGCGCGGCGGTGTCCTCCCGATGACTGCGGAGCAGGGCCTGGCGCTGTTCGACACTGCGCTGACGGTGCCGGACGAGCCGGTCCTGGTGCCCATGCACCTGGACCCCAAGGCGCTGCGCGCACTCGCGGCCACCCCGGGCACGCTGCCGACGCTGTTCCACGGCCTGGTCCGCGTCCCGGTGCGGCGTGCCGCTGCGGCCGCCGCCGTCCCGGACGGGGCCGGAACGCCGACCCTGGCCCAGCAGTTGGCCGACCTCTCGGCGGCGGAGCAGGAGCGCGTACTGCTGGAGCTGGTCCGCAGCCATGTGGTCGCGGTCCTCGGCTACACCTCGGTGGACCTGGTCGCCGGCGGGCAGGCGTTCCGCGAGCTGGGCTTCGACTCGCTCACCGCCGTCGAACTGCGCAACCGCCTCAACACCGCGACGGGGCTTCGCCTGCCGGCCACCCTGGTGTTCGACTATCCGACGCCGGCCCTGCTGGCGGCGCACCTGCGGGCCGAGGTCGCCCCCGGCGGCACCGGTGCGGAGCCGCAACTCCTCGAAGAGCTCGGCCGCCTGGAGTCCGTGCTGTCCTCGATCGCCGCCGACGACCTCTCCGTCGTCGCGCCGGACGACGCCGCGCACGCGCGGATCGCGGTCCGTCTGCAGTCCCTGCTGGCCACCTGGAACGAGGTCCGGGGCGACACCGGAGGCACCGGCGCGGCGGAGATCGACGACGCCTCCGACGACGAGATCTTCGACTACATCGACAAGAAGTTCGGCAGGGGCTGAGCGTGGCGGACACACTCCTGCGCAACCCCCTCGGCCTCCACTCCGACGACTCGAATGGGCACCGTTCCGATGGCCAATGAAGACAAGCTCCGCGAATACCTCAAGCGCGTCCTGAAGGACCTCGACGAGGCCCACGGCCGACTGCGCGACCTGGAGGACAAGGCCCGTGAGCCGATCGCGATCGTCGGGATGGGCTGCCGCTTCCCCGGCGGTGTGAACTCCCCTGAGGACCTGTGGCAGTTGCTGCTCTCCGGCGGTGACGCGATCTCCGGCTTCCCGGCCGACCGCGGCTGGGACGTCGACGGCCTGTACGACCCGGACCCGGACGCCCAGGGCACGGCCTACACCCGCGAGGGCGGCTTCCTGCACGACGCGGACCGGTTCGACGCCGCACTGTTCGGCATCTCGCCGCGCGAGGCGCTGGCCATGGATCCGCAGCAGCGGCTGCTGCTGGAGACGTCCTGGGAGGCCTTCGAGCGGGCCGGCATCGACCCGCTGGCGCTGCGCGGCAGCCGGACCGGCGTGTTCGTCGGCACCAACGGCCAGGACTACGTGCCGGTCCTGATGCGGTCGGCCGAGAGCTTCGAGGGCCACCTCGGCACCGGCAACACCGCCAGCGTGATGTCCGGCCGGCTCTCCTACACCTACGGCCTGGAGGGCCCGGCCGTCACGGTCGACACCGCCTGCTCGGCCTCGCTGGTCGCCCTGCACCTGGCGGTGCAGGCGCTGCGGACCGGGGAGTGCACGCTGGCCGTCGCCGGCGGCGTCACGGTGATGCCCAACCCCGGCACGCTCATCGAGTTCAGTCGCCAGCGCGGGCTGGCCGCCGACGGCCGCTGCAAGTCGTTCGCCGGGGCCGCCGACGGCACCAACATGGCCGAGGGCGTCGGGCTGCTGCTGGTCGAGCGGCTCTCCGACGCCCGCCGCAACGGGCACCGGGTGCTCGCGCTGGTCCAGGGGAGCGCGGTGAACCAGGACGGCGCCTCCAACGGTCTGACCGCGCCGAACGGTCCGGCGCAGCAGCGGGTGATCCGCCAGGCCCTGGCCAACGCCGGTCTGACGGCGGACCAGGTGGACGCGGTGGAGGGCCACGGCACGGGCACCACGCTGGGTGACCCGATCGAGGCGCAGGCGCTGCTGGCCACCTACGGCCGGCGCCGCCCGGAGGACGGCCCGGTGTGGCTGGGCTCGGTGAAGTCCAACCTGGGCCACACCCAGGCGGCCGCCGGCGTCGCGGGCGTGATCAAGATGGTGCTGGCGATGCAGCACGGCGTGCTGCCGCAGACCCTGCACGTCGACGAGCCGTCGCCGCACGTGGACTGGTCCGCCGGTGCCGTGGAGTTGCTCGCCGAGGCGCGCCCGTGGCCGGAGACCGGCCGTCCGCGCCGGGCCGCCGTCTCCTCCTTCGGGATCAGCGGCACCAACGCCCATGCGGTCCTGGAGCAGGCGCCCGTCGAGGACGTCGCCGATCCGGCGGCCGACCGTCCCGCCCCGGCCGTTCTGCCGTGGCCGCTGTCCGGCCGGAACGGGGCCGCGCTGCGCGCCCAGGCGGCGCGGCTCCGCGACCGGCTGGAGGCCGAGCCGGGCCTGCGGCCGTCCGACGTCGCGTACTCGCTGGCCACCAGCCGCGCGGCCCTGGACCACCGCGCGGTGGTGGTGGCCGGTGACCGCGCCGACCTGCTCCGTGGCCTGGAGGCGCTGGCCTCGGGGGCCGGTGACGCGCAGCTCGTGGGCGGCAAGGCGGTCGAGGGCAAGAGCGCCTTCCTGTTCTCGGGCCAGGGCAGTCAGCGGCTGGGCATGGGCGTCGAGCTGTACCGGACGTACCCGGTGTTCGCCGGGGCCTTCGACACGGTCTGTGCCGAGCTGGACGGGCACCTGGAGAGCCCGCTGCGCGAGGTGGTGTTCGCGGACGACAGCGAGCTGCTCGACCGGACCGGCTACACCCAGCCCGCGCTGTTCGCGGTCGAGGTGGCGCTGTTCCGCCTGGTCGAGTCGTGGGGTCTGCGGCCGGATTTTCTGGCGGGGCACTCGATCGGCGAGCTGGCCGCCGCGCACGTGGCCGGAGTCCTCTCACTCGCGGATGCTGCCGTGCTGGTGGCGGCGCGCGGCCGGCTGATGCAGCAACTTCCCGCCGGCGGTGCGATGGTGGCGGTCGAGGCCGGTGAGGGCGAGGTGCTGGCGCTGCTGGCCGGTCGTGAGTCCGAGGTGGGCATCGCGGCGGTCAACGGTCCGCACTCCGTGGTGATCTCCGGTGCCGAGCAGGCGGTGCTGGAGGTCGCGGAGGAGTGGGCGGCGCAGGGGCGCAGGACCAAGCGGCTGGCGGTGAGCCATGCGTTCCACTCCCCGCTGATGGAGCCGATGCTGGCGGAGTTCCGCACGGTGGCGGAGGGTCTGGTGTTCGAGGCCCCGCGGATTCCGGTGGTGTCGACGCTGACCGGCGAGGTGGCCTCCGCCGAGGAGCTGCGGTCAGCGGAGTACTGGGTGCGACACGTCCGCGCGGCGGTGCGTTTCGACGACGCGGTGCGCACGCTGGAGCGTGAAGGTGTCCGTACGTTCGTGGAGTTGGGGCCGGACGGGGTGCTGTGCGGGCTGGGCGAGCACTGTGTGGACGGGGCGGTCTTCGTCCCGGTGCTGCGGCCGGGGCGGTCGGAGGCGCTGACGGTGACGACGGCACTGGCACAGGCGCATGTGCGCGGTGTGCCGGTGGACTGGCCGGCCTTCTTCGCCGGGACCGGTGCGCGCCGGATCGACCTGCCCACCTACGCCTTCCAGCGCCACCGCTACTGGCCGGAGGCGGCCGAGGCCGACGGCCCGGCATCCCGACTGGCCCTCGTCGACGCCGAGTTCTGGGACATGGTGGAGCGCGAGGACCTCGACGCACTGACCGCGACCCTGGGCATCGATGGCGACCTGCCACTCGGCTTCGCCCTGCCAGCGCTGTCCGAATGGGTCCAGCGGCAGCGCGCGGAGCGGGCGCGTCCTGCCGCCGAGGACGAGCCGGGCGACGCTGCCGACGCCGCCGGGCTCCCCGCCGAGGCCCCGCTGCCGGAGCGGCTGGCCGGGCTCTCCGGGACCGAGCGCGAAAGCGTGCTCGTCGCCCTGGTCAGGGCAGAGGCGGCCGTGGTGCTGGGCTATCCGGGACCGGAGGAGGTCGACCCGGGCCAGGCGTTCCGGGACCTGGGCCTGGATTCGCTGACGGCGGTGCAGCTGCGCAACCGCCTCGCCGAACTCACCGGTCTGACGCTGCCCGCCTCGCTGGTCTACGACCAGCCGACCTCCGTGCTGCTCGCCGCGCACCTTCGCAACGAGCTGTTCCCGGACGGTGCGGCGGCCGCCGCCGCAGTGATGGGGGAGCTCGACCGCCTGGAGGCCGCGCTCGCCGCGACCACCCCGGACGGTGTCACCCACGCCCGGATCCGGATGCGCCTGCAGGCGCTCGCCACCCGGTGGAGCGAGTCGCAGCCGCTGGCCGACTCCGGGGTGACCGAATCCGGTGAGCTGGTGGATGTCGAGAGCCTCGAATCGGCCTCGGATGAGGAGCTGTTCGCGTTCATCGACGACAGTCTCGCCTGATCCCCGATCACCCGGGGGCGACAGGCAGGGGGCGGCGGCCGAGGAGGCCGCCGCCCCCAGCCTGTTAGTCGTCCC